>CANQAR010000081.1 GCA_947588845.1 uncultured Lachnospiraceae bacterium
TCTTTTGCCGGGGCGCCTTCCTCTTCGCCGTAGACTTCCGCGATCAGCGGGAAAGTACTCCACGCTTTCGGCCAGCCGCAGTAGAAAGCCAGCTGGGTAACGATCTCCACCGCTTCCGTCCTGGTAACGCCGTGTTCTTTGCCCAAAGCAAGGTGGCTTTTCAGCTGCGGATAAAGCCCCGCCGAGAACAGCGCCGCGATGGTGACCATGCTTCTGTCTCTGGGCGAGAGTTTATCCTCCCGCGACCACACCTCTCCGAATAATACGTCGTCATTCAGTTCCGCGAATTTGGGAGCGAGAGTACCGAGCCTGTCGCGCCCCGCCGTTTGTTTCTTTGCCATATCCATGCCTCCGTCAAAAACTATTATATTAGCGTCCCTTTCCATGTATTTTCAGAATACACAATATTCGCGGCACCACCATCTATTCTTCTGAGTTTCTTATCCACCTTTCGGGCAATCCACGCAAAATCTCCCATAAATTCAAATGGAACACGATCTGCTTTGCCTTTAAGAATATCCGCTGTCAGTTCTATTGCAGATTCCAGCAGCCCATCCGGCGCTTCTCCGCTCCCATGAGATACATATCCTCTGTCATACCGACCGTGTATTTTATCTTGAAGCCAGATCAGACTCCTTCTGTACTCAGATACACAACAGGAGTTATGGTCAAACAAAAAAGTAAAAGAATTGCAGGCGTCTCCGAATAATACAGATCTTTCCTCCGGAAATAAAAATACCATTGATCCTCGTGTATGTCCAGGCAGCGGCAGCGCCTCAATCGTTATTCCCCCTGGAAAAAAACACTGCCTTTCCTTCAACGGCAGAAACTGGTTCACTGGTTTTTCAATGATATCTTCTTTTTTCACATATTCTCTCCAATGATCAATAGCGGCATCAAAAAAAGCAATCCGATGAGGCAATACTGAATTTTCTCTATACACCTTTTCATCATATAAATTCATATAAACGTTTTCAAACAGTCCCGCTCCAAGGGCATGATCCACATGCCCGTGGCTGAGCAAAACCGTCACTTTCTTATCTGTCAAAGTCTTCAGAAATTTTTTCAGGTTACCGATACCAACTCCCGTGTCAATCAAAAATGCTTCTTCTGTACCCTCCACCAGATACATCAGTTCCCCTGCAATTCCACGAATCCGCGTGATTCTTTCTGACACTCTCTCCGATTTGAAAAACTGCGTTTCCATAATCCGTTTTATTCAAAACTTCCTTCCTGGTTCAGATCCGTTATCTGGTCAAAATCATGTCCGTATATTATCGCTGCAGAATTTTGCCGCTCCATTTTTTTAATCCATGCTAGATTGTCAAAAAACTCTTTCTGCGTCTTATTGATAGAACCTCCCGGCGGCAGTTCTTTCTCATAATTTTCTCTGGTATAAATCGTGTCCCCGGTCACAAGAAGATTTCCTTTTGACTTTGACCTCAGCATCATACCGATCAGCCCCGGCGTATGAGACTGTTGAATAAACAATCTCATATCCTCTGCAAGAACTGTATCTTCCTTTATTGTTTTATACTCTATCCCATCCAGATCAAACAAACTCTTCACATAAGCTCCACCCTGTCCAATCATAACCTGATAATATGCATTTTTTAATTCAGCTTCCGAAACCAGCACATTCTTTATTGCTTTCGTACCCCGGAAATATCTCAGGCCTCCCACATGATCAAAATGCAGATGAGACAAAATGATCCTGTCAATATCAGATGTCTGGAGTCCTTTCTTTTTCAATGCGTCTTCTATCGAAATAAATTCCGGTATCGGATATGTTTCCAACGTGTGTCTGGAGTATTCAGACGCATAAAACGGGCTGTTTCCTGTATCATACAGAACATTCCCCAATTCCGGATGCTGAACCAAAATTGCTGAGATCGGTGATTTTATCATCTGGCTCAAATCACTGCACTGGATGAGGTTATCTCTTCTGCATTCAATACGTCCCAGATACAAAACTGAAATTTTCATAATAATCTCCATTCCGCCGCCCTTCGGTTGGCGGCACAAATAGTAATGAACGTGTTTTACACCTCCGCGTTTATGTGTTACAATAGACTCAATTATTAAGGCATCCCGGCATCAACATCAGATGCACCCACCCGTTTTGCTGTTGATGTGCAGGTGCGCCTCTTCTATCTAGGTGGGAATACCTCTAAGATGGTTCACTATGTGAGCCTTCTTTTTGTGTCTAATTCACGTTTTGGACTTAATTAACTTTCTTTCACACTAATCTCCCTACTTTCCCCAATAACCCCCGTCAACGGGAATGATCGCGCCTGAAATATAATTGCTTGCGTCACTTGCAAGAAAAACAGCGATTCCCTGCAAATCTTCCGGTTTACCCCAGCGGCGGGCCGGAATGCGGTTTGTGATTTCTTCATACTGGGCCGGATTCTTTTCTTTCATATCTGCTGTCAGAGCTGTTTCCATATAGCCCGGAGCAATCGCGTTTACATTCACTCCACGGCCTGCCCACTCATTTGACAAAGCCTTTGTGATCTGCATGACCCCGCCTTTACTTGCCGTATAAGCCGGAATCATCTCGCTCCCGAAAAAACAAGTCATGGAAGCGATATTAATAATCCTGCCGTTGCCCTGCTTCAACATTGTACGGCCTGCCAGCTGTGCCAGAACAAAAACCGCGCTCAGATTGATATCAAGAATCAATTTCCACTTATCCAGCGGGAAATCTTCCGCCTTACAACGGTACTGTAAACCGGCACCGTTTAACAAAATATCCACACGTCCGCCCAGCTTTTCCAATGCTTCCTGATAAACACTATGCAGCTCGTCCAATTTGCTCAGATCACCGACAACATAATGCACCTTCGGCCCTTCTTTTCCCAACGCCTCGGCCGCATTCACCAGATTCTCACGGTTAATGTCAATCAGCACGATTTCCGCGCCGGCATCATGCAGTCCTTCTGCAATAGAATAGCAAAGTCCTCTTGCACCTCCTGTTACAATCGCTTTCTTACCGTTCAGTTCAAACATTGTATTTATGTGCTTCATAATACCTTTCCTTCCTTTTCTTTCTTTTTCCACACACAGAACTCACGGGCAAGCCTTAACTTCACCGTACTCCTCGCGCGAATTAGAGTCATAACATTTACAGTCCTCAAATCCGAGCGTCTGATAAATGACTGTGAACAGCCGTTTCACGCAGTTTTTCAGATCTTCCCGGCTCAGTTTCCCGCTCTTCAAAGCTTCCCGTATGCTTTCAAAATCCCCTGCATAGCCAGGCATAATCAGATCGTTTCCAGCCGCCGGACACTTCCAGGAAATACTTCCGCCCGCCGGATACGTCGTCGTCCAGTCTGTCATGATAATCCCCCGGAAATTCCATTCTTCCCGCGCTGCGACCGTACAGAGATCTCTGGCATTTGCGGCATGTACCCCGTTGACTTTATTGTAGGATGTCATGATTGCCATCGGCTGGGATTTTCTGACTGCGATCTCAAAACCACGCAGATAAATCTCCCGCAGCGCACGCTCTGAAATGACGCTGTCCGATCCCATACGGTTATCCTCCTGGTTATTGCATGCAAAATGCTTGATCGTGGTGCCAACCCCCGGGACAGACTGCACTCCTCTCGTAATAGCTGCCGCCATCAGGCCACTGACCAGCGGATCTTCCGAGTAGTATTCAAAGTTACGCCCACACAGAGGATTTCTGTGAATATTCATACCGGGAGCCAGCCACCACGCCACCTGAAACTCCTGCATTTCTTCCGCGACTGCTCTCCCTGCTATCTCCAGAAGCGATACATTCCAAGTCTGGGCAAGCACAGTTCCGACAGGAAATGCCGTACAGTACTGGTATCTCACCTCAGGCCCTTCTTCCTCCAGTGAGTCAGAAAAGAAACCTCCTTCCAGCGCCTGCGAAATTCCGATTCCATATACCTGCATTGTATTCGGATCAAAGCTGTATTTTTTTATCAGCCGCAGACCTGCCGGTCCATCTGCCATGGAAATGCCCGGTATTCCCCATTTTTCCTCCAGGATTCCGCTTGTCTCTCCTGCGGCTCCCGGCACTTTTACCCCTGCAGAGCCCAGAGCGCTGGACTGCGCTTTATTCACTTCTCCGATCACCATCGCAGTCAGTTCTTCATCGGTAAGTTTTTCGGCCAGCCTGGAGGCCTCTTTTTGATATTCACTCTCCAGCCGGTATACCGGTAGCTCCTCTTCAGGCACAAATGAGATCACCGGCAGCTTTTCTTTCTGCACGAGCTTCCACAATGCGTCTGCCTGTCTCCTCATCGTATCCTTTTCCGGGGCAATCTCCGAAAGTTCTTCCTTAAGCGGGCAGATATGAGATACCCGCTGCAGAACGGCATCTGCTTCCACATTCAGAGCTCCCACAGTTTTCAGATTCCGGGAAGAATTTCCCAGAAGCAGAATATAATGCCCCTGTTCCATGATCCATGCGCTCTCATGCTCAGAAAAAGACGCCAGATTCTTTGCCGGAAATGAAATACTGATCTGCTGGCTCTCCCCGGGAGCGAGCAAATCCGTCTTGGCAAACCCGCACAGTCGTTTTATCTCTTTCGTCAGCTGTCGCTGCGGACATGCACAGTACACCTGTAAGATTTCTTTTCCCGCAAAAACAGTTCCTGTATTCCTGACGGACGCTTTCACAGTGATCTTTCCTGCGTTCACCGCAATCTCCTCACAGGCAAATGCAAAATCTGTATAGGACAAGCCATATCCGAACGGATACTTCGGGTCAACGCCGAAACTGTCAAAGTACCGGTATCCGACATAAATGCCTTCCTCATATTTTTCTGTAAAAACATTTCCGTTCTGATGGCTGAAGGTCTTCGCGTTCGGAAAATCATCATACTTCTTCGCCCATGTATCTGTGAGCTTCCCACTGGGAGTCACCTTCCCTGTGAGAACATCCGCAAGCGCGTTCCCGCCTTCCATTCCCAGCTGACCTATGTACAAAACAGCTTTGATCTGCGGAAAATCCGGCCACTCTTCCACATCAATCTGTCCTCCGGAGTTAATAATCACGATTACATTCTCATGATGGGAACAGAGCATCCGGATGTCCTCTTTTTCCTGCTCTGCAAGGTAATAGTCTCCTTCGCTCTCCCTGCGATCCGCATTTTCGCCTGCGATTCGGCTGACCACATAAATACAGGCAGCCGCACCTTCCAGTTCCATCTCCCTTATGCTGCGGCCCTGCGGCATGGCAAACACATGAGAAGAATAAATTTTGAAAAATGACGGAGATGTTGTCCCTCCTGTCCCCTTCAGAATTTCCTCTTTCCACTTCTGCCTTGCCTGCCAGTATCGTTCCTCATAATCTTCAATCCAGCTTTCACTTGTGATCGCAAAGCCGGCATTCTTTAGTCCCTGATAGATGCTGACACATTCCCGTTCATTCACATCGCCCGAGCCTGTCCCGCCTTTTACGGTTCTTTTTGCCCCCGCTCCGAACAGCGCGACCGGCTGATCCGTCCGCAAAGGCAGAATTCCTGCATTTTTTAGCAGAACAATCCCTTCCGAGGCAGCCATACGGGCAATCTCCCGGTTCCTTTTCTCCCGCGCGGATATCTCCGGACTGCTGCTTCCTCCAAATTCTCTGATCCTCTTCTTCACCTTTTCACTCCTCCTGCCTTTGTACAAGGCAAACGCAGCGGCTTATATCTTTCGTTTCCCCTGTTTCGCATACCCGTCAGTCCGCGGAATCCAGTCCAGAAAGCATTCAATCTGCTGATTCCAGAATCTCCACTCATGTCCATACCCGGCAACCGAAACCCAGGTAACGTCCACACGCTTTTCCATCAGAAAATCTCTGAACATCTGATTTTCCTGATATAGAAAGTCCTCTGTCCCGCAGGCCAGATAAATCTTCGGAATTTTTACACCCTTTCGGAGGATTTCCTCCGCCTTCTCTCTGGGATCCGGCAATCCGCAGTCGTCCGCTTTTTCTGAATCCGGATCTCCTTTATGTATCGCCGCGGAAAAGGCGCCGATCGCGGCATATTTTCCCGGATTGCCAAGGCCGTGCATCAAAGCGCCCGCGCCTCCCATGGACAGTCCGGCAATATACGTCTGTTCCGGCAGTCTGGAAATGGGAAACATGTTTGTTACAAATTCCGGAAGCTCTTCTTCAATAAATCTCTCATAATCGTCTCCGCCCGGCACAGAGCGGTAAAATTTATTCTCTCCGGAAATCATGACAACAGCAATATTCCGCTCCTCCGCAAACAATTCAATATTGCTGTACCCGCACCAGGTCGCATGATTGTTTCCCATGCCGTGGAGCAGGTAGAGAACCGGATACTCCTCTTTCACTGCGTGGGACGGACGACTGTTCTGACAGAACATCGCTTCCGGAATCGTCACGCTCGGGATAATCACTGTGATATCCACGGCTCTCTGCAAAACATAAGAAATTACATTACACTCAAATCTTGCCATATTTTTGTTGCTCCTTTATATATCTGTATATCTTTCCTTTCCCCGTTCCTTTTTCCGCACCGTGAAATATTCTTCCATCTTGCCATGCACAGTCTTGTTCCTTCCTGCTCGCCCGCGCGGCCCACATACTACGTCAGCAGCTGATTTCCATGCCTGAGCCTGCGCACAGAGAAAACGGCCATCTGACAGCCAGTTCAGTCGCCGGATGCCGGATAGCCGTCTCTGATACAGGTCTGCTGCTCACCGTCCGCTAGGGCGGCAGCCATCTCCTGTCTGTTCAAGGTCCACCCGCAAGAGTCCTTTCTCAGCCCTTGACTGCTCCAAGTGCAACACCCTCCGCAAAATATTTCTGCAGGAACGGATAGATGATCAGGATCGGAAGGATCGCCACAAAAGCAATCGCCATACGTACACTGACTGTCGGGATCTGCATCGCGGCTCCGCTTCCTGCCGCGGAAGCGTTTGCCTGAAGCGCCTGAACATCCTGGATCATTTTATTCAGAAGATTCTGTATACTGTACAGCTTTGGATCATTGATATAGTAAAGTCCATTCGTCCAGTCATTCCAGTAGGTCAGGCCTGAAAACAGTCCGATAGTGACAAGTATCGGCTTCCCCATGGGAAAAACAACTTTTGTAAAAATCTGCAGATAGGAGGCTCCGTCGATTTTCGCCGCCTCATACAGCGCTTCCGGAATACTGGTGGTGTAATTGGTACGTACCAGGATCACATTCATCGCGCTTAAAAGAAAATTTGGCAGGATCAGCGCCAGCAGCGTATTTTTAATATGGAACGTATTTGCCCACATCAGATACGAGGGCACCAGACCACCGCTGAACAGCATCGTAAAGAAGATATAAAAATTGATGATATTCCGAAACGGCAGTTTTTTTACGGAAAGCGCGTATCCCATCATCGCGGACAGCATCACGTTGCAGGTCGTGCCGATAATCGTCACGATGATTGTAATTCCGTACGCCCGGAAAATCGTCTGCCGGTTGCTGAAAATGTACCGGTAAGCGTCCAAGCTCAGTTCCTTCGGGATATACGAATACCCATTCACCAGCAGGGATTTCTCCGAAGAAACAGACGAGATAAACAGCAGGATCAGCGGAGCAACCATGATCAGAGTAACCAGCATCATGATCACGTTGATGATGATTTGATACCGGATATTTGATTTTGTGCGAAGCATGTTATTTTCCTCCTCTCCTAAAACATCGCGTTCTCACGACTGATCTTCCGCACGATGAGGTTCGCTCCCATAACCAGGATGAAGCCCACGATCGACTGGAAGAAGCCTGCTGCCGCGGAACGGCCAATGCCGCCGGCGGACATCAGCGCGCGGTATACATAAGTATCAATCGTCTGCGTCACACTGAACAGGGCACCGGAATTCTGCGGAACCTGATAAAACAGTCCGAAATCCGAGCTGAAAATATGTCCGATATTCAGCATGGTCATCGTAATCAGCGACGGCACCAGACAGGGCAACGTGATATTCGTAACCTGTTTCCACCGGCTCGCGCCGTCCAGCCTTGCAGCCTCGTAAAAAGCAGGATCGATTCCTGTAATGCCGGCAATATAGATCAGCGTCCCATAGCCGCAACCCTTCCACAGATTCACAAAGGTCAGGATAAACGGCCAGTATTTCGGCTCGACATACCACTGGACGGCCGGAAGTCCCAGCGCCTTCAGAAGCCCGTTGTTCACCATACCGTTCTCCGCGCTCAGGAAAGCAAATACAATGTAGCTCACGACAACAATCGACACAAGGAACGGAAGCAGGATCGCGCTCTGATACAGCTTTTTGCAGCGTTTTGAGTACACGTCCGTGATCAGAATCGCGAGCGCCACGCCGACAACCATCCCCAGGATAATAAATACAATGTTGTAAAGCAGAGTGTTCCGGATAATCAGCGCCGCGTCATTCTTGAACAGGAACTCAAAATTTTTCAGTCCGCACCAGTCGCTGCCGTAAATTCCCTTTCGCTTGCTGTATTTCTTGAAAGCTACTATGATTCCTGCCATCGGAATGTAATTGTTGATAAAGAAGTAGACCAGACCCGGCAGCAGCATCAGATACAGCGGTATGTAACCTTTAAATGTCGTCCATGTCAGACGGGGTTTCTGCTTTTTTGTTTTCATGGCACACCTCCCGGTTTTACTGTTCTTCCAGCCATGCGTCAAGCTGCGCCTGCTTTTCATCGATCACGTCCTGAAGTCCGGTATCATACAGTTTTTCATTAAACTCCGGGATCGTTGTCTCCGGATCCAGAGCTCCTGCGGCCAGAGACATCAGATACTCATCGGAAACCGTCTGAAGCGCCGCTATTTCATCGATCACATTTGTGGGGTCAAAGAAGAAGCCGTATGCCTTGGAAACCACCGCGTTGTCGCGCACTTCCTGATACTGATCCCACAGATCCGAAGAATTGCCGGTCCAGATGTAGCTGTTGTACTGATTCATCTGCGCCCAGCCGAAATCCTGATGGTACTGTACATTTTCCGCCGTGACTCCCTCCGGATAATCAATCGTTCCGTCCTCGGTCACCACATAGTCTCTGCCTTCAATTCCCCAGTTCAGAAGGTCGTTGGCCTCTTTTGTCTTGTAAATCCAGTTCAGAAGCATCATTGCCTTTTCCGGCTCCTCCGAGTTGGCGGAAATGCCGTAACATACGGAATTTGTTACCTTGGTACAGCACAGGTCGTCCGTAAGCTGCACGCAGGTTGTGTCATAGCCGGTCATGGAATCTTTTTCCGCCTTTGTGTTCGGTTTTCCGTAGGTCGTAAAGGAAAACAGATTTCCGGCACGCATCAGAGACTCGCCGCCGTCGGTGGATGTCGCCAGATCCGCGGATGTATATCCCGCCTGATTCCATTCATACATCGTTTTGCAGGCATTCATAAACTCATCCGTTTCATACCAGTTTGTCACAGTCGTCGTCTGCCCCTTGTCCATCAGAACACCAAAATTATTGTCACCAAGCGGATCAAACAGAGAACTGAAAACGACAACCGGGTATGTCATCGAATTTACACAGCCGTACATCACCATGTCAGGATGCAATTCCTTTAGCTTTGCGTAGATCGGTGTCATATCGTCGATCGTCTTGATATCCTCCGCCTTGAATCCGCTCTCCTCCAGCAGATCCGTCCGCATTACCATGTACACCGGGTTTGTCCTCTCATGCATGGACGGAACCGCTCCCAGAAAACCGTTCATGCTGCAGCACATGATATCGTCTTCCCCGATGATATCGATCAAATCCGGACCATAATCCTCCAGATACTCGCTCATATCCACAATATAATCCGCGTCTATGTAGGTACCCATGCTTCCCGGCCAAAACGGGAAAATATCCAGCTTGTCATCTGAGGACAGAATCATCTGAATTTGCTGTCCGTAAGTGCCAAGCGTCACCGGCATCAGATCCACTTTCATGTTCAGCTGTTCCATTGTCAGCTTATTAAACGCTTCCTCTACGGCTTCCGTATCTCTCGCGTCGTTTGCCACCCAGTACATCAAAGTCGCTTCGTAAGGCTCCTCATCAAAATCAATTTCCGACGTCTTCGCTCCGGTACCGCAACCGCACAGCACGCCTGATATCATCACCGCGCTTAAAACAACCGCCAGCCATCTTCTTTTCATCTTTCTTTTCATTTTCTTTTCTCCTTTTCTTTCTCAGTATTTTGTTTACGGGCCTCCTTTTCTTGTGCTCTCATTTTAGCACTTTCCCTTTGTGTAAAATACCCGATAAATGCAGGTTTTATATATTGTTTCTGTTTATATTTTTCTTTTCTTTTTTCTTTTCAAAAATATTCCACAGAATTTCAATATAAAAAAGTAATATTTCTATATTGTAAATGATGATTTTAAAAATTTACATCAAAATGTGTTTTCCCAGAAGGCTTCCGGAAAAAGAGTCCTTTCTTCTTTCGCATAAAAAATAGGCTCGCTTGCGAGATTCTCCGCCTGCGGCGGGTCGCGTCAGCGACATCTTCTGCTCCGCCGCAGTTCGATCCTGCCCAGAGGACTTTTTTGTACAATAGGAAATGCCGGAGGACTTTCCTAATTGTATAAAAATAAGTGCGGCCGTCAGAGTTAACCGCTTTCTGACAACTGCACTTTTATAATTATGAAGAATCCGCTGCGCGACAGTCCGCCCGGCATCATCCGGACGGCATCTGATGTACGTCGACCGCTCCGGCCCCAAAATTCCCTGCTTCCCTGCACAGCTCAATCAGCTGCACGGCATGCGGCTTTAAAACGCTCTGCAGAACATATTCCGCGCCGATCTCGATCTGCTCCGCGGTGCACTGCGGCAGGCCGGCTGCAAGCAGATAGCTGTATTCCAGAGCGCTGATTTTTTCCGGTGCTCCCATCTGCATCCAGACGTCACAGGCGCTCCCCGCTTTTCTGCTGATCTGGTAGACCCTCTTCTGATAGGTTCCGGGCTCCAGATCCTCCAGTTTTATCTGATAACAGATATCGGTTTTCACCTCAAATACACAGTATCGGTTTTTCAGACTGAGCTCCCTCGTATGACGATACCGGTAGAGCATGTCGTAGGGACAGTAATTGTACAGATAAATCAGAATCTTCTCCCCGGAATTTAAAACCATATAGCCCTCGCCCCGGGCCAGTATTCTGCCCTCTGCTTCCTTAAGAAGCCGAAACGCGCCATACGCCGCTTTCGGGATTCCGTCCCGGGTAAACAGGCCGAAGCCTCCATGGAAGCGACTCGGGGAAGGAACGTAGTCATCATTCCAGTCCGATACGTGCCAGTAGGAAAAGCCCGAGATATCATTGCAGTTTTCCAGTACATTCTTTACCAGATAGCAGGCTTTGTATGCAGTGTCACTGCACAGATCCCTCTGCCAGATCGTACTGTTCCATTCCGCCAGGATTAAAGGGATCTTTTCAATTCCATATTTCTTCATTTCCGCTTTCTGGCTCATGATCTGATGCTTCAGGTGTTCCGTGTCCCTGCTGATCACCAGAGAATATGCCTCCATGCTCTCTATCAGATTCAATTCTGTTTTTTCTTCGGAGGGTGATATGGAATTATAGTTTACCATGGTCCAGAAATTCGGCAGAACCTTTTCTCTCACCATGTAATCCCCGAGCCCCGACCCATCTTTCTCAAAGGTTCCTCTCGCCGCGATCCTGGTCCGCGGAAGCAGTTCCCGGATCAGCGCGTGCGTTTTTCTGTACAATTCAAAATATCCGTCCTTGTTCTGCATATGCATATCCACCAGAAAAATGTCCGCAAAAGGAGTGATGATCCACCGGCTCACCTCGTTTTCCCCATACCGCTCCTTCACATGGCACAGCAGGTGACGGACCAGCGTCAGCCATTCCTCCGGGGCATCCGGCATTGCGATCAGCCAGGCGTCCCGCCCTGCTCTCGGCTTTGCCGTACTCAGCGCAGTCGGCATATAACTGAGTTCAATCCAGGGCTTTGCATGGCAGGAGCTTATGAAATCCAGAATGCTGTCAAACTGCACATAATTAAAAATCAGTGCTCCTTCAAGATTCCTCGTGCATATCTGAAGCTCATCATTAAAAATATCCTTTACGCGGATATACTGGAATCCAATATCGTCCTGAATCTTGCGAATCGTCTTTTGCACCTGCTCATACAAAATTCTTTTGGCGTACCCTCCATTTACCGAAAATCTCCAGTTTTCTGATATTTCATTTCCGGATTTGCGGATATTTACCCTGCATTTGCGCAACTCCATCTCGGGAAGCTCCGGGTTTTCCTCCGGTTCTTCCTTATCAGCACCGACATAGGAAAAAAGCTTGTCAAACAGATGCGAAGCCGCATGCTGTTCGTCCAATATTACCCCTGCCTCCGAATCCGTGGGGCCCTCCGCCATCTGCTGCTTTGCTCTGTACTTTCCCGGCGTAACGCCGTATATATCACGGAATGCTTTAATAAACGCGTTGCTGCCGGCAAATCCCGTATCTTCCGCGATCCGCGTGATACTTTTCCCCTGCCGCAGAGGCTGCACCGCATGCTGAACACGGATTCTCTTCAGGTATTCTGTAAAATTAATTCCCAGCTCGCTTTTCATCAGATGGGACAAATGAGACGCACTGTAATGACTCTTCCGGGAAAAATCCGCAAGCGATATCTCTTCCTGGTAATGCTGCCGCACATATTCCATAAGCATTCCCAGCTGTTCATGTCCCTTTTTGCCCATCGTCTTATCTTTTTCTTTGCCAAAGGAAGAGATCAACTCTGCCAGAAGGCCGGAAACAGTCCCCCTCATCTGCAGCCTGGCCCGGAAATCATTTTTGCTGTACATCCTGAAAACATTTGCCGTCTTTTCCCTGAGCCTGTCAAAACGCTCCTGCTCCTCACTTCCGTACAGAAAAGAAAGACAGTCTATTTTCAGGCTTTCCGTCTCCGGATAAAGGTTTAATACAAACCCTTCCGGAATCCACAGACGCAGAATCAGCCCGTCCGGATCCAGGGAAATCTCGTACATTTCATACATATTGATGGCAAAAATATCATTTTCGCAGATCCGCCACTGCCTGTTCTGCGAAAGCGTAAGGGAGCCTTTTCCTCTCAGCACATAGCAGATCTCCAGTCCGTCTGCCCGGCCACCGTACTCCTCCTTACTGCTGTAGATCTGAAATGATATCTTCCCGTTTTCCAGCATTTTACCATCCTCCGAATTTATCAAAAAACGTTCCATGGAACTTTTTCAATCCCCGGTCAGCGTAAATACAGCGCGGTTTTCCGTCGTGCTGTCCGAACCGATCAATACTTCAAATTCTCCCGGCTCGCTTTCCCATCTGTCATTTTCCGTCAGAAAGCAGAGCCTGTCTTCCGTGATGGAAAACGAAACCTTCCGCTTTTCCCCCGGGGCAAGCGTAATTTTTCGGAAATCCTTTAATTCTTTTGCCGGACGGACCACGCTGGCCGCCACATCATGTATATAGAGCTGCAGTGTTTCCGTACCGGTTCTCTTTCCCGCATTTTTGACGGTCACCCTTATCGGAGTTATTTCTCCCATACATACAGACGGACAATACAGCATTCTCATCTTACATCAAAACAACCCCATTGTCCAGACCGAAGATTGTTACTGTCACGGTAAATGCATGATTTTCCATATTCCCGAAATCGACAACTTATGCCAAAAAATGAAAAAATTTTTAGTTTTATATTACACAGAAAAAGCAAGGCTTCATTCCGCCCTGCGCTTTCTTCCTTACATCGCCTATGTCATTGTTTTCAAGCAGGTGAAACTTGTATAGCGATTTCACTTACTATCGCGGGCGCGTTGAGTCAGTCGTCAACAGACTCTACCCCTATCAGCCTGCCGTTTTCGTCGTAGACTGTTTTTACAGCGAAGTCACCTTGTTCCGCAGAGGAGAAAGTAAACGCGCCGCCGCCCGGGTAAAATGCCGCCGATAAAAATGCACGGAAAGTATAGTCGCGACCGTCCAGCCGATCGGCCACGCAAGCCAGATGCCTGTAGAGCCAAGCGCAGTCACGGACAATGCCTTCGCAAGCGCTACCCGCAAAAGCAGATCCGTGAATGTTGTCACCATGAACTGTTTCATCAGAGCCGCGCCACGAAGCATTCCGTCCGCTACAAGCTTCGCCGCTACAACAAAATAGAACGGTGCGACGATCCGCAAAAACTGCGCTCCTGTCCCGAGTGCCGCCGAGCTTGGCGCGTCGAGAAAAATCCGCACAAGCAGGCTTCCGGCAAAAAAGTAGAGGACGGCAAGCGGAAGACACAGCAGCCAAACAAGTTTCAGCCCGGCCCGGAAGCCTTCCCGCACCCTTACCGTCTTCCCTGCGCCGATATTCTGAGCCGTGAAATTGGAGATTCCGTTCCCGACCGTCGTCAGCGAAGTAATGACAAGATTATTCAGCTTCACCGACGCAGAGTACCCCGCCATAACGCCCGTTCCGAACGTATTGATGACGCTCTGGATGATGATGTTCCCGAAAGAAACAAAGCTCTGCTGCAGGATACTGGGAATCGCAATCGTGGAAATCCTGCCAAGCAAATGCCACGAAAACAGCGGCGCTTTCTCCTCGATCCGTATCTCGGAAAACGTCCGATAAACGAAAATCAATGCAAGGACACAACTGACTCCTTGGCAGAGAAAGGTCGCCCACGCAACGCCGTCCACCCCATGCGTAAATACATTGGAAAAGTATGTCGTAAACAAAATATCCATGCCGATATTCGCGAGTGACGAGCACATCAGGAAGAGAAAAGGAGTTTTGGAATTGCCGAGCGCCGAGAAAATCCCGGTCGCTACATTGTAATAAAACACAAACGGCAGGCTCAGGATGTAGATATCCAGATACAGCTTCGACGCCTCAAACACTTCCTCCGGCGTGTGGATCAGCCGCAGCAGATCCGTGCTGAACAACAATCCTCCCGTCATCAGAAGCAGGCAAAGCACACCGCTTGCAATGAGCGTAGTACTGACCGCAGTCTTCATGTCACGGAAACGCTTCGCCCCGAACAGCTGCGACACTATGACGGAACAGCCGATATTACACCCGAACGCGAATGCAATGAAAATCAGAGTGATCTCATAACTGTTCCCAACCGCGGCAAGCGCCTGCTCGCCAACAAACTTCCCTGCGACAAAACTGTCCGCAATGTTATAAAGCTGCTGAAAGATAATGCTTCCGAACAGCGGAATGCAAAATCTCCGCAGCACCGTATTCGGATTGCCAACCGTCAGATCTCTGTTCATTCTTCTTCCCCTTTTCCCTGATACAATATATTGACGCACGCCGAGTTTCCCATATAGGAATTCTTTCCGCACGACTATGTCTTCGCATTATCGTTCTTGACGTACAGCCACGTTCCCCATTATAATACAGAGATAGATATATCAAAAATGTATTATTGATATGGTAAACATTTTAAAATTATATGGCAGATCTTACGTGGAGAATGAATTTGGAAGGGGAAGCATGAATATCAGCTTTGACTATTACAAGACTTTTTATTATGTAGCAAAATACCAAAATGTGACGCTTGCCGCAAATGCTCTTCTTTGCAATCAGCCCAATGTGACCCGAACCATCAAAAGTCTGGAACATACGCTGGGCTGCACGCTTTTCGTCCGCTCCAACCGGGGCGTCCGCCTGACTCCGGAGGGGGAACGTCTCTATGAACACATAAAAATCGCCGTCGAACAGATTGCCTTTGCCGAGACAGAACTAAACCGGGCAAAAACGCTGCAGAACGGCGTTGTTTCACTCGGGGCGACAGAGATCGCCCTGCATACCTTCTTATTACCTGTACTGAACGAATACCGCAGGCTGTACCCCGGTATCCGCCTCATTATTCTGAACCACACGATCGCCCAGGCAGTCGCGGCGCTGAAAAACAATCTCGTGGACATCGCCGTTGTCACCACCCCGACCGGAGCTATTCACGGTCTCAAATCCAAACCTCTGAAAAGCGTACATGAAACCGCCGTGTGCGGGCCGTATTTCTCCGAACTTTCCAACCGGAAAGTGTCACTGCGCAAACTGTCAGAATACCCGTTGATCTCGCTCGCATCCGGAACCAGAACCTACGAAATGTACAGTCAATGGTTCTCCGAAAACAGCGTTCCGTACTCCCCCGTAATCGAAGTCGCAACGGCTGACCTCATCCTCCCCATGGTAAAAAACAATCTCGGAATCGGCTTTGTCCCGGAGGACTTCCTTAACGCCGATGAAAGTCCCGAGCTGCACCGCATTCTGCTTCAGGAAGCCCCGCCTACACGTTTCGTCACGCTTCTGAAACGGAAGGACGACGTGCTCAGCGTTGCTGCAAAGGAACTCGTTCACCTGATCGCAGAAAACGGGCAGGAGATGTGAACTTCCCCACAGAGAAAAGCGCATCAAAAAACCGGAACTCTCTCGAGAGTTCCGGCCTTCTACGTTCCTTGCGAGAATCAAACTCACAGCTAACACTTAGAAGTTCGCCCCAGAGGGGTCAAACTGAGACAAACTGATATAAAAAATGTAAAGAAAAGTCAAACAAAATCAAGCTGTTTTTACGTCAAGCTGAGCCAAGCCCGGCCAAGCCAATATAAGCTGGTTATTTCTGGTGCAATTAGCAAGCCATTAGCAGAACCTTTGAAAAAGGGCAATAGTTACGTTTGCAAGCACGTATAACCTAGTACAAACTGGTATGGGATCATGACTCCCGCTTCTAAGTACATGAGCATCTCCATGAATCGGTCTACTGTATCTCAGTCAATCTATGTACCTGACGCTGACAATATTTTCAGGTGCATGTCCGCGTACAGAACGAACTCATATGCTAGTCAGATTCCTCCAGTGCCACCTATAGCTGGTACCTCAAGTCCTTTCCCGCTCAGTTTTTGATACCATCATAAAGTGTTCCTTTTTATCGTTATAACCTCAGAAATGATGTCACCTTTACCTGGCACTTCTGCCTCTCATGGCGGTGTCACCTTAAGTTGGCGCTCACTGCTACGGCTGGGCGGTTACTCCGGTGTCACCTTTAGTTGGCCCCATATGCCATGACTGGGCGGCACTTTGGTGTCACCTTAACATGGCACCTTTGCTGCGTTCCTGGTGTCACCTTAAGGTGGCCCTTTATTCAGCTTTCGTGGTGTCACCTTTACCTAGCACTCCCTGCTATGGCTTTTCGGTGTCACCTTTAGCTGGCACCGTATAACTTGATCCGGCCATTTTTGAGTACCACCTAAAGGTGACACTTTTTCATCTCCGCGACTCTTGTATTGGTGCCACCTTTAGCTGACACTTTTTTCGTCTCCAAGGCTCCTGTATTAGTGCCACCTAAAGGTGACACTCCATGCTACGGCTGAGCGGGTTCCTCCGGTGTCACCTTAAGGCGCTTCTTATCTATCTTCTTTTACCTTGGAGAGAGGGTACCTTAAAATGCACGCATGTCATTTTACTATCCGCTATTTTGCGGACAACGAATCCCTCGCACGAGCTCGTCTATATAATCATCCTCTCTCGATTCTTTTATCCGTGACCCATTGTTGCAACCCCATTTCCTCTCTCATACCCATTTTCTTATAAATGCGCCAAGCCAGTCCTCCAGATCATATAAGCAGTACAAAAAAGAAATGACTGAGCGCATACCGCGCACAGAAACGGGGAATGCAGAGATGATAAGATGACTGAAAAGATACGTAATGCCTATATAAGCCTGGGCGGTACACCACAGACAATATAAAAGGATAGATACACCTGTCCTGCTGCATAGACAATGGAATATAACTATCCAGATCAGCAGAAAAGAAAGAAGGACATGCCATAGCATGACAAAATGCAAAAGCTGTTCTATGCTCACTCTCTTGTTCCCGTTTCTGCCGAACATTTTCCCAAGGCACAGCGGATAGAGAAAACGTGACCGCATGTAAAAAGGACGGGTTAAAGAATCCGGGCAGACATGGAAATGCGGGGCGCATACTCACATGTATGTATCGGATTTAAGAAGGTGTCCTGGATTAGGGGGTACTTGACAGCGGCACGGCCTGCATGCAAAGGCTGCTTAGAGAATTCGGGACAGGCTGCGCATACCTTCGAATCTCTGACTTTTTTACTTTCAAAAGGAAGAGAAAAAGTAATATAAAGGCACAAAAAAATTCTAAACGGAACCCTCTTGCGCGCGATAGTACGTAATATGTATTTTCCGACCATAGCGACATATCCGTACTATATGTTTTTTCCTTCGAGTCTTATGCGACACTTCAGTACGTAATACATAAATATCTCTCGACGCGAAATTTTTTTTGCAAAAAGTATACAGACGCATACGTAAGTATGCGATCAAAAAATTGGCTTCCGACCGCAAAGCGCATGTATGAAAAGCAAAAAATCTTTATATTAAATTTATGATTTCCAGAGCAAAAATTGTTTTTTAGGGTGCTCATCGCCCCTCCGCGTTCTCATACTTTATACGGAACCAAAAACAACACAAGGAACAAGGAGGTAAAAAGAAAATGTTAAGAACTGTGATCAAAGACCTCAGCCCGTTTGTGGCCTGGGTACTGGAGCGTGATGGGATTCCTTACACGTCCAGGGAAATTGAAGGAATCGGACAATATACGGAATTTCAGACGGCTATATCCGCCCGCCGATTTCGGAATGTCTTAGAGGACGCTGTCTGTGAAAAAGAGCGCCGCGCCAGTCCGACGCCGGACATCCCGGTCCTGTCATACCGTGCGGCAATTAACCCTGTGCGGATGCGGGCGTTACTAGACTACTACGGTGCGGATTGCTTCGTCATACGCGAACAAGATCAAACCCGATATTATTACACGGTCAGGGCGATCTGACCCTATGCGAGCGGTGGGGATCCAGAATCCCTTCAGAAACTATAAAAAGAAAAGGAGGTACTGCCAATTGGCAGCAACAGAAAAATGATGAATGTTACAGAGAAAATGATCGAGGAACATATTGAACGAAACATCAGGCGGTGGCTATTTGCAAGTTATATCGGTGACCGCCACGTGAACCAGACATGGTCGGGGCTGCGGGAACGTCTCGGCAAATACGGAATGGATTGCAGGAGAGTCACCTACACTGCCACTTTTTTAGACAATTCCTGTGGCGAAGATATTGCCAACGAAATCTCAGAAGGGCTAAAAGCGCATGCTGCCGAGATCCACAACTGGATCCAGAACGGAACAGGAACAACTCTGACTCTGATTATCAGAAACTATCCGAAGACTGTGACCGGCGCAACATGCTCGATTTTTGACCGCGGAAATATTGAAGATGCCGACGGGTATATTGCTGTCCTAAACAAATACGGCCAGCCTATGTTCCGGCTCATCAATGTACTGCCGGTAAGAACAACAACTGCTCAATCTTAACAGCAAAGCCAGGGGTTTTTGACCTCTGGCTTTTTTGCTGAGAAGACAGGTGCTTAAGACCGGACCTCGCCGGCGACCTGGATCCGCTTAGTTGTTCTGATCCGACATCGGGCACAGAATCACGATATCCATGTGCATTATCTGCGCCATTATAAAACCACACGCGTACCAACCGCAGCCGGTCGCCGGCTTGATAGTTTTCGCCATTTCCCATGCGAATTTTATATTTCCAGCGTTTAATGAACCGCCGCCAGCCATCCAACCGGCGAGCCATTTTCCATAGTTCTCCGGTTCCCGATTTCTAGACTTCTTCATCTTAGGTTCCTCCTTTCTTTTATGATAGGCATTTGGTCCTGTGAGAAAGTACCAGAAGTGCTTGTACCTTATCCTGCCATTTGTCTTCCATTTATAGTATGGATCACATCGCTTTTTTTTACAAAATTTTCCATTCTTCTGTTTCCTGCCCCGTACCGGTTTTCGTCCATTTTGTCTGGATCGATATGGTCTGCTCTCCGTGCGTCAAAGTTTCTGTCATTATGGCTCGCTGAGCCCTGTTTCCTCATATTCGTATGGGATACCTTCACCGTCATCGCCTCCTTCTACGCCGTCTGTTTCGTCGATATCCATGGGATTGTAGCCAAGCCGCATCAGCCCGCGACATAAGCGGACGTATTCCATTTCCGCCGCCTCCAGGGCCCCACGCAGTGCCGTCATACGCATAAGCTCCTCCTGTTCCTCGGCCAGGACTGCATCCAGGCGTTCCTGGACCTCGTTCGCACGGACTTCATAAGCGCCTTCCAGGCTCTCGCGGATCTTTAAGAGCCGCCAGATTTCCTCCGGTATTTTGACTTTCCCGTTTTCATGGATCGCGCCCGGCAATTCTCCGTCCTCATTAAACTGCGGCGCCTGTGCCTCAAGCTCCATCAGTTCTTTCAGCATCGCTGCCGCATCCCTTTCGGCGGCTTCCGCCTCGTCCAGGGCGGCTTCTGCCTGCCGCAGCGTATAGATCCTCGGTTCGCGGATCACGGCCACACCTGCATCCTCCAGGAACCCGTACAGGGCCTCCCGGGAATAACGGTCGAACGTCATCTTGCGGTTGTTGTACCGGGACTCCTCTGCTTCTTCTTCAGGGCACGGCACGCCTGCCTGACGCAGCGCACCGGACTGTCCCACTTTCCGTGTTCCGTCAACATCATAATAGTCCCAGACCCTGCGTATGATGGCTCTGCACGGCGTATCTTTCGCGATATAGGCTCCCAGGACATGCAGGCAGTTCCCGTTCTCGGCGCCCCACTGCCGCATCCAGTCGATATACGCCTGCACACAGCTGCGGAATGTACGCTGGTCCGGCAGCAGCCCGTCATTCTCCATCGTCAGCTGAACAGTCAGCTCTTCCGGGCATGTCCGTGCCTTCGCGTGTAGCCCGCGTACAGTGACGGCCCGCTCCTTGTGACGATTTTTAGCAACAGCAAGGTTCCTCGCTGCAATCCAATTGTTGTAATACTCTCTGTAGAAATCCATCTCAGACTGATATAGGTCAAGGCACTTGTTCCAACAATAAAATTGATCATATCCTTCCCTCAGTCTACTAAAATACAGCCTTGCTTTACCCCTGTCCGATGGGAACGCAACCCTTGTCGTGTGGTGAACCACGCGTACGCCCTGATCTGCTGTATCCGCCATATCCCTTATATCCCGTTCCATTTAACTCTGCGGGTGCCAACGCCTTCTTGTGTTCGGCGGGCCCCGTTTTCCGCCTCCTTTTTTATTAATATAAAGCTATGTCAACGGGCACAATGATTTCTCCTAGTATCTCCGCTCTGATCATTTTAAGCGTGCTCGATACCTTGCTACCCGTTACTAAATCTAGTATGTCGCATTCGACAAATTTTTACATAATACGCAAACAAGATTACCTCGGCCTGATTGAGCGCTCTACAATATATCAAAAATGGCATTGTGGACATTATCGCCTAAATAAGCGCATTCCTGATGCGGTAGATACCCCGTACGAAGATATCATAAGAATCCAGTAATGACAGAGGAGGCAACTGAACTATCTTGAACTATCTTCCCTTATTAAAAACGGAATACCTATTGACAAGGCTTATAATGTACGCTATTATGTACACAGAAGGAGGTGCTATCCATGCTCAATACCAGTGCGACCAATTTCCGTAAAAATTTGTTTGCCATGCTGAATACAACCATCAAGTACAATGAACCCATCAACATCTCCACCAAGGATGGCAATGCCGTCGTACTGAGCCAGGAGGACTATGAGGGCCTAATGGCAACGGCGGAGCTTTCCGCTGACCCGCAGATGAAGCAGAAGATCCTCGATGGCCTGCACACGAGCCTCGACGACTGTGTGCCGGAGGATGAAGTGACATGGTGAAGTACAGCATCGTCTATACCAAAACTGCCGTTAAGGATATCCCAAAGCTAAAGGCCGCCCATCTGGATGCTAAAGCAAAAGCTCTTATTGACTTATTACGGGAAAACCCTTATCAGACACCACCCGCATATGAAAAGCTGGTCGGCACCCTGAGCGGGGCCTACTCACGGCGCATCAATCTGCAGCACCGGTTGGTGTATGAGGTCTGCGAGGCGGAAAAAACGGTCAAGATCATCAGCCTGTGGAGCCATTACGAACGATAGAACATTAAGATAAATACACTGCACTGTGTCCCTTCGGGGCCGTGCAATACAAGCAAGGCGTCACTGGCGCCTTGCTTGCATGGAAATGCAAAAAACGCGTCACTGGCGCGTTTTTTGCATACTGACGTAATGCGGCCGCACCCAACTTCATGGGTGCGGTTCTTGCTTTACCGTTCTAAAGGAAAAATGCGAAAGGTAGCACCGTGGGGTATATTAGACCTCCAAAATCTGTCACGCCATCTTTGGATTTCCCTTAATCTGCGGCTTTAACTTTTCAAATACTATTCGACCTTTTCCTGTTTGATCTATCACAAAATCCCTACCAAACATTTCTACCAAATTGATAACCTGAGCTTCATAACCATCCTGATTATGATAGAAAATCTTTATCGTTTCAACATTCCGTTCCAGGAAGAAATCCTTCAAAACACCCTTATCTACTTTATTGAGAGAATGTCCCATTATAAATACTTGTGCTGGCCCATCCTCAAATGTCGAATGTTCTGGCCGTACCGGCCATTTTTTATAAAAATTACCTGTTCTTTTCTGAATACGTTGAAAGTACTTTTGGAAATAAACATAATCTATGCTATCCCTAA
>CANQAR010000082.1 GCA_947588845.1 uncultured Lachnospiraceae bacterium
GGAGGGAAGTCCCTGGAGGACATTCTGGCACTGGTAGGGTAGTTTTGTGCAATTTTCAGTATTTGCTCAATTATAGTATAAAAACTATATCCGGTGTTCAGCCAATTACTTTGGATTTGTTTCCGGAAATCAGGATTTTTGTTCAGTCGCTCACACCGGGCTTGTCCTCATAGAACAGCACCGTATTCTTGTCCACGGTTCCTTTTCCGAGATAACGCGCCTTGTAGTCTTTCAGCAGTGTGAAATACTGGTTGGACAAGAGCAGGATGACCGCTACGTTGATAAAAGTCGGAATGGCGGAAGTGATGTCCACGACGACCCAGATAAAGCCCTGATTGTTTGTTTTCACAAGATAGATTGTCCAGAGAAGCCCAGGGAGCACACGGATGGCATAGAAAATCTTCATCACAATTTTCTTGACAATTCCTTCATGTTTGTACAGATGTTCGAGGATCGCCAGATAGTAGGTGAACCAGCCTCCGGAGGTAGTGACCGTGAAAATAATCATGATGATGGCAAGAAGGATACTGCCGACTGCTCCGAAACTTCCGGCAAATGCGCTCAGAGCCAGTGTGCCGCCATCGGTTCCGTTCGTCCAGTTGCCGCTTAAGATAACAGAGAGAGCGGTGATGGAGCAGACAATAAATGTGTCGAAGAATACTTCAAAAGATCCCCAGAGTCCCTGCTCGACCGGATGACGTGTCTTTGCGGAGGAATGGATCATGGGAGAAGTACCCCAGCCGGCTTCGTTCGAGTAGACGGAGCGCGCGAGGCCGACACGCACCATCTGGCTGACTGCGCAGCCTGCGAAGCCTCCGATTGCCGCCGTTCCGGTAAACGCGTTTGTGAAAATTGCCGCGATGACGCCGGGAACTCTGCCGATGTTCACGAGGATCATCGCAAGTCCCATAAATATATAGAGAATACTCATGAAAGGCACCAGTTTGCTGAAGATCGAGGCGATCTTTTTTGTGCCGCCGCCGGTGATGACGAAGGTCAGCGCGCAGAGGAAAACGCCTACGATGATTTCACCCTCGATTGTGATCCCGCCAAGCTTCAGCGGGCTTAAGTGAAACGCGCCGGATACGACCTGTGATGCCGTCAGTGTGGAAGAAGTCACGAAGAAGGTGGAAAAGATGCCGATGCCGAAAATGACAGCGGGGATCAGCCACAGTTTTCCCCAGTGGCGCTCAGTTCCGAGGCCGCGTTCCATGTAATAGGTAGGACCGCCGTAATAATCGCCTTTTTCGTTGGTACGGCGGTAAAAGCAGCCGAGCGTAACTTCCACCTGTTTCAGAATCATGCCGAGACAGGATGCAAGCCACATCCACAGGACAGCGCCGGGACCTCCGGTCGCCACGGCCGTCGCCACGCCGGCGATATTGCCGAAACCGACGGTACCACCGATCGCGGTGGAGATCGCTTCAAAGGAACTCAGCATACCTTTTTCATTTTTCTGCGAATCCTCCTTTGTGAACATCTGTCCGACGGTTCGCTTCATAATCCATCCGAACTGACGGAACTGAAAGAAGCCGGACCGGATCGTGAAATAAAGACCGGTCGCGATCATCAGCACAATCAGCGGGAGTCCCCAGAGAATTCCATCAAGCCACGTTAAAAATGCTACCATAAAAACTCCTTTCTGGTCTGACAAAGCTGTTGTCCACACAGGTACGGGTTCTCTTCGGGAGTTTTGACTGCTGCAGCAGCTAATCTCCATATGCGGGCCTGCGCATAAATGAAAAACAGCAGTACCCGGAGATACCACTGTCCACAAACTGCATTATGAATCAATAGCTCCTCCACCTGACGGGGAGAGTGCACCGCCTGTTCGACGGTACCCCAACTCGGCAGCTTACGGCGGCTGCCGGTTTCGGCGGTGTTTCCTTTCGGGATCTTTCCCAGACTCCGTTGTCTCCGGATCCGTACTCTTAAACACCGCGCCTCTATTTCCGCGGGCAATGAGGAAAACAGCCATGCCTGCATGGATATTTGACAAATGCCGCGGGGTCTTTGATTGTCAAACCTGTATTATTAATACTATAACAATAATTAATTTCACACGATTTGTCAAGAAAAAAATTAATAATAATAAAAATAATTCAATATTTTAAACAATACAGAAACAGAAACAGATATAAACTGGAAGAAATTCATGTTATAATACCGGCAAGGGATCGAAAGACGTCTGCCAGTACGGAGTGGAGATGCGCACGAATTTGAGCGGAAAATACCGCTTAAGCGGTATAAATTCCGTGCGCAAGACCTGTGGGATACAGTTTTGCCGGATAAACAGGAAAGATGATACCGCAAAATACTGGCGGAAAAGAAGGAGGTGCAGATTATGAATTTGCCATGGGAAAAAATAAAACTGGCGGCGCTTGATCTGGACGGAACGACTCTGCGCCCGAATGGGACGCTGTCAGACCGGACAAAAAACGCGCTTGAAAACTGTCTGCGGCACGGGATTGAAATTGTAATCGCAAGCGGAAGAGCGTATGCCACGCTGCCGGATGAGGTGCTTACTGTCAGGGCCGTCGGCTGCGCGGATGTTTCTGGCAAAACGGTCATGAATGAAGTCAGCAGAGGGATACGGTACGCAATCACGTCTAACGGAGCGGCTGTGAACGAAGTTCCTTCAGGAAAAAGGCTGTGGGCCAAGTGCCTCAGCATGAAAGCTGTAGAATATATTCTGAATGTGGAAGAAGGGGAACTGGCTGCGATGGAGACATTTGTGGACGGTGTTCCTTATGCGGGAGAGGATTATGTCAGGAATCCGGAGAGGTGGGGATGTCCTTCCGCTTCTGTCGGCTATGTGAAAAATACAAGACGGCCGGTAACGGACATCCGGAAATTTATTCTGGAGCACCGGGACCGGCTGGACAGCATAGATTTTATTTGTGGGGACATGAATCTGAAACAGCGCCTGGAGAAGCGGATTCTTGCGGAAGCAGAAGATGTCTATGCGACGGCTTCCGTTCCGCATCTTCTGGAGCTTTCGGCGGCAGGGGGCAAAGGCGCCGGCCTGCGAACGGTATGCGAACTGACTGGAATCCTGCCGGAAGAAACCGCTGCATGCGGAAACGCCGACAATGACGCCGATATGCTTTTGATTTCCGGCATCGGAGCGGCGGTGGCCGACGCGACGCCGGGATGTCTTGACGCCGCGGACATTGTGATCGGTACAAATCGTGAGGACGGAGTGGCGGAATTTCTGGAGAAGCTTGTCTTGTACAGATAAAAAACAGGGATTATCTGTCTTTCATTGCTGTTTCTGATGACAAATGGCATTCCAGAGCGGATTGTCTGTATCTGCGCGCAGCAGAGCGGATTATAGCAGGGGTTTCCGTGCGATAATATACCAGGTGGCCGCCTCGCCTTCTGAATCTTCCAGAAGCTGGTGGCTGCATTTCTGTATCTGAAAGCCCGTCTTTTCCAGCAGGGAGCAGACGGTTTCACGGTCGTGTACGATCTCATGGATACGCTCTTCGAACTGAAGGCGGCCATTCTCAAACACCGTCGTCTTCAGTGTAATCACGCCGTCTGCGTCCTGCGTTACCGCGAACTGAGAATGAACCTCATCGTTGAAATCGAGATCAAACGGCTCTTGGGACGGGATCTCCTTCTCATTGAGAAGATCAAAGATAAACCATCCGCCGGCGCCAAGATAGCCAAAAATATTTTTAAAAATCTGCTCCACATCGTTCAGATCCAGGATGTGGTTCAGCGCGTCTCCCGTGCAGGTGACGAGATCAAACTGTTTGTCCGGACGGTAGCTGATCATGTCTGCAACTTCATATTCGATGGAAGGATTGCGGCTGCGGGCGATTTCGATCATCCCTTCCGAAAAATCCATGCCAGAAGCCTGTATCCCGTTTCGGTGCAGGATTTCGCAGAGGACGCCGGTTCCGCAGGCCAGGTCCAGGCTGGTGCGGACAGTGATCTGATGCTCCTTAAGCCAGGCGAGCAGCTGTTCACCGAAAGCCTCAGGGAAGTAATTCCATCCAAATTCATTGTATATTTTACAGAATGCGTCGCTGTACATTTTCTTATTAATCTCCTTGTATGATGTAGTGATGCCGAACGTCCTGCTGTCTGTAACAACCCGCAGGGAAGTGAACAGCCTTTGATGGCTCCGGCATTCTGATTTTACTACAGCAGAGCAGGTTCCGCAATAGCGGTGTTACTGTTCACTCCGTGACCAGCAACAGCGCTTCGCGATGCACAGAAATGCCACGTTCGTGGCATTTCGCGCCTCAGACCTCGGGATTTCCGAACAAGATGTTCGGAAATCACCTCGAGCTTGACGGGGGAGTGAACTGTAACATAGCGGTTCTACAGATTGACAATATATGGAAAGTACTGTAGAATATTCACAGAATCTAATCACATAAAAGGAGAGAGAAGTATGAGAAAACTACAAAGATTCTGTTTACTGGCCATGGCGGTTTTGTTGCTTTTTACTGCAGAGCCGGCAAGCGCTGCGAAAGAACCGGAAGTAAAGGCATCCCAGAATACGGCGGCCAAAAAGAAGAAAGCCAATAAGTGGAAGACAAAAAAGGGCAAAAAATATTATTATGGGGCCGATGGAGAACTGGCAAAGGGTCTCACGGTCATAAAGGGCAAAACCTATTTTTTCAGCCTGAATAAAGGGGTTATGCAGACCGGGTGGAAGACGGTCAATGGAAAGAAATATTATTTTGCCGAATCAGGGACTTCCAAAGGCGTGATGCAGAACAGTGGGTTCCTGAAAATCAATGGCAATTATTACTACTTTAACAGTGATGGAACGGTCCAGACTGGCTGGAAGACGATTGCGGGGAGAGGCGTCTATTATTTTGCAGAATCGGGAACTTCCAAAGGCATACTGCAGACCGGCCTGCGGACGATTAATGGAAATATTTATTATTTTGCGGAGTCCGGAGCAGCCAGAGGCGTGATGCAGAACAGCGGATTCCTGAAAATCAATGGCAATTATTATTATTTTAACAGTGATGGAACGGCGCAGACCGGGTGGAAGACGATTGAGGGAAGAGGAGTCTACTACTTTGCAGAATCGGGAGCTTCTAAAGGCATACTGCAGACCGGCCTGCAGACAATTGATGGAAAGACTTATTATTTCGGTGAATCCGGAGCGGCCAGAGGTGTGATGCAGACTGGCTGGAAAACGATCAATGGAAAGAAATATTATTTTATTGAGTCGGGAGATTCCAAAGGGACGGCACAGACCGGCTGGATAAAATCCGGGGTCTACTATTATTATTTTAATGAAGCGGGAGATATGGATCCGAACAAGACGGTCGACAACAAGCGCAGCGGAGATGCAACCGGCACGGCGCTGCAGAAGACCGAGCGGCGCGCGGAGGCAATTGTTTCCCAGATCACCACTCCGACGATGACAAAGGAACAGAAATTAAAGGTATGTTTTGACTTTGTGATGAAATATACGGGCAGAAGGCCGAGAACTCCGCATTACTGCGGCAATGACTGGCCGGTGGTGTACGCGAACGACATGTTTATCGACGGGAGCGGAAACTGCTTCAGCTATGCGGCGGCGTTTGCGTTTCTGGCGAAGGCCTGCGGATATGAAGAGGTATACGCCTGCAACAGCACCGGGCATGGATGGACGGAAATCAACGGTCTGATCTATGATCCGGAAGAGTACCGCAATACAAAGTACAAGTATTACGGGACAAGCTACAGCAGAGTTCCGAGCTACAGGAATGCGATCAGTGATTATAACAGCCCGGGAAGAGGCTTCAAACATGTAAAAATTTAAAAAAGAAAAGTTTTTCCTTACACGGGCCTGCGCATAATAAGGAGAGAGAAGTATGAGAAAACTGCGAAGATTCTGTTTACTGGCAATGGCATCTTTACTGCTTTTTGCTGCAGAACCGGCAAGCGCCGCGAAGGAACCGAAAGCAAAGGTTTCTCAGAATGCGTCGGCAAAAAAGAAGACGGCGGCGAAAAAGAAAAAAGTCAATAAGTGGAAAACAAAAAAGGGCAAAAAATATTATTATGGAGCTGATGGAAAACTGGTCAAGGGCTTCAAAGTCATAAAGGGCAAAACCTATTTTTTCAGTCTGAATAAGGGAGTCATGCAGACTGGCCTGCGGACGATCAACGGGAATGTTTATTATTTTGCGGAGTCCGGAGCAGCCAGAGGCGTGATGCAGAACAGTGGATTCCTGAAGATCAATGGAAATTATTATTATTTCAACAGCAATGGTGCAGCGCAGACCGGGTGGAAGACGATTGAGGGAAGAGGAGTCTACTACTTTGCGGAATCGGGAGCTTCCAAAGGTATACTGCAGACCGGCCTGCAGACCATCGGAGGCAAGATCTATTATTTCGGAGAATCCGGGGCAGCCAGAGGTGTGATGCAGACCGGCTGGAAAACAATCAACGGAAAGAAATATTATTTCATCGAGTCGGGGGCTGCCAGAGGAACGGCACAGACCGGCTGGATAAAATCCGGGATCTACTATTATTATTTTAATGATACGGGAGATATGGATCCGAACAAGACGGTCGACAACAAACGCGGAGGGGATGCGACTGGCACGGCGCTGCAGAAGACAGAACGGCGTGCGGAGGCGATCGTTTCCCAGATTACTACTTCGGCGATGACAAAGGAGCAGAAATTAAAAGTATGCTTTGACTTTGTGATGAAAGAATATACAGGAAGGAGGCCGAGGACTCCACACTATTACGGAAATGACTGGCCGGTGGTGTACGCGAACGACATGTTTATCGACGGGAGCGGAAACTGCTTCAGCTATGCGGCGGCGTTTGCGTTTCTGGCAAAGGCCTGTGGGTATGAGGAAGTATATGCGTGCAATGATACCGGGCATGGATGGACGGAGATCGACGGTTTGATTTACGATCCGGAAGAATACCGCAATACGAAGTACAAATATTACGGGACAAGCTACAGCAAAGTGCCGGGATACTGGCGTTCGATCAGCGATTATAAGAGTTCCGGGATGGGCTTTAAGCACGTGAAGATCTGAGAGAACCATAGGCTGTGAAATTGCCGGGTATGAATCGAAACAGGAAAATCCGGGACGAAGGAGACTGATGTGCCGGGGGCATTTTCAGGGTATGAAGTTAATGCAGAAAGACAGGGGGCTGTCGGGAAATATGTCAAACGTGAGAGACATTTTCCGACAGCCCCTTTTCGGTGTTTTTGGGGTCTCAGTGTCATGCTTTTCCATGTGAACATGGAACGCATGACCTTTCGACCCGGGCATCATTTTATTCCAGCTGTGCGATCTCGTGATACAGGTCGGCATATCGTCCGTTCAGTTCAAGGAGCTCTTCATGCGTTCCGCGCTCCACAATGCGGCCGTTTTCGAGAACCATGATCGCGTTTGATTTGCGGACGGTCGAGAGGCGGTGTGCGATCACAAAAGTCGTCCGGTTTTGCATGATGGCGTCCATGCCTTCCTCGATGTGACGTTCCGTTCTCGTATCGACGGAGCTGGTGGCCTCGTCCAGAATCAGGATCGGCGCTTTCGATATGGCGGCTCTCGCGATGTTAAGCAGCTGGCGCTGTCCCTGCGACAGATTTCCGCCGTCCTGCTCAAGGATCGTGTCGTAGCCATGCTCCAGATTCATGATGAACGAGTGGGCGGAGGCGATCTTTGCGGCCTGTATGACTTCCTCATCCGTCGCGTCAAGCCGTCCGTACCGGATATTTTCGCGAACAGTACCAGTGAACAAATGCGTATCCTGCAGCACCATCGCGATATTGCTTCTGAGGAAACCGCGTTCGATCTGGTCGATCGGGATGTCATCTACGGTGATCGTGCCCGACTGGATGTCGTAAAACCGCGAGAGCAGGTTGGTCACGGTCGTCTTGCCCGCGCCTGTGGAACCGACAAACGCGATCTTCTGGCCGGGCTTTGCGTACAGAGAAATGTCGTGGAGCACGGTTGTATCGGGGGTATAGCCGAAGTTCACATGACTCACCACGATGTGTCCGTCAATATGCGTAAGCGGAACCGTTTCCCGCGTCTCCTGCTCGGGAGTCTGGTCCATCACCTGGAAAACCCGTTCCGCGCCGGCGAGGGCGGAGAACACGTTGTTCATCTGCATTGAGATTTCATTAATCGGACGGTTGAACTGCCGGGTATAATTGATCGATACGGTTAGCCCGCCGAGGTCGAACCCCTTTTTGATGACGAGGATCGCGCCGACACAGGCGGTCAGAGCGTAGCCCGCGTTGCAGAGCTGATGTGTCACCGGTCCCATGATTCCGGACTGGAACTGCGCCCTGATCTGCGCGCGCATCAGTTCTTCATTCAGATAATCAAACTCTTCCGTTGCCGTCTCTTCATGGTTGAAAACCTTGATAACCTTCTGTCCGGTGATCATCTCCTGCGCGAAGCCGTTCAGAAGTCCGAGATTTTTCTGCTGAACGGAATAGGCTTTTCGTCCCCGTCTGATAATCAGACGGCTGAGCAGTGTCAGTACCGGCATCATCAGAATGGTCATCAGGCCAAGGATCACATTCGTGTAGAGCATAAGAAAAACCGTTCCGGTGATCGTGATCACGCCGGAGATGATCTGAACAAAAGTCGTGTTCAGCATCTCCCCGACGGCATCCACATCATTTGTAAAGCGGCTCATGATATCGCCGGTCGTGTTGTTGTCAAAGTAGCTGATCGGCAGAGTCTGGAGTTTTCCGAACAGCTCTTTTCTCATGCGCAGAAGCGACCTCTGCGACACCTGAAGCATCAGCCTCTGCTGCAGCCACTGCGCGAAAACCGCCGTTCCGTATACAGCGGCCAGAACGATCAGCGCCCTTAACAGACCAGCGGATCTCGTCAGAATATCGTCCGCCGCCGGATCGTAGTAGACGAAGCGGTTGATAATCGGCCGCAGCATGTAGGAAGCCGCCAGTGTGGCGATATTGTGAATGACCACGGCGGTAAAAGCCAGAATGATCAACTTTCTTTCTCCGGCGAGATAGCGCATCAGCCGTGCCAGCGTCTTTTTTGTATCCTTCGGTTTGCCGTGCGCTCTCATTGCGCGGCCGCGGTTTGCGCCCCCCGGACCTCCGACTGACAGTACCTTTTTATCCGTGCCGCCGGAAGCATATCCATATTTTTTCTGCAGGCGTGCTGCACGTTCCTGATCCATATTCAGTTCCTCCATCTATTCTTCCTTTTGTGAGTAGTAGATCTCCTGATAGGTGACACACCGACGGAGCAGTTCTTCATGTGTGCCGGCATCCTCAATCTGTCCTTCGTTCATGACGATGATCTGGTCGGCTTCCATTACAGAGCCGATCCTCTGTGCGATGATGAGTTTGGTCATGCCCGGAAGCTCTTTTGCGAGCGCCTGGCGGATACCGGCGTCCGTCGCCATATCGACGGCGCTGGTCGAATCGTCGAGGATCAGGATCTTCGGGTGTTTCAGAAGCGCTCTCGCGATGCAGAGTCTCTGCCGTTGCCCGCCGGAGAGATTTGTGCCGCCCTGCTCCAGATCCGTCTCATAATTTTCCGGAAATCTGCGGATAAATTCTTCCGCGTGCGCGATCCGGCAGGCCCATCGCAGTTCTTCCATATCTGCCTGTTCGTTTCCCCAGCGAAGGTTTTCCGCGATGGAACCGGAGAACAGCGTGTTTTTCTGAAGGACCACAGCCACGCTTTCGCGCAGCTTTTTCAGCGGCAGATCCCGCACATCGGTTCCGTCCACGAGAACGGTTCCGCTGACAGTATCATACAGCCGCGGAATCAGGGAGATCAGGGAGGTCTTGCCGCTGCCGGTCGAACCGACGATGCCGACAAAAGAACCCGGCGTGATCTTCAGATTAATATTTTTCAGAACAAGGTCTTTCTTTTTATTATATGTAAACGATACATTCCGGAATTCGATGCCGCCTTGGGTGATCTGCCGTTCTTCCGGAACTGCGGATTCGGTGAAGTTCATTTCTCTGCCGTCGGGTGTCTGAAGCTGCGGCATGCGGCGGGAAGTGCTGCTTTCGCGATACTTTGTGCCGGTTTTCTCCATTTCAAGGTTTTCCTGCATGCCGCATGTGGCCGTTTCGCAAAACGAGAAGGCGGCAGTTTGAGGCGCAAATTTGTCAAGCAGATCCGGACAGGTCTCGAGAACCTCCGAGATACGCCGGTTGGACGCCGCGGCCCTCGTTCCTTGCAGGAAGATATTCGCGAGGAAATTCAGCGCGGTCAGAATCTGCGTCAGGTAGGTGATGAAAGCAGTCAGCGTGCCGATCTCCATGCCGCCGATCATGATCTGCCTTCCGGCGATCCAGACTACGGCAAGCGTTGTCACATTGATGGCGAGGGTGGAAACCGGCTGCATCAGGATCATCATCTTCAGCGCGGAAATGCTTTTTTCCATCAATATCTGATTGACGGCGGAAAACTTTTCTTTTTCCTTTTCCTCGCGGACAAACGACTTGATGACGCGCTCGTTGGTGATCGTCTCGTTGATCTGGTTGTTCAGACCGTCGAGTTTCATCTGCATCTGCGTGTAGCGCGGCGAAGCGGTTCGGATCAAAAGCGCGATTGCCAATCCCAGAATCGGGATTACAATGCAGATCACGACAGCCAGGCGCGGATTCAGCAGAAACGACATGCAGACGGCGCCCACAAGCATGACCGGACTGCGGAAACAGCCCCGCAGAAGCGTCTGCGCGAAATTCTGTATCTGCGTGATGTCGTTGGTGATTCTTGTGATCAGAGAGCCGGTCGAGAACTCGTCGATATTCGCAAACGAGAAAGTCTGAATCTGGCGGAACGTTTTTGCCCGGACCTCCGCCGCCAGATGCGAGGAACCCCTGATCGCGAAGTAGGCTCCGAGAACGCCGAAGATGAGCATCGCAATGGCGGTCACGAACATGAGAAATCCGTTCCGGACAATGTAGGCAGTACTGCCGACGGCCACTCCGTGGTCGATCATGTCAGCGTTCAGGTAAGGAAGAATGAATTCGCCGCTCGCTTCCAGCACCATGAACAGCGGGGCAAGCAGGAAACAGTGGAGATGCTTTCGGATGGAATCCATGTACTTGTTATGTTTGGTCATTTGATCAGATCCTTTTTGATAGAAAATGCGCTGGGAAATCTTTAATAACTGATGGTATTTTCATGAATATTTAGCGCAATTTATTTTAGATTTCTTTTAATATTTTGTCAAGAAATATTGAGGGAATGAGAGTCCGTTTTTAATCAAATACAGCTTGACAAAGGAGTAAAGCATGATATATTATATAGAAATGAAACAGATTTTAATACTTATTTTAATTTTAGATAAAAGATTAAGAATTCATACAATGCAGCGGTGTTGAAAAATGTAAAACTGCTTATATATCAGGGAGGTGATTGACGTGGTGTATAAAGCACATATCAGAGAAGAAACAGGAGAGATACAGACGGTTAGAGATCATAGCGGGAATACAGCTGAATTATGTAAAGAATTTGCGATTTCTCCGCTGAAAGATATCCTGTATGCAGGCGGACTGCTTCATGATGCCGGAAAGTACCAGAAGGCTTTTCAGGAAAAGATAGATGGAGCAAAGATCAGGGTTGAGCATTCCATGTGTGGAGCGATTGAGGCAGAGAAACATTATAAAAATCTGGCAGGGCTGATGCTGGCTTATTGTATTGCGGGGCATCATTCCGGAATCCCGGATGGAGGATATAAAAATGATACGCCTGATCTTTCTACTTTGTGCGGACGTCTGAAGAGAGAATGCGGGGACTACAGCAGTTATCTTAAGGAATTAGAACTGCCATCTGTCGATGAGAGGGAGTTTCTGCAGTTTCTGGCGCAGGATTGTGACCATGACATCCAAAAACTGGTTGATAAATTCGCCTTTTTGACGAGGTATTGTTTTTCTTGTCTTACAGATGCGGATTCCCTGGATACCGCTGCTTTTTGCACAGGTGATAAAAGAAGGTCACTGGATGCGGACTTTAAGCGTTGCCTGGAGAAAACAGATGCAAGGCTGCAGTCCTTCAGATGTGAAACAAAGTTGCAGAAAACGCGCTCCTTACTGCAAAAGCAGGTATTTGATAAAGTATCGGAACCGTCAGAGATATATCTTATGAATATGCCGACCGGCAGCGGGAAGACATTATGCAGCATGAAATTTGCTCTGGAGAGGGCTTTGCAGGGAAAGAAGAGGATCATCTATGTGATTCCTTATAATAGTATCATTGACCAGACGGCAGAGGTGTTTGAAAAACTGTTTGGGGAGGACGCCGAGATTCTCCGCCATCAATCTACCTTTTCCTATGATGATAAACCGGACATTGATGAAGATTATCGAGAGGTTATAAAACGCGCGGCAGAAAACTGGGACGCGAAGATTATTATTACAACCATGGTGCAGTTTTTTGAGTCTGTCTATGGAAACAAAAGAGGAAAACTGCGGAAGCTGCATAATATGGCGGACAGTGTTCTGGTTTTTGATGAGGCGCATCTCATGCCGCAGCAGTATCTGCAGCCATGTCTGGAAGCAGTTTCATTTATTACAAGATACCTTAACAGTGAAGCCGTGTTCCTGACAGCGACAATGCCGGATTTTGAGGGGCTGATAAAAAAATACTGTCTGCCGGATGGCAGGATCCTTCGTCTGGTGGAGGATACCTCCATGTTTTCCAGGTTCAGCAAATGCCGTTATCAATCGCTGGGCTATACGGAAGAAGATGTGCTTTTGATGAAAGCACAGTTTTTTCCATCCAGCCTTATTATTGTCAATAAACGGACAACAGCGAAAAGGCTGTTTGATTCCTGCAAAGGCAGGAAATACCACCTGTCTACTTACATGACGTCCTATGACCGAAAGCGAGTGATCGGCAGCATCAGGAAAGATCTGGAGGAACTGGAGAAAGACTATCCGGATTTACAGAATGTTCCTGAAGAACAGAGGATTATTGTGATATCGACTTCTCTGATCGAAGCAGGTGTGGATCTGGATTTTTATGCGGTGTTCCGGGAACTGACGGGACTCGACAGTATTCTTCAGGCCGGAGGCAGATGCAACCGGGAAGGGAAAAGGGAGATGGCGGATGTCTTTATTTTCCAGTTAGAAAGCGAACGGGGGAAAGTGACAGATGAGCGCAGCAGTATCACGGAGGGAATTTTGTCGGAATATCCGGATATCAGCTGTCAGGAGAGTATCCAGGCGTATTATGAACGGCTTTTCTTTATAAGGCAGGAGGAAATCGTACAGAACGCAATGTACCAGCACAGTACAGATCTGCAGTCGATCCCGTTCAGAACTTATGCAGAGAAATTTGAACTGATCGATTCCAGGACTGTTTCTCTTATTGTGGCGCGCGATGAGACCAGCCGCCAGATGGTGGAAAAGCTGAGAACAACTGGTTTTGGGGATGCCAGAAAGCTGCAGAACTATGCGTGTACAATCTATCAGAGGGAACTGGATGATCTTTGTGGACAGCATGTGGCGGACGATTTTGGAACAGGGATATTCTGTCTTATAAATCCGGATTATTATGATAAGGCTACCGGCGTTAAATTTGAGGCACAGGACTATATATTGGGGTAAGAATGAGAAATACAGGGACAAGTGAGCCCACGCAGTATGTTTCGGTTTGCTTGTTTACAGATGTCTAATGAATGCTGGAGCATCATGTTTTGTATAAAGGAGGAGATCCGAATTATGGGTTATGGTTTTAAGATTATGGTAGAAGGAGACTATGCCTGTTTTACCAGGCCGGAGCTGAAAATAGAGCGGGTCAGCTATGATGTTCCGCCTCCGGGGGCACTGGAAGGGGTGTTGAAAAGCATTTACTGGAAACCGGCGATCCGGTATGTGATCGATAAAATTATTGTGTTTAATCCGATTCGCTTTGCCAACATCCGGAGGAACGAGGTGAAGGACAAGGTATCATACAGTGCCATGAAAAGTCAGATGCTTGGAAAAGGAGGAGATCCCTGCATTTATACCACGCAAAGCAGAAGCCAGAGGGCGTCCATGGTACTCCAGCAGGTTCGATATGGAGTAGAATTTCATTTTGAACTGACAGGGATAAAAAACGATGATGAGGAAGATGCGGAAAACAAACATTTTAACATTATAAAGAGAAGACTGGAAAAAGGGCAGTGTTTCAGAACACCGTGTCTGGGCTGCAGTGAATTTCCGGTAAAGAAGCTCACTCTTGTTTCGGATTTTGATATGAGCCAGATTGCCGATGAGATTCTGGAAGCAGGGGATGTGGATCTGGGTTTTATGAGTTACCGGGTTGTATTTCAGGACGGAGGAATTCCGGTTGGCGGCGACTGGGAAAATCCCAGGTTTTCAGATAAGGCAGCGACAGCATATTACCGGCCGCATATGATCAGAGGAGTTATCGACGTTTCAAAATACAGGGAGGGAGTAAAATGCTGATTAAGGCTCTCTGCGATTATTATGAAATTCTTGCAAGGACAAACCAGGTGCTTCCTTCAGGATACTCCAATGTAAAAATTCATTATCTGGTCAGTCTGACGCCGGAAGGAAAAATTGACCGGCTGATCGATTACCAGGAGAAGAAAATCCCAGAAGGAGCAAAAGGAAAGACAAAGGAGAAATCGGTTCCAAAGATCCTCGTTATGCCGGAACGGACTGAAAAACCGGGAATTGACGCCAATATAGTGGAGCATCGGCCGCTTTACCTGTTTGGATTGAATCTGGGACCGGAAGGATTCACCGCGGAGGATCGGACGAACAAAGCGCAGAAATCCCATCAGGCGTTTGTACAGACGAATCTGGAATTTATTGAAGGGCTGGATTCTCCGCTGATTAATGCGTACCGGGCGTTTCTTGAGAACTGGAAACCGGAAGAAGAACAGGATAATCCTTATCTGGTCGGTCTTGGAAAAAGTTATGGAAGTTCCGGCTATGCATTTTGTCTGTCAGGACATCCGGAAAAACTTCTGCATGAGGAAGTTCAGATAAAAAAACGATGGGGAGAAATAAATGGAAATCAGGAGAATGCAGATGATCAGGCTGTGATTGCCCAGTGCGGAGTCAGTGGAGAACAGGCCAGTATAGCCCGGATACATAATAAAATTAAAGGTGTGTACGGAGGACTGGCGACAGGAAGTGTTCTGATCGGTTTTAAGAATGATTCAGGAAAATCTTATGGAAATGATCAGGCTTACAACAGCAATATTTCAGAGAAAGTTATGGTCAGATATACGGAAGCCCTGAATTATCTGCTGGGGGATAAATCACACAAGACGAACTTGGATGATGTGACGATTGTCTTCTGGGCGATGAGTGAAAATAAAAACAATGATGCGTTTATGGCGGCGCTTCTTTTTGGGGATTCAGAACTGATGGATGCCGGACAGACGGAAAGCATGCTGAGAAATCTGATGGAAAGTGCACGGGACGGGAATATTTTGAAGGAGAGGCTTTGTTCTCTGGAACAGACCGATCCTGACGTGGATTTTTATATACTGGGATTAAAGCCGAATTCTTCACGGATTGCGATGAAGTTTTTCTATCGGAGAAAGTACGCGGATGTCTTATGGAATATTGCGCAGCATCAAAATGATCTTCAGATTTCAGAGATGCCTAAGCCGGTTCCTTTTTGGAGAATTAAAAAAGAACTGATTTCTCCAAAAGGTAAAAATGAGACGGTAGATCCGGCGCTTTTGACGAAAATATTTGAGGCAGTTATTTATGGAACCGCATATCCTTCGTTTCTGCTTTCAACGGTTGTGCGCCGGGTGAAGACGGATACGGATCTTCGGATCAATGAAGTTCGTGCGGGCATTATAAAAGCCTGTATCAATAGAAAATCAAGAATTTTACAGCAAAAGGAGGAACTCAACGTGGCACTTGACAAAGAAAATCAAAATCCGGCCTATTTGTGCGGCAGACTGTTTGCGGTACTGGAAAGACTGCAGCAGGCTGCATCAGGTACTCAGCTGAATCGGACGATCAAAGATACTTATTTTGCATCGGCTTCCACAAAACCAGCGGTTGTATTTCCCAAGATGATGCGTCTGGCGCAGAATCATCTGGCAAAAACAAAAAATGCAGTTTACTATAATATATTAATTGGAGAAATATTGGATAAACTGAATGGCGAATTTCCGGACTGGCTTGCGCTTACAGATCAGGGAAAATTTATTATCGGCTATTATCAGCAGACACAGAGCTTTTTTGCAAAGCAGCAGGATAAAGACAATACCGCAGAGGAGGAAAAGAACGATGGCAATTAAGAACAGATATGAGTTTGTAATGTTGTTTGATGTGGAAAATGGGAATCCAAACGGAGATCCGGATGCCGGAAATTCCCCGCGTGTCGACGCAGAGACAGGGTATGGCTATATTACAGACGTATGCCTTAAGAGAAAGATCAGAAACTACGTGGAATTATGCAAAGAAGGAGAAGCCGGATACAATATTTTGATAAAGCCAGATAAATTCCTCAACGCGAAATTTTCGGAAGCATATCAGGCAGAAGGGCTGAAACAAAAACAGAAAGGGAAAAATGCGGATGATGTAAAAAAAGCATGTGCCTATATGTGCAGGAATTATTTCGATGTCCGCGTTTTTGGAGCAGTTATGTCAACAGGAGACGATCCCTGCGGAATTGTAAGAGGACCTGTGCAGCTTAATTTTGCGAGGAGCCTGTCGCCAGTCAATATTGAGGATATCACGATCACCCGTCAGGCACGTACGACAGAAGCGAGGACAGAGACAGGGGATACGGAAATGGGAAGAAAGAGTATGATTCCATATGCTCTGTATCGCGGAGAAGGGTATATTTCCGCTGCTCTGGCCAATAAAGTAACAGATATGACAGAGGAAGATGTGGAACTGCTCTGGACAGCCATCATTAACATGTTTGAGCATGACCACAGCGCGGCCAGAGGAAAAATGTGCATGAGAAAGCTGTACGTTTTTAAACATGAAAGTATTCTTGGAAACTGCCCGTCGCATATTCTTTTTGATAAAATTACAGTAACGCAGAAGGAAGATGTGCCGCCAAGAAAATTCGGCGACTATGAAATACACGTAGACAGGCAGATGCCGTCCGGCGTGGAGCTGATTGAGAAGATATGAATGAAATGGAAGCCATGAGTTTTATGAGTATTTGGTGTGGGGTTGATTAAAAAGATATGAATGAAATACAGCAAATAGCGATCCGGTCTGTTCAGCACTATCTGTACTGTCCTCATCGGTGGGGACTGCTTGAGATTGATAAAGCCTGGGCCGAGAATGCGTTTGTTACGAAAGCAAATCTGATGCATGACCGGGTGCATGATCCTGAGAGACATTACTCGTCAAGAGGGAAGAAGGTTTTTACCTCAATACCTGTGTACAATGATCTTGAAGGGTTTGATTTATATGGAGTGACGGATTGCCTTGAGATGACAGAAAAGAAGAAGGGTATAGACACGCAGTTCTGCATAGTGGAATATAAACCGACAAAACCCAAAGACAGAGAATATAATGAGGATGATTTTATGCAGGTTTTTGCACAGAAAATCTGTGTGGATTATGTATTCAAATGCGACAGCGATGCGGCACTGTATTATGCAGATGTAAAAAAGAGGGTTATGCTTCCGGTGAGAGAAAATTTTGAGGAAAACAGCCGGCGTTTGCAGATGCTGCTTCAGGAAATGAGGGATTATCTGCAGAAAGGGATCATTCCGCCGATCCGAAAAGGACAGAAATGCAGCGGATGTTCTATGAAAGATCTATGTATGCCATCTGTGAAAAAGAGAAAAGATCTGAGATCACAGATAAAAGAAATTTGGGAGAGCGAGTTATGAGAAAATTATTAAACACCATTTATGTGACAAATGAAGAGGCATACCTGAGTCTGGATGGAGAAAATCTTGTATGCAAAATAGACAATGAGATAAAACTGAGAATTCCTTTTGAAAACATAGAAAACATTGTGTGCTTCAATTATGTGGGATGTTCTCCGGCGCTGATGGGGAAATGTGTAAGTAAAATGATTCCTATTAATTTTGTCTCTCCGCAGAGTAAATTTCTTGCGAAAGTCTGCGGGGAGACAAAAGGAAATGTCTTTCTGCGGGTTGCTCAGATTGATCGTTTCCGGGAAAAAGGAATTCTCCTTGCTCAAAATACCATGGCCGCAAAATTCAGCAATACAAGGCAGGTGATCCGCAGAACACTTCACGATAATCCGCAGTTGCGGGAAGATCAGGACATAAAAGAGGTCTTGGATGTGCTCACAGAAGGGATTGAGAAAGTGTTTCAGGCGCAGGATACCGATTCAATTCTTGGAATTGAAGGAAACTGTGCAAAAAGCTATTTTTCTGTGTTTGATAAATTGATCACAAATAAAAAAGTACCATTTACTTTTGAGTTTCGTACAAAGAGACCGCCGCTCGATCCTATAAACGCTCTGCTGTCTTTTGTCTACACATTGCTGACAAATGAGTTTGCTGCATCTCTGGAAACAGTTGGGCTTGACAGTTATATTGGATATTGTCATGCGCTGAGAAGCGGAAGAAGTTCACTGGCCTGTGATCTGGTCGAGGAGGCGAGATGTCTTGTGGAACGCTTTGTCATTACTCTCCTGAACCTTCAGATTGTCGGAGAAAAGGATTTTGATAAACAAATATCCGGGGCGGTTTGGCTCAATGAAGAAGGGCGTAAAAAAGTACTTGCTCGTTGGCAGGAAAAGAAACGCACGAACATGAAGCATCCTTATCTAAAGCAAAATATACCGTTCGGACTGCTTCCATATGTGCAAAGCAATCTGCTTGCAAAATATGTGCGGGGAGATATTGAAGAATATCCGTGCTTTTTATTGAAGTAGATGGCTGCGAAATGTTTACACAGAATATATGAGTATAAATTCAGAGGATAATATTATGATGGTACTTATTAGCTATGATGTGTGCACTACAGATAAAGCCGGGGCAGCCAGACTGCGAAAAGTGGCTAAAGAATGTCAGAATCATGCCCAAAGAGTACAAAACTCAGTGTTTGAGGCGAATTTGGATTATTCTTCATTTTTAAAGTTAAAAGACCGACTGATTAAAATAATTGATAAGGAAAAGGACAGTCTTAGATTTTACTATCTGGGTAATAACTGGCAGAAACGGATAGAACATATTGGAGCAAAAGAAACTTATGATTCGGAAGGTGTAATTATCATCTGAAATCGGGCGAACCCCAGGTGAGATGAAAAAGAGAGGAAGGTTCGCCTGAAAATAAGCAAATATTTTGGAGATATCAAGGTATTTGGAAAATAAAAAGAGTCCGTCTCTCCATATCTGGTGGCGTGATGACTGATGTATACTATATTTAGGGGTCACGCCTCGCGAGAGGCGTGTGAGTAGAAATCTGAGGAATAACTGTCTTTTCGCTTATGAGCTACCGTCACGCCTCGCGAGAGGCGTGTGAGTAGAAATCAGAAATATGGGAAAGATTATCTGCGAAAATGCGTCACGCCTCGCGAGAGGCGTGTGAGTAGAAATCGCGCTATCTGCCGCGCATAGCAGTAATCGCATCCGTCACGCCTCGCGAGAGGCGTGTGAGTAGAAATTAAGCTGTGGATCATGGCTGATCGCCAGTATCCGTCACGCCTCGCGAGAGGCGTGTGAGTAGAAATTGGCACAGTGCTGCGGATAATGGCGTACTGAATTGTCACGCCTCGCGAGAGGCGTGTGAGTAGAAATCTTCTGCTTCAGGCTCTTCCCCGCGTAATCATACGTCACGCCTCGCGAGAGGCGTGTGAGTAGAAATACTGGATGTGAGCAGCGCTGTCTTTCCCTCTGCGGTCACGCCTCGCGAGAGGCGTGTGAGTAGAAATCCTGCCGTCATCCGCAGCCCGGATGATCGGCTCCGGTCACGCCTCGCGAGAGGCGTGTGAGTAGAAATACCCAGATCCTTGTCGCTGTTCCGTGTGACGATCGTCACGCCTCGCGAGAGGCGTGTGAGTAGAAATCTGACGCAGAGTACCGTGTTGTCTCTCCCAGTTCCTGTCACGCCTCGCGAGAGGCGTGTGAGTAGAAATGATTTCAGCGACACGACACTGCAGGAGAATCCGGTCACGCCTCGCGAGAGGCGTGTGAGTAGAAATTCGCCAGGGCCTCATGGAAAGATGAGGTGAGATTGTCACGCCTCGCGAGAGGCGTGTGAGTAGAAATTTTCATATCGTCTGATAATGTCCATGTCGGACGGTCACGCCTCGCGAGAGGCGTGTGAGTAGAAATTTTTTATTTGGAGGCGCTCGCCCCTCAAAATGAAGTCACGCCTCGCGAGAGGCGTGTGAGTAGAAATTGTTGTGTAGTTCAGGCAGATCCAGCCGGCCCCGTCACGCCTCGCGAGAGGCGTGTGAGTAGAAATGACGAATGGGTGGACAAGATCCAGCAGATCATCATGTCACGCCTCGCGAGAGGCGTGTGAGTAGAAATGGCAGACAGCTCCTGGAATTGAACAGTGTTGAGGGTCACGCCTCGCGAGAGGCGTGTGAGTAGAAATATTAATCCGCGCGACGGATCCGGTCGGCACTACGTCACGCCTCGCGAGAGGCGTGTGAGTAGAAATCATGGAAGACGGTGAAATCCTGTTTTCTGATGCGTCACGCCTCGCGAGAGGCGTGTGAGTAGAAATTTGGAACGGATCATCAACTGCGAGCAGGAATCATTCGGTCACGCCTCGCGAGAGGCGTGTGAGTAGAAATAGCGTACTTGATCAGAACGTTAAAGTAATACGTGTCACGCCTCGCGAGAGGTGTGTGAGTAGAAATATTTTCATTTTCGATAACTCGTGTATTTTCAATTGGTCACGCCTCGTGAGAGGCGTGTGAGTAGAAATTCAACTATGCCGATGATCGAGCGGTAGATCATGGGGTCACGCCTCGCGAGAGGCGTGTGAGTAGAAATAACCATGACTTCCTGCAGATATGCGAGGTGGTTTGTCACGCCTCGCGAGAGGCGTGTGAGTAGAAATCGAAGAGTCGCAAAGAAGTGTGTGAATCATGGAGTCACGCCTCGCGAGAGGCGTGTGAGTAGAAATTTACGAGAAGCGCGGGGAGGATAAAGGGGCCTATTTGTCACGCCTCGCGAGAGGCGTGTGAGTAGAAATGCGTGTGATCCGCTCCCATCCTGCCGCGGTTGCCGTCACGCCTCGCGAGAGGCGTGTGAGTAGAAATCTCCGTATATCTCCCATACCCGGCGATTGCGTGCGTCACGCCTCGCGAGAGGCGTGTGAGTAGAAATCAGTCAGGAGGCATTTAACCTGATCGTCCAGGGCGGTCACGCCTCACGAGAGGCGTGTGAGTAGAAATCAAACAGTCATCCTGTGAATAACTTCCGTCACTCCCTACGAGAGAGTGAGGATTAAAATTTGAAGACAAGAATACATGGTTGTCAAGAACGGGTCACTCCTCACGCAGTCGTGTGAACGAAAAAAAATAAGTAAATGAATGAGGTCATGTATGAAAAAGTATTTTAATGTGGAAGGTTCCTGTAATCCGGAAGAACATTATATGGTAAATCTGGAGAATCGTTTGAGAGATATAAAGGATCTGGTTGACCGCGGAAAATATTTTTCTATAAACAAAGCACGGCAGTATGGAAAGACCACGATTCTGAATGCGCTGGCGCAGTATCTGGTGCAGTACTACAGTGTGATTTCTCTTGACTTTCAGCTGTTGAGTTACAGCGATTTTGAGAATGAACGTGCGTTTGTGTCAGCATTTGCCAGAGAAATTCTGCAATTTGTTCCGGAAGATTGTATACCTCAAAGCGTTTGTGAACAATTAAAAATGTTTTCTGAAAATACTGGTGAGGGCGGAAAACTTGCAATATTGTTTCAAAATCTGAGCAAATGGTGTGCCAGCTCTGAAAAACCAGTTGTGCTGATCATTGATGAGGTGGATAGTGCCACAAATAATCAGGTATTTCTTGACTTCCTTTCTCAGATGCGGGGATATTATATGCACCGCAGAAAGAGGGCCGCGTTCTGGTCGGTGATTCTTGCGGGAGTGTACGATATAAAGCATTTGAAACTGAAGATACGGGGGGATGAAGAACCTCGGCTGAACAGTCCGTGGAATACTCACGCAGGTAATGAGGAAAATGAACGCAGGCGTTCATTTGACGAATGCCCGTGGTATCAAAGGGAGTATACTCCCTTTGATATTGCGGCCGATTTTACTGTAGACATGGGTTTCTCACCGGAAGACATTGCAGGAATGCTTTCAGAATATGAGTCTGATTATCAGACGGGGATGGGTACGGAGCAGATGGCATCGCTGCTTTATGAGTACACTTCGGGTTATCCGTTCTTGGTGTCCCGACTTTGTCAGATTATGGATGAGCGTCTGGCGGGAAGCGGGGAATATTCTGATAAAAGTGATGTGTGGACAAAAAGTGGTCTGCTGGATGCGGTTAAGATATTGCTTTCAGAAAAAAACACATTGTTTGATTCTTTGATTCAAAAGCTGTCTGACTATCCGGCCCTGCTGAAACTG
>CANQAR010000083.1 GCA_947588845.1 uncultured Lachnospiraceae bacterium
CTGCTGGATGAGAGCGGTTCCTGGTCAAAGGATTTCGCGGTCGAGGCGATGACGAAGGTTCTCGAGGAGTACAGCGAGGAGAACGGCAACATGGTAGAGGTAGTCATCGCGAACAACGATGAGATGGCGCTCGGCGCGATTTCTGCTCTGCAGGAAGCCGGCTACAACAAGGAAGGCGGCAAGACGATCCCGGTATTCGGCGTGGACGCGACGGTTGAGGCGCAGGCTTCCATCATCGCAGGAACCATGACGGGCACGGTCAAGCAGGATGCGGAAGGTATGGCGAAGGCGATCATCAATATCGCGTTCAACATTAAGAACGGTGCGAATACCTTCGCAAGCGTGGATCAGGTCGGCACCGTGGTCGGCTCATGGCGCATCAATATTCCGTACAGCGAGTACAAATAATCGTTCAGGAGCAATGATGCCAGGCAGGGCAGGAACGGACACCTGTTCTTCGCGGAGAGCGGCCGGGCAGCATTGCCCAGGAGAGGATAGAAGTCCATGCACCGCAGTGTGACTGGATTTTAATAAAGAAGGAGGGAAATTTCAAAATGGCAACAAAAGTTCGTGACTATGCAAAACTCGCCGTGGATATCAAAGATGCCCTGGGTGAGAGCAACATCGTCGGCGCGACGCACTGCGCAACCCGTCTGCGTCTGGTTCTTAAAGGAAAACCGGATGACAGCGTTACCAAAAAGATCGAGCAGATGCCCGGCGTCATCCAGGTCGTGCAGGCCGGCGGTCAGTATCAGATCGTCATCGGTATGCATGCAAAGGATGTGTATGAGAACCTTTCAAAGATCATGACCTTCTCGGGAGACGTCCCGGAAGTCAAGCAGGGAATCGGCGCGCGCGTGATCGCTATGATGTCAGGCTGTATGGCTCCGTTTATTTACATCCTGGCTGCGGCAGGTCTTCTGCAAGGTCTGCTGATCATCATCAATCTGTTTGTGGATGTTACCGCTACAGGCGCGGCTCAGATCTACGACATGATTTCCTGGACACCGTTTACATTCCTGCCTGTATTTATCGCGGTTGCGGGATCGAAGCATTTCAAATGCAATACGTACATAGCTTTGTGGTGCTGCCTGGCTCTGACGAACCCCACCTGGGGCACGATCGCGGCAAGCATCAGTGACGGGACTCCGCTGAAGTTCTTCTTCATTCCGCTGACCTCCCTCACCTATACGTCTTCTGTGCTTCCGCCGCTGATCCTGGTAGGACTGCTCTCCATGCTGGAGCACTGGCTGGAGCCGAAGCTTCCGGATGTATTTAAGGCGATCGGTACTCCGGTCATCTGTACCGCGATCATGGTTCCGGCTACGATCATCGTGATCGGCCCGGTTTCCTCCGTTGTATCCAATGCCCTGGCAGGCGCTTACAACTGGCTGTACGGAGTGCTTCCGTGGCTGGCATCCGGTATCCTGGGCGCTGTATGGCAGGTTCTCGTTGTATTCGGCGTACATCACAGTTTTGGTCCGATCTCGATCACGAATTACGCGAACATTGGTTACGACCTTCTGCAGCCGTATGAAGGCATCGCGGTCTGCGCTCAGACGGCGGCCTGCTTCGGCGTATTCCTGAAGTCAAGAAACAAGGAGATCAAGCAGGTAGCTGGTTCCTCCGCAGCGACTGGTCTGTTCGGTATCACAGAGCCTGCAATCTATGGTATTACGCTTCGCTTTAAGAAACCGTTTATCTGCGGCTGTATCGGCGGCGCGGTTGGTTCCATCGTCGCTTCCTTCTTTACGGCACGCTACTTTGTATACGCTGGTCTGACCGGCTTCCTTTCCATCCCGAACGCCATCTACAACGCAGCGGCTCAGTCAAAGGTGGAAGCTCTTGGAACTGCCGGAAATTATGGCAGCGGAGTCATGGGTATCCTGATCGGTACAGTTGTCGCCTGCGTGATCGCGGTGATCCTGGTACAGATCATTGGATTTGATGATCCGGTCGAGATTCCGGAGGAAGATGACGTGGACGATGCTCCTGCAGCGATTGCGGAAGAGTCTGGCGACAGTGGTCTTGCCAACGTGACCATTCTTGCTCCGATGAACGGCGAAGTTGTGGAGCTTGAGAAGGTTCCGGACGAGACGTTTGCGGGCGGCCTGCTCGGACAGGGCGTTGCGATGCTTCCTTCTGAAGGAAAACTCTACAGCCCGATCGACGGCACGGTTTCTTCTGTATTTGACACGAAACACGCAATCTGCCTCGCGACGGATGACGGTGCAGAGCTTCTGATCCATATCGGTCTGGAGACAGTCACACTTGGAGGCAAGCACTTCACGGCGAAGGTGAAGGACGGCGATCAGGTGAAAGCCGGCGATCTGCTGATCGAGTTTGATCTGGATGCGATCAAGAAAGATTTCAAGACCTTCACACCGATTCTGGTCACTAACGCGGACGACTATGCTTCGATCGATGTAATTAAGAAAGCAGGCAAGGTGTCCGTCGGCGAACCGCTGTATGAGGCGAAGGCATGATTCTGAATCGCGGAGCATGAAATGCGGAGCAATTCGTGGCATCACGGGGGAAAAATTCTTTTTGACCCCAGCATTATAAAATTAATTTAAAAGACAGGCCGGAACCCGTGCAGCGAGTTTCGGCTTGTTTCCCATAAAGAACGAGGAGGAGAGATCGTTATGCTTACAAGAACACAGGAAGTCGGCATGGTCTGCTTTCTGGTCGCCATCGGCCTGGTTTTTCTGGGACGCCAGGTCTGGAAGAATCAGAGGACGAATCTGATTCCCATCTATAAACCGAAACCGGGAGAAAATACGGCGGCTTACTGCGCGATGACCGGGAAAGGGATGATGCTGGGCGGCGTCGGCATGTTTATTCTGTCGATCCCCCTGTCTCAGGCGGAGCCGGACCGGTATTTTGCACTGATCTGTCTGATCTGCTGTCTCATTTTTATCGGGATGGGGATAAGCATGTATCTCCGGGCGGAAAAACACTATCATTCTGGTTGAAAAACACAGTATAATAGTAAAACATTATTTAACGAATAGCTATCAAAAATCTGTTTTATTCTATAACAATCCTGCATAAAGGAGGGAGGATTTTAACATGGCATTTCCAAAAGATTTTCTCTGGGGCGGAGCAGTGGCCGCGCATCAGCTTGAGGGCGGATGGAATGAGGACGGCAGAGGACCCAGCGTCAGCGATGTGCTGACTGCGGGTACGGTCAGCATACCGCGGAGAATTACGGACGGAGTGATAGAAGGAGAGTCCTATCCGAACCACAAAGGAATCGATTTCTATCATACCTACAAGGATGACATCGCTTTATTTGGAGAACTGGGATTCAAATGCTTCCGGACTTCCATCTCCTGGAGCCGCATTTTCCCGAACGGCGACGAGACGGAGCCGAACGAGGCGGGACTGAAATTCTATGACGATATGTTTGACACGATGCACAAGTACGGAATCGAACCAGTCATCACGCTGAGCCACTTTGAGATGCCGTACGGCCTCGCGAAGAATTACGGCGGCTGGGTCAACCGCAAGCTGATTGAGTTCTTTGTCCGCTACGCGACGACAGTCATGGAACGCTACAAGGACAAAGTCAAATACTGGATGACCTTCAACGAGATCAACAACCAGTCCAACACATCCAACGATATTTTCGGATGGACAAACTCCGGGATCCGCTTCTCACAGTTTGACGACCCGAAGAAAGCGCTCTATCAGGCGGCGCACCATGAGTTGGTGGCATCCGCTCTTGTTGTGAAGAAAGGGCACGAGATCAATCCGGACTTCAAGATCGGCTGCATGTGCTCCTTCGTGCCGTTCTATCCGTATTCCTGCAATCCGGATGATGTGATGCTCGCGCTTCAGTCCATGCATGAGCGGTATTATTTCATGGATGTCCATGCCAGAGGACATTACAGCGCGTACGCGAAAAAGGCGTGGGAGCGCGAAGGCAACGCGCCTGTCATGGAGCCGGAGGACGAGGCGATCCTCGCAGAGGGGAAAGTAGATTACATCGGCTTCAGCTACTATATGTCTGACGCGGTCAAGGCGGGTAACGTCAGCACGATCGAGACAGTAGGCGGCGGCAACCAGTACTCAATCCGGAATCCTTATGTCAAGGCGTCCGACTGGGGCTGGCAGATCGACCCTGTGGGACTGAGGTATTCTCTGAACACGATGTACGAGCGGTATGAGCTGCCGATGTTCATCGTGGAGAATGGCTTCGGTGCCATCGACAAGCTGGAGGAGGATCACACCTGCGACGACAGCTACCGGATCGATTATCTCAAGGCGCATATCGAGGAGATGAAGAAGGCCGTGGAAGAGGATGGAGTGGAACTGATGGGCTATACGCCGTGGGGCTGCATCGATGTGGTGTCCTTTACCACGGGAGAGCTCAGGAAACGGTATGGCTTTATCTATGTGGATCTCAACGACGACGGAACCGGAAGCGGAAACCGCTATAAGAAGAAATCCTTTGCGTGGTATCAGAAGGTGATCGCCTCGAACGGAGAAGAACTGTAACAGGAAATAGAAAACGGAGAGCCCCGCAGATCTTTTGTGGTCTGGCGGGGTTCCCCATCTTATGCGCAGGCCCGCACATGGAAATCAGCTGCCATTGCAGCATGCGGGCCGCGCGGCGGGCAGGAGAGAAAAACCGTCTCCTGCCCGATTTTCTTTATTCCTTGATAAATTTTTTGTCGTTGTCTGAGAATCCGTCCGCATCCGTGACGTATCGTTCCGCCTTTACGCTAAGCGCATATTTCTCGCGCAGCTCCATGATCTTTCCCATCATCGGGGAAGCGTGGTGGATGTCGAGCGACTGCTGATCCTTCCAGCTGTCGATCAGAAGCACCGTCTCCTTGTCGTCCATCGGGAAAAAGTACTCATATCTCACATTGCCATCCTCCGCGCGAATGTCGCTGACAATTCCGGAAGAAACCATTTCCCGTGCAAATTTTTCCGCGTTTCCGTTTTCGCCTGTGTAATAAATATTGACTGTGATTGCCATATTGCTGCCTCCTGTCCGTTCATCCCGCCGCCTATAGAAGCGGGGAAATCCTTGCTGATTGATGGTTGAAAATTATCATAACATTGCTGCAGAATTACGTCAAGAATCGCTTTAAATACGTCCCTGTCCTGCTGTGCTTACATTCGCAAATTTTCTCAGGCGTGCCTGCCGCGACAATTTCCCCGCCGTGAACACCGCCGTCCGGCCCCATGTCGATCACATAATCCGCGTTTCTTATCACATCCAGATCATGTTCGATGACGATGACGGTCGCACCGTTCTCAATCAGTTCCTCAAATACATGGAGCAGCGTCTCTACATCCAGCGGGTGCAGACCGATGGTAGGTTCGTCAAACACAAATACAGAGTCCGCCTGTCCTTTTCCCATCTCGCTGGCGAGTTTCAGCCGCTGTGCCTCTCCGCCGGAGAGACTCGGCGTTTCCTCTCCGAGCGTCAGATAACCGAGGCCAAGTTCTTTCAGCACATGGAGCCTCCGCGCGACAAGCGGGAGATCTGAGCATGCGGCGAGCGCCTCGTCAATGCTCATATCCATGAGTTCCGGGAGTGTGCATGCCTGCCCGCCGTGTTTTGGTGTCCGTCGGATAAGGCTGGCTTCTTTTGCGTAGCGGGAGCCGCCGCAGTCCGGGCACGGAATTTCCACATCCGGCAGAAACTGAACATCCAGATTGATGGTGCCTGTGCCGTCACAGGCAGGACACCGCAGCTTTCCGGTATTATAGGAAAAATCGCCGGCTTTGTAACCTTTTTCTTTCGCGTCCGTTGTTCTTGCGTACACTTTGCGCAGTTCATCATGCACGTTGGCGTAGGTGGCGACGGTGGAACGCACGTTGATTCCGATGGGCGTGGCGTCAATCAGCTTGACCTGCGCAATTCCGTCGGCGGAGACGGCCTTTACATGCTTTGGAAGCCGGTTTCCCCGGATGGATGCTTCCAGAGCCGGGATCAGGCTTTCCAGAATCATGGTCGTCTTGCCCGAACCGGATACGCCGGTCACCGCGATCAGCCGTCCTTTCGGAAAGTCAGCCTCCAGAGGTTTTACCGTATGGATTTCCGATGTAGACAGATGAATGGTTCCGAGGGAAAACATCTGATCCGGCGGGATGTGTTTTCCGACATGGATGGCCGTTTTTCCGGAAAGGAAACCGCCGATCCGTGAAGCAGGGTTGTTTTCCACTTCCACAAGCGGTCCCTGCGCAATAACTGTTCCGCCGCCCGCGCCGGCATCCGGGCCGAGTTCAATGAGCCAGTCCGCCTCGGAAAGCACATGGGTGTCGTGATCTACCAGCACGACAGAGTTGCCGTCGGCAACCAGGTCATGCATCACGCCGTTCAGCCCTTCCAGATTGGATGGGTGCAGACCGATGGACGGCTCGTCGAGGACATACAGGACGCCGGTCGTGCGGTTGCGCACCGCGCGGGCCAGCTGCATTCTCTGCCGCTCTCCGGTGGAAAGCGTGGAGGCGGCACGGTCCAGCGTGAGATAGGAAAGTCCCAGATCGGTCAGGCGCTTTGCGGCGCTCTGGAACGACTCGCAGATACTTTCTGCCATCGGACGCATTTCCTCCGGAAGCGAGGCCGGAACGCCGGCGACCCACTGCGTCAGATCAGAAAGGGTCATCGTGCAGGCCTGCGCGAGAGAAATGCCCCGAAGCCTCGGCGCCCTTGCTGCACTGCTCAGCCTTGTTCCGCCGCAGTCCGGGCATACATCCTGCCGCAGAAACTTTTCCACCCGCTTCATGCCCTTCTCGTCCTTCACTTTGGACAGGGCGTTTTCTACGGTATAGGTGGCATTAAAATAAGTAAAATCCATATCTCCGGCAGCGCCGCTGGTCTTGTTCTGATAGATGATATTCTTCTTGACGGCGGGGCCATGAAAAACGATGTCTCGCTCCTTTTCAGTCAGTTCCCGAAACGGTACATCGGTGCGGACTCCCATCTCCCGGGCAATGTCTTTCATCAAAGACCACATTAACGTCTGCCACGGCGCGACCGCGCCTTCGTCGATCGTCAGGGACTCATCCGGCACCAGCGTCGTCTCGTCTACGGTGCGGACGACACCCGTACCGTCACATTTTTTGCATGCGCCCTGACTGTTGAAGGCCAGTTCCTCCGCGCTCGGCGCGAAGAAGTGTTCCCCGCATACAGGGCATACGAGCGGGAGATCCGCCGCCACATTCAGCGAGGGCTCCGCATAGTGCCCGTTCGGACAGCGGTGGCTGGCAAGCCTCGAAAACATCAGGCGCAGACTGTTCAGCAGCTCCGTGCCTGTCCCGAATGTGCTGCGGATACCGGGAACGCCGGGCCGCTGGCGCAGCGCGAGGGCCGCCGGAACGTACAGTACTTCGTCCACCTGAGCCTTTTCCGCCTGTGTCATTCTCCGGCGTGTGTAGGTGGACAGGGATTCCAGATAGCGCCGGGAACCCTCCGCATAGAGAATACCGAGCGCCAGCGAGGATTTGCCGGAGCCGGAAACGCCAGCAATTCCCACGATCCTGTGAAGCGGTATGTCGACGTCAATATTTTTCAGATTATGTACACGTCCGCCGCGTACTTTGATTTTGTCTGGGGTATTTTGATTTTCCATTTTTACTTCAACCTGTCTCTTCATGATTTTTTTATTATTGAATTCACGTTTTTTAAGGAATTCATTGCATGGCATAACTTGTTTTATGGATGCCTCCTGTTCATAATAGGGCGGTGCGCAAACAAAAAAGCAATTACCGACCTCACGGAAGTGTTATGGAACAGGGCAAATTTTGATAGACATCCGTCAATTAATATTTTATCATTATAGAGAGTTTTTCAAACAACTTCAAGGAGGTTTTTACGTGTGTTTGCAGATTATCATGTCCATACAGAATACAACGACGATTCCGTCTATCCAATGGAAGATGTGCTCCAGGAGATCAAAACGTACAAGAATTATTTTGAACTCACATGCTACTTTTGGATGTTTAATTATTGTTTATTTTCCAATAACCTTTTCGATCAGAGCCGATGCGTTTAATAATACCTTTTTCTTTCATTGCTTTCATTTTCTGCGCTACCGTTTTTCTGCTGAGAGAAAGTTTTTCCGAAATTGTTGTTGAGGTATATCCTGGATCTTCAGAAATAAGCGCAAGAATTTGAATAGATTTTTCATCCAAATTATCTGTTACTTTTTCTGTCACCTTATCTGTTACCTTGCGGGTGACAGAACGAATTACTCTATCATCAGGCGCGGTAAACTCAATCATAATATCACTGGGGTTGATTGTATAAATGGGCTGTGGAATGCCATCTTTTTCGCAGGCGGAGCATATTTTCTCGATACCTCGTCCCCAGCTTTCAATAAAGCCAGCTGTCTTCAAGAAGCTTGCGGGCATTAGATAATCCGATTATATTGCCGTCATTATCACAACCAATATAGATTTTGCCGCCCCGTGCGTTGGCGTAACCGCAAATCCATTCCAGATATTCATCCTTCCATCTGCTTTTCCATTCAATATTTTGATTTTCAGGCATTTCCTTCACCGTCCTTATCCTTATTTTTACTGTGGTTCTTGTAGACATTATATCAGTTTTTACATTCCGTGCTGCAAAATTGATTGCTGGGTCGGCCCGCCACGAAAAACTTTGTGCAGTTCCGGCTTATCGAATGGGAAGACAACGCCAGATAGTCCTCCGTCCACCTGGTTTCCTCTTTGATGAAGTGGTTTTTCAGAAGACAGACGTTTTCATACTCCATAAACTTCGGCGTTCTCATACCGCCCTCTGTGTAACCAGAATATAGAATATTACTATTACTTATTATATGAATTACTCCCATCTTTGTCAATGTCATTAGTAAATTATGCATTTGTGTTTTGCCTGATTTACTCATTCGTATTCTTTTTGAAGATGTTACAATAAGGCAACTACACAAAAAAGGAGATTTGGTATGGCCACATTATTGAAAGCAAAAGAAGTGACAAAAATTTACGCGAAGGCACAGCGCCCCAGTTTGAACAAGGTGTCTTTTGATGTTTCTGAAGGAGAATTTATTGGCATCATGGGTGCGTCCGGCTCCGGAAAGACTACCTTGCTCAATGTTCTCTCAACGATTGACACTCCTACAGACGGGGACATCTGGATTAACGGTGTAAATTTAAGGCAGTTACGCGGTGCAAGTGCCGCAGATTTCCGCAGGGATAATCTTGGTTTCATTTTTCAGGAGTATTTCCTGCTCGACAGTCTCACCATCCAGGAAAACATATCGGTACCTCTTACGCTCCAGAAACTGCCCCCGAAAAAAATTGAGAGCATGGTGCGGAGCCTGGCAGAGCAGTTTGGCATTGCCTCTCAGCTGAATAAATATCCGAATGAACTGTCAGGCGGTCAAAGGCAGCGCGCTTCTGCTGCAAGGGCTATTGTAAAGAAGCCGAGTATTTTATTTGCGGACCAACCGACCGGAGCCTTGGATTCCAGTTCGGCAACGGAGCTGCTGCACGCATTGCAGGAAGCAAATCAGGAATTACATACGACAATCCTGATGGTGACACATGACTCTTATGCTGCCAGTTTTGCCAGCCGTATTCTGATCTTTAAGGATGGCCGCATTATCAAAGAATTGTGTAAACGCAAGGATGACCGACGGGAATTCTATGAATCTGTCATGGCAGAGATATCCAGACTGGATACCGAGAGATAAGGGGGATTGATGATGAATAATTTTTCGATAGCCGTCAAGAACCTGAAGAACAATTTTTCGTTTTATAGTCTGTACCTGGTTTCGGTCGCCTTTGTTATTACCATTTATTTCACATTCACTTCGTTTTCCATGAATCGTGTAATGCTTGAAAAAATGTCGTCGGATGGGCGTATTGAATCCATGTGCCGTGTGATTTCCGTCTGCCTGATGATCTTTGTAGTTTTTTATATGTCATATTCCAACCGCTTCTTTTTGCGGCGGAGGACAAAAGAGCTTGGTATTTACGCGCTGTTAGGGTATCGCAAATCCACGATGTTATCGCTGCTGACCTTTGAAAACATCCTTGTTTGCAGCGGCGCACTCGCAGCAGGACTGGTTTTTGGAGCGATTTTGCATAAGGCGATTGTCTATGGCATCACCGTCCTTCTGAATCTGACTGTAGATAACTCCCAAATACCTTTCTTCAATCTGAAAGCTATCGCAGACACGATCAGGTTCATTTTGCTGGTTGTTTTCGTAATGGTTCTGTCAAATGCCCGGTTCCTGCTCAAATCCTCCCTGATGGATCTGGTGCGGTTTGAAAAAAGTGCAGAGAAGAAGCTGAAATTCCGGAAAATACCGGCTTTGTCAGGTTTCCTGTTTATCATCGGCGGGTATGGATTGGCGTTAGATATATTTAGAGGCACACATTCTATATGGATGACTTTCGGATTTTATCCAACAGGACTTCTTACGTTTCTGCTGATCGCGTTTGGGACTGTGTTTTTCATAAACTCTTTCCTGCCGTTTGCGGTACAGGTAAGCAAGCAAAACAAAAAATCGTTTTATACTGATACAAAAATTATAACGATGCCCAATTTCGTATATCGGATTCGTTCTAACGCCAGAACACTGATTATGCTGACTCTTTTATCAGCGGCAACACTGTCCATTTCGAGTGTTATGGCTCTGTCTATGTATTATCCGATTGCGGCAGTTTCCAGAATGGCGCCGTCTGAACTTGAATTCAGGATCGAAAAGGAAAGTCAGGTGGATAATATTAAGGGGCTGGTATCCGAATATGCGTCTGCGGATCAGGTCACCTTTACGCAGACAGATATATTCAAGGTGACAGCAGAAGCAGATCATCTCCCTATGGAGTATAGCGTCGGGACATCAAAAGGCGATGCAGACAATGAGAATATCCTGCGAACCGCAGGTTTTGAATGTATTTCATACTCACAATACATTGCCCTTTTGCAGGCACAGAATAAAGAGGCTGTTGTAAAACAGCTGCCTGTGCTGAACAATGACGAATGCATTTTGGTGAAATATCAGCCTAATGCTGATGGCAGCGACGAAACAGGCACCGTCTACCAGTTGGACATCAACGGAAATATCACATCGCTTACGGTCTGCGAAACGACGCTCAATAATCCCATCTCCTTTGCAAACAGCATCGGTACACTGATTGTAAGCGACAGCGTTTATGGGCAAATGAAAGAAAGCCTGACGCCCGAAAACCGTGTTCTGAGCATCAATGGTAAAATCCTCGAAAAGAATGAAGATTTATATGAAGCGATGAAGCAGGCTCTTGGAGACAGTCCCTATTTTCAGGGGAATTCACACAGAGTACATGAGATATTTTCTTTAAACAGCTCCACATTCCTGCTGATCGGCTTTCTGGTTGTTCTGTTTTTTATAGCGACCGGCAGCATTCTGTATTTTAACAATGTGTCGGCAATTACAGATTCCAGGGCGGATTATGAAATCCTGGACAAGATGGGATATTCAGAAAAGAAAATAAAAAAAATCATCAGAAAACAGACTCGCACGTTCTTCTTTATCCCATTTTGTTTTGGATTGTTGGACAGTCTTTTTGCAACAATCGTCTATAAGACGGGCCTTATGCAGAATCTGCTTGGGAACCGGCTCAGCTTATACGTCCCAACTTTGATTGCGATTGCTTTGACGGCACTGATTTATTTGATTTACTATCAGCTTACTGTTCATTCCTGTTGCAAAACCGTTCTGCATAGATAAGATATATTTTATCTGTTTATATTTCTGTGGTACAATGAAAAAAGAGAAAGGAGGCCGCCCGTGAAACAAAGGACGATAAATCTGCTGTTTTTAGCTAACCATATTTTACTGATTTTTTACATGAGCTGGCTGGCTGATCATGGCACACAGTTAAGAATCGAGAGCGTTACCCCTTTGCTTATCGTTTCAATCATGCTGATAGACATTACATACATCAGTGCCTGTAATATCAGGGAAAACAAAGTTGTCTCTATGTTTTGCGGGGTGCTGGCATTAGATTGCTGGTATATGCTGCTGCTTCTGGATATGCGGGATACTGCGTACTTTGCGTTTACTGCAATAAGCCCGATCATGTGGTATGTATTTATCAAATTTATTTTCCTGTTCCTGTTTCAGGGCAGTGGATATAAGTTCCGAAAAACAGTTAATAGGATTCTTTTGCTTGCCTGCATGGGTACACTTACAGGATTATGCATATCTGGCAAAGTATTTGCCGCAATGTATGGTATACAATGGATCGTCAGTATGATGTGCCTGTTGTTTATTGTGATCTATCACAGGAAACGGGCTGTTTTCGTATTAAAGAGTGAGCGAAAATACTTTGTGATTTCTGCCGTAGTTGTGTCGGTATCGTTTCTTGCGTATTATTTCTCCACGGAGGGGATTGCAAACCATATTTCAAATTTTGGCGTATATCTGCCAGTGCTTTTATTTTTTATCAGCGTTCACGGAATTGTACTGCAAGAACATAATGGTTTTCCGCTTTTAACGATATTCAGCCTGAAACAAATCCTTTTGATTATTTGTTCTATATCAGCCATTACAGGATCCGTCATCCTTTTCCTGGGCGGCGGGTACGAGGAACTGATCATTGCGGTAAATATACTGTTCGCATCTATTTATATCTGTAACATTGTTTTAGCGCAAAATCTGAAAAATGGGACAAGCAGCATCACAAAAGAAAGCAGCTATCATGCTGCCTTACAACAGTTACAGGAGGAGGAAATCCTGAAAGCTGGCTTTGCTGATTTTTTGCATGATGATGTACTGCAAGACCTGCTTGCCATAAAAAACATGATGAGCAAGGCCCATCGGCCGGACATACAGGACGTGATTGTTGAAACACTGGATGGGTTAAACACACACATCCGCCGGCAAATGCAGGATTACCACCCGGCTCTTTTGAAAAACCTCACGGCAAAGGAAAACTACCAGAACCTGATTGAAGCAGTCGCTTTGTCCTTCCCTCATAGAAATGCTGCAGTGTTTTTTGATTGTCCGGATTCCCTGTTTTTGGTTGAGCCGTATCATGTACTGATATATCGTCTGATAAAGGAGCTTCTTACGAATGTATATAAGCACTCAGATGGAAATCGGGCATGGGTCACTCTTTCGCAGGAAAAAGGTATGATAGAACTGGGTGTCAGCGATAATGGAACGGCAGTTGTAGAGAGTATAATTTCCTCCGATGAAAGAACGCACAAGGGTATTGCTTCCATCAAAGAGCAGATCAATCACATAGGTGGAACAATAACATTTTCCAACCATATGCCCAAAGGTATCTGCGTTCAAATCGTAATCCCCATGAAAGGAGATGTTTCCTATCAATATTTTATTAGTTGACGACCATGCGCTTTTTGCGGCGAGCCTGTCTGTTGCTTTGGAAGAATATAAAGAAGTTGAGCACTTATACTCGACACAGGATATTAAAAACCTGGACGCAATTGTTTCTGAAAAGAATATAGATATTATTCTTATGGATATTAACCTGGGAAATTTAAGTAATACGGATGGGCTGGAAGTGGCGGCGGAAATTATAGAGGCTAATCCTAAAGTAAGAATCATCATTCTCACAGGGTATGATCTTCCTGTGTACAGACATGAAGCAAAGAAAATCGGGGTGAGTGGTTTTCTTAACAAAAATATCAGTCCCAAGGATCTGATTGAATCGCTGATCCGTGTCTCTCATGGCAGGACATGTTTTCCATCAGAAAGCAATGAGATAATTATTGAAGATTTGACGAGTATGGAAAAAAACATTTTGCAGCTCATTTGCAGCGGACGGAAGCGAAAAAAAATAGCCGAAGAATTATACATGAGCGAGAGGACACTATCAAATCATTTACAGCACATATTTGATAAACTTGACGTTTCCTCAACAGTGGAAGCAGTAACAAAGGCTTTCCAGCTTGGATACATTTCCCCTGTAAAATGAGAATAGAGAAAAGCCTGTCCCCGACAGATACGGCGGCTGACAGGAGGCAGCCGCCGTGGAACAATCACGGCAATCTGTGCTGATCTCCCCACTCGCACATCCCGTCAAGGATCGGAATCAAAGATTTCCCGCGCTCTGTGAGGCTGTATTCCACCTTCGGCGGGATCTGAGGATATTCTTTTCTGTTTACCAGCTGATCTGCTTCCAGCTCTTTTAAGGTGGAGCTGAGCGTCTTATAGGAAATTTCGCCGATATATTTTTTCATTTCATTAAAACGGACGACACCGAATTCCATAAGGGTATAGAGGATCGTCATCTTGTATTTTCCATTTATAAGTGACAATGTATAGCTGAAGCCGGTGGTGCCGAGACATTCATTTGCGATGCAGCGTTTACTCATCTTTAAACTCTCCTTTTGGTAAGTATATAATTTTAATGTAAGTATCGCACTTAAATGTGCGTACTTGTTTTTTAATTCATTCTTGCTAAGATTATAATATCAGCAGCGGGAAAAGTCAATCCCGCGGAAATAGAGGAGGAAGAGGCATGCGGAACTATGAGTATTTGGGAAAGCCGCTCCAGATTGGCAGGCTGACTATTAAAAACCGGTTTTGTATGGCGCCGGTCGGAGGGGGACAGCACCATCTGCCGGGAGGTGGTCTGAAAAATGAAACGATACAATATCTTGTAGAGAGGGCAAAAGGAGGGTTTGGGCTGATCTTTACCGGCGCGATCGCGGCGGATGGAACGGTCGATCCCTACACCGGCGTTGGCCCGACGATCCTGCAGAATCCGGATGCGTTTAAGATGACGGCGACGGAGTTAAACGAGAGGGCCGGTGCTTATGGCACAAAGATTTTTGCACAGATCACAATGGGACTTGGACGCAATTATCCCAATCTTCCTGCCCCGTCGTCCGTTCATGTATTCCGGCATCCGGGAGAAGTCTCACCGGAACTGACCAGTGATCAGATTAAATCCAAGATTGAATCAGTTGTAATGGCGGCAAAAGTGGCGAAAGATTCCGGCTTTTCAGGTGTTGAGGTACATTCGATACACTGGGGATATCTGCTTGATCAGTTTGCCTTATCCATGATGAACCACCGGACGGATGAATATGGTGGAAGCCTGGAAAACCGTCTGCGGGCGGCCAGGGAGATCCTGGAAGGCATCAAGCAGGAGTGCGGCAGCGATTTTCCGGTCAGTATGCGTCTTGGATTAAAGAGTTTTGTGAAAGGATTTGAGCGGGCAAGCCTGACGGGTGAGGAGGAAGCTGGACGCACACTTGAGGAAGGAATCAAGATTGCAAAACTGCTGGAGTCGTACGGTTATGATTGTCTCAGTGTGGATACGGGGATGTATGATTCTTTCTATTATGCCTGTCCGCCCATGTATATGCCGAAGGGGTATCTGGTGGAGCTGGCTGCGAAAGCGAAAGAAGCCGTGAATATTCCGATTCTGGCAGGCGGACGTATGAATGATGCGGATATTGCGGAGGCGGCGATCCGGGACGGCAAGATTGATGCGGTCGTTATGGGGCGTGCGGCTCTGGCTGATCCGGAGTATCCGAACAAAGTATTATCCGGGCATACGGAAAGAATCCGGCCGTGTATCGCCTGCAATCAGGGTTGTATCACACGGCTGCAGCAGGGAAAGCAGCCGAGCTGTGCGGTAAATCCGGCAGCGATGCGGGAGATGAGATACGCACTCCGTCCATGTATGAGGCCGAAAAAGGTCGTAGTCGTCGGAGGTGGTGTAGCAGGTATGGAAGCTGCAAGGACTGCGGCTATGCGTGGCCATAAGGTTGCCCTGTATGAAAAGAACCAGGAGCTTGGCGGCAATCTGATCCCCGGAGGTTCCCATAGCTTTAAAAAAGAAGTAAGAGAACTGAACGCGTGGTATCAGAACGAACTGAACGGACTTCCGGTAGAGATACATACCGGAGAGGCAGTTACTTCTGAACAGCTCCGTAATATGGGTGCGGATGTGATCATTCTGGCAGTTGGCTCTGTCCCGGTTACCCCGAAAGTGCCGGGGATAGATGATAAAAAGGTGCTTGGCTGTATGGATGCATTTGCCCATCCGGAAAAAGTCGGGCAGAAAGTCGTAGTCGTCGGGGGTGGTCTGGTAGGCTGTGAGATGGCGCTGGATTACGCGCAGGCGGGTAAAGAAGTTACGGTAGTGGAAGCGTTGCCGAAGATCCTGTCGGCGGGTATCCCATCCCCGATCCCCAACGGCCAGATGATCCCGGATCTGTTTGAATATCATCATGTGAAGGTGCTGGAGGGCCACCGTCTTGCCGCTGTGGAAAATGGGAAGGTGGTTTTGGAAAGCGGCGGGCAGCGGACAGAACTGGAAGCGGATTCTGTTGTGATCGCAGTAGGTTTCCGGCCGGCTCCTTCTATGGCGCAGGAATTGGCCGGCTGCGGGGCAGTCGTCTATGAGATCGGCGACGGGCAGAAGGTCAGTACGATCCTTCATGCCGTGTGGGACGGTTATGAGATCGGAAACAATATTTGATATGATGCCAGGGTCAAGCATCTTTTGACCCCAACATCTTGACATTGATATAAGGCGAATCGCTTTATATAAATATTTTATTTTTCAAGGAGGATGCTGTCATGAGAGCAGAGTTAAAAGAATATCAGGCCGTAGAAGAAGCGGCAATGAAATTTGTCAAAAGTGTTGCGGAGGGCAATAGCAAATACGCGAAGGAATTATTTACGGATGAGGCGGTTCTGTTTGGCTATCTGGACGGAGAACTGGAGCATGGCTCTATTGAGCAGTTCTACCATAACGTGGATACCGTTCCTGGCGGCGAGAATTTCAAGGCCCGCGTAGATGTGCTGATGGTGGAGGAATCCATGGCTGTTGTCCGTGTGCTGGAACAGGGTTGGGGCAACCGGATCGACTTTACGGACGTACTTCTTTTGCTGAAGATGAACGGGGAATGGAAGTGCGTCGCAAAGGCGTACAATCAAAATTCTGATACGATCAAAAAATAAGAACGGCAAATTGAAACATGAATTCAATAAAGAAGATATGCTGTATAGTTCCTGTACTTTCTTTTAAATAAATACTAAATTTTAATACAGCATATAACTTTAAGGTAAGTATCTCACTTTTATGTGCGTACTTGCCTTTTAAAATATCCTTGTTAGAATTATGTATGGCATCAGTGGCAGGAGAAGATAATCCTGCAAAAAAGAAAGGAAGAGAATATGAGTAAGAAAATTGTTGTAATTACCGGAAGTCCAAGGAAAAAGGGAAACAGCTTTGCGATGACGGAGGCTTTTATCAAGGCGGCGGAAGCAAAAGGTCATACCGTGACACGGTTCGACGCGGCGTTTAAAAAAGTAGGAGGCTGCCATGCCTGTGAGACTTGTTTCTCCACCGGAAAAGCCTGTTCTTTTGACGATGATTTCAACACGATCGCTCCGGCAATCCTTGAGGCGGACGCGCTTGTGTTCACCACGCCGGTCTACTGGTATTCGTTCCCGGCGCAGATCAAGGCCGTGATCGACCGCATTTATTCTCTCGTTGTCGGAGGCAAGGATATTGCGGGAAAAGAATGCGCGCTGATTGCCTGCTGCGAGGAAGACGATCTGGCGATTCTCGACGGTGTCCGTATCCCGATGGAGCGCACTGCCGCTCTGAATAAGTGGAAAATGGTCGGTGAAGTTCTGGTTCCGGGTGTGCTGAATGTCGGAGATATCGAGAAGACGGACGGCTGTGCGAGAGCGGCGGCACTGGCGGACGCGATCTGATGCGCAGGTCCGCATATGGAAATCAGCAGTTGTCGCAACATGCGGGCTGTGCAGACGAGCAGGAGGAAAAAATCGTCTCCTGCTCGATCAGAGCTGAGTCTTACGTCAGGGTCTGCAGGCAGAAAATCATGAGACTATTCTGCTCATAAACCGCAAGAACGAATCGAAGGCAGGGGAAGGAGAACAAAGTGGGAAAGAAGATCGTCATTTTAAATGGAAGCCCCAGAAAACGGGGAAACACATCGGAGCTCGTAAAAGCGTTTACGGAAGGTGCAGAATCAGCCGGAAATGAAGTAGTGACTTTTCATCTCGACAGTATGGAGATCCATGGGTGCAAGGGCTGTTTTGGCGGGCACAGCAGCAGGGAATGTCCGTGTGTTCAGAAGGATGACATGGCGCAGATTTATCCGGCGGTAAAGGATGCGGACGTTGTTGTTCTGGCGTCGCCTCTGTACTATTGGAATATGAGCGGTCAGCTCCGGACAGCCGTCGACCGGCTGTTCGCGCTGGAGGAAGGAGACGGAAATCTCTTAAGAGGACACGGAAGATCGTCTGCTCTGCTGATGGCTGCGGAAGGGAACGGCTTTGGGGATGTCGTTCTGTATTATGATCATCTGATGGAGCATCTGAAGTGGAAAAACCTCGGGCATGTCCTTGCAGGGGGAAATATGGATGTAGGCGACGTCAAAGATAAGGCGGAAGTGGAGGAAGCGCGGAAACTTGGCGCGTCCATACAATAGTTTCATGCTTACGCAGCATTCATACAGGATAAAAAGGAACGCTCTGAGGTAGCTTCCAATAAAACAGTATCGAAAAAACGTCCGTTTCCGATGGCTGGAATGTGTCAGCCATATCGGAGACAGGCGTTTGTTTTTGATAGGCTTTTAGTGGAATATTCTCTCGGCGATACATGATAATATCCCCGGAATGCCCGGTAAAAATTGCTGGTGTCATTATAGCCCACCATTGCGGACACTTCCTCGACAGAAAGGCTGGTTCCTTTCAGCAGAGCCAAAGCCCGGTCCATCCTCTGCTCCAGCAATATTTCGGAAAAGGTCCTGCCGGTTTTCTGCCGGAGCAGGGATGAGATGTAATTGGGATGATAGGAAAAATGTTCGGCAGTCATTCCCAAAGTCACCTGGCCTGTATGTTCGCCAATATAACGGATGATCTGGTCAGCTAAAGACAGACTTTCATTTTTTACAGATACCTTGCGGTATTCTCTTGCAACGTGCATCAGAAGCGCAAGGGTCATTGGCTTCAAAATAGCCTGCGTGTCCTCTTTTTTGTCTGCATATTCGAGGATCATCAGTTCCAGCAGCTTCCGGAAAGGATGGCTGTCGCTGAATGTCAGGTGAATCACATCCTGCGAAAACTGATCTGTCTGCGGGTCAAGGAAAAAATGAAACATGGAGTTGTCTACAGACAAGGACGAGAGGTATTCTCGGAAAAAGGCATTTTTCTGAATCAGTACGCCGACAATCACAATGTCTCTGGCAGAATCTCCCCGAATCGCATATCCGCTGAACGGCTGCCCGATGTAGCAGCTGTTTTCTTTGATTGTCAGCAGATTATCCGATCTTGTACTGAGCGCCTGATAATCCTGACGGTATGCAAAATTCAGGAAGAAAAAATCCTGACGGTGAAAAACTTCATTTACATGCCTGGCTTTCAGAACGCAGACCAGAACATCCTCCTGCGGTTCACCGGGCCAGTAGGACATGACTTCATCTTTCTCTCGGATGTTTTCCGGTACAAAATCCCAATTCAGATTTGGAAAATCATTTCCCAGTTTTTGTAACGCGTCCTCAATTGTCATACATGTCTTCCTCCTTTGAATGAATACGTGTGCAGCTGCAGTTCCGCCGCAGTCACTGCAAATTTTTATACATCTCTTTCATAATTATATTATGTATCTTAAAAAAAGTCACTATAATCATTAAGAAATACCGCTGTTTTTCCGCACAAGGAAGCGTATGATCATGACACAAAGCAAAAAACACATTGCAAGGAGGATTTGATCATGTATAACTGGACACATTACAATCCCGTAAAGGTCTTGTTCGGACCCGGCAGGCTGAACGATCTGCATAAGGAAACACTCCCAGGCAAAAAAGCTCTTATTGTTACGACAAACGGTACGTCTGCCAGGAAATACGGTTATCTTGCGCGTGTGGAGAAAGAACTGGATGAAGCAGGCGTGGCTCACGTGCTGTTTGATCAGGTTCGCCCCAATCCCACGAACATCAATGTCATGGATGGTGCACAGGCAGTTAAGGAAAACGGATGTGATTTTGTGGTTGCCCTTGGCGGCGGCTCTGTTATGGACTGTTCCAAATGCATCGCTTTGATGGCAGCAAATCCCGGCGACATATGGGACTACTCCTTAAGTGCGGCGGGCGGCAAGAAAACCGCTCCTAGTCCCGCCATTCCCATCGTCTGTATCACGACCACTGCCGGAACAGCCAGCGAAGTGGATATTGCTTCTGTTATTTCAAACGACAGAACGCAGGAGAAGACCGGAATTTTCTTTCCGTCCATGTTTCCCACGCTCTCTGTCGTTGACAGCGACCTGATGATGAGCGTATCTCCAAAGTTTACCGCATATCAGGGAATGGACGCATTCTTCCATGCTTCAGAGACAGTGGTTAATAAGAATGTCCACCCCATGGGGGAGATGTTCGCCTTAAAAACCATTGGGCTGGTGGCGAAGTATCTGCCCCGCGCTGTTGCGGACGGAAATGACCGTGAGGCACGGGAGATGATGGCCTACGCCAACACATTCGCCGGATACTACATGATGTGTACCTCCGCCCATACCATGGAGCATGTGATGGGCAGCTTCCACGACGATTTGGTACATGGAGCCGGACTGATTGAGATTGCCCATGCTTACTACAGCTTCTTCGCCGACCGTAAGGCTGCCGAGGAGCCGATGATCAAGATGGCGAAGGCAATGGGAATAGAAAATCCCACTTCCGGACAGGATTTTATCAATGCTCTGGATAACCTGATTGCCTCTGTCGGCTGTGCTGACTTGAAAATGAGCGCGGAGGGCATTACCGAGGAGGAACTGAACCTCTATCCCGCGAAAGTACATGAAGTTCTCGGAGGCGATATCACTGCAGACCCGCTTCCGCTTTCCGATGAGGACTATCTGGCGATTTTTCGGAACGCGTATAAATAAAAAAGAATCCTGCTTTGCAGGATTCTCCGCCTGCGGCGGACTGACAAGGCTTCGCCGCCCTTGAACAGAAATATTCACAGCAAGGAGGATGAGATCAATGGATTTTAATGCAGATTCATTCAAATTATTTGACAAAGAATGGGCGCTGGTAACGGCCGGGGTACCGGATCACTATAATACTATGACCATCAGCTGGGGTGGTCTGGGCACCTTGTGGGGGAAGCCGGTTGCGACAGTTTATGTGAAACCCTGCCGTTATACCCATGATTTTATGGACGAAAATGACTTATTTACTGTTAGCTTTTATCCAGAAAAGTACCGCCGGGCATTGGGGCTGTTAGGCTCACTCTCCGGTCGAGCTGGGGATAAGGTAAAAATGGCGGGATTGACACCAAAAGCTTTAAACGGTGCCGTCACTTTTTGTGAAGCAAAAGTGACCTTGCTCTGCAAAAAGATTTACAGACAGGATATGGATACTTCCGCTATGCCCGCTGGAGTGGTCGAAGATTATTATAAAACGGAAGCGCCACATACCATGTATATCGGCGAAGTTATGGACATTTTAATATAACATACCGAAAGGGAGCTCGAATGAACCGTACCGCTTCAAAAATCACAAACATGACAGTGGGGAATCCTGTCCATATTATCATGACCTTTGCAGTGCCTCTTTTTATCGGCAACATCTTTCAGCAGGTATACAGCCTTGTAGATACCATGATCGCCGGGCATTTTCTTGGAGATGGGGCGATTGCGGCAATCGGAGCCACCAGCGTGCTATACTCCCTGCTCATGAATCTGGCGTGGGGGCTGAATAACGGATACTGCGTTGTCCTGTCCCGGCTCTTTGGCAGCGGGAGCAAAGAGCAGTTCCGCAGCGGAGCGGCGGCCATGATCAAGTTAAACCTGGGCATCGGCACACTGATGACAGTGGCCTCCGTCCTGTTTCTGAAGCCCGCCATGCGGCTTTTGCTGACGCCGGCAAATGTATTCGATCAGTCGTATCTGTACATCGTCATTATTCTCGGCGGAATACTTACCACTATTGCCTACAACGGCTGCGCGGGATTCCTGCGAGCCATGGGCAACAGCAGGACACCACTGTATTTCCTCATCCTGTCCAGCCTTTTGAATCTGGGGTTGGACGCGCTGTTTGTGATCCTGCTCCATACCGGTATTGCCGGCGCGGCTCTGGCCACAGTGATTGCGCAGGCTGTCTCGGCGGTGCTGTGCGGAGCGTACATCTTCCGGAATTACCGGGAATATCTGCCCTGCGCCGCAGACTGGAAAATCGGCCGTGAACTCTCCGCCGAGATGTTTACCACCGGCTTCTCCATGGCGATGATGCAGTGTGTATTTTCGCTGGGCTCCGTTGTACTTCAGCGGTCGATCAACGCGCTGGACACGGATATCATCACGGCACACACCGCTTCCCGCCGGGTCTATGAGATGCTGATGATCCCCATGTCCACCGTTTCCAGCGCCACCAGTACCTTTGTAGGACAGAA
>CANQAR010000084.1 GCA_947588845.1 uncultured Lachnospiraceae bacterium
TGTTGTCCGCCGCTCTCTTGTCCGGCGCAACTCTGACAGGATATCATATCTTTCGGAGTTTGTCAACACCTTTTTTTAACTTTTTTTCAAAAGTTTTTTCTGTCTTCTTATCTGAAAGACAGAACGGAGAAAGAGGGATTTGAACCCTCGCGCCGCGATTAACGACCTACACCCTTAGCAGGGGCGCCTCTTCAGCCTCTTGAGTATTTCTCCTGAATTTGTAAATCAATCTTTAATTTTCTTCCCGCCTCACAGCGCTTTCTCATTATACTCAAATACCCTGATTTTGTCAATCACTTTTTTTATTTTTTTTTGCAAGTTCTATTTTCTGCTTTCTGGTCATCTTTTTTATCTCATATTCTCTCCTCATAGCCTGCTTTTTTGACGGACTTTCTTCGTAGTAGATCAGTTCTACCGGCCGGCGGCCTCTTGTATATCTGGCGCCTTTTCCGCTGTTATGTTCGGATATTCTCCTTTCAAGCATGGTTGTCCATCCCGTGTAGATCGTACCGTCTCTGCATTTTACCATATAGGTATAATTCCCCTCCGCTTTTACATTCATATTTTCTGATTCCTTTCTTTCTGTTTTAACTTTCTGTCTCAACTGCCTTTCGGCTATGTACAGGGATGGAGCTCCATCCCTTTCTATTTAAAGCAGCTGTCTGAAAAGAGTTACTGGACAGTAACCAGAAGTACCTTACCCATAGTGTAATTTTCTATCCTTTCTCACAGGATATTTCTGGATTTGACAGGTAAAAACTGCGTATAAAGAATACAGCTGCGGATCCTGACTGCTGTTATACTTTCCCGGACACAGTTTCATTTGTGCGGGAACAGATTCTGCATACTGCAGTCGCTGGATGTCTATATTTTATTATACTCCCGAATTCTGTTTTTGTGCATCTTAAGTTTTATCACTTTTCTGTATCTGGAAGTGAGCTGGTTACAGTTCAGACCAGGCCGAAGCACCTGCTGCTGAGGCCGTAAGAACATGAGTCAAATGACAGTTTGGGCTTCGCGAAGCGAATTTGCATGCCCAAACTGTACGTTACTGGGCACGGAGTGAACAGTAACGTGAGCTGTAACTCAAAAGCCCTGTTTACTCCAGATACAGTATCGGGTCCACCGGAACCTGATCTTTCGTCATCTGGAAATACAGATTGCTTCCTTCCTTCGCGTAAAATCTGGTCGGTTCGCTGACATATCCAATCACACTGCCTGCCTCAACCACGTCTCCCTGCACAGCCGCGGCCTCCTTGAGCTGTCCATAGATCAGACGGTATCCATTTCCGATATTGACCGTCATCTTCAGTCCGTTTACTTCATCTACATCAATGGATTCCACAATACCGCGCGCAGCAGAAACAACCTGATTTCCTGTCTGGCTCCCGATGATCAAAGCCGGATTGTACTTGTACTGATCAAGTGTCGGAAAATATACGCTTCCATCCATGCTGTAATCGATCAGAATCGTACCTGCTGCAGGCCAGAGAAGCGTATCTGTCTCATGAAACATGACATCAGCCGCAAGCAGCGCTTCTTCCGAAATTACATTTGCAGAGGATGCTTCAGCTGCGGTTTCGTCCGCGGCTTCTTCAGTCTGGCCGCTTTCTGCCATATTCTCGTCAGGTCCATCCGCCAGTTCCTCGTTCCCGCTGTCCTCTGAACCGGTCCCGTCCATATCTTCCACAGCATTTCCTGAAGATACATCCATTGTATTATCTGTTTCACCAGCTGCCGTTCCGCCGGCATCCGCCAGAACCATGTCTCCGATGCCTCCTGTCAGTTCAGCCGCCTCATCATCTGCCTCTTCCTCCAGATAAGCCTGCTCCATCGACGTTTCCGGCTCTTCCGGATCACTTATGCGGGAACTGTCCATCGCGACAATCGTACCGACTGCCAGTACTCCTGTCAGGCACAGTCCGAATGTCCACGCACTGCTTCTTCTGGTCACCAAATCCCTGAAAAACCTTTTGTTCATATCATTTCACCTCATACTTTATTCCTCTTGCTGCTGTGCCGCGCTGTATACTTTGTTACAGTTTACACGTCAGTTGTCCCGCGACGTGATTTCTGTGCGTTTTGCGCAGAAATCCTGGGGACCGCGGCGCGAAATGCTGCAAAAGCATCAAAATATTCCAAAGTATTTCTTCACCTGCACATCAGAGCGGTTTAATGATATGATTTCCAGAAACGTGTATGTTATACACAAAAGTACATTTCCTGATCGAGCAGGAGGCGACTTTTCCTTCTGCTCGCCGCGCGGCCCGCATGCTGCGTCAGCAGCTAATCTCCATATGCGGGCCTGCGCATTAAAAAAACTGCCGCTCCCCGATTACCGGAACGGCAGTCCTTTATCAAATACTTTTCTGTTTCAAAAATCTCTTATCTCTCGAAGCTCTCCGGATCCACCTTAATCTCCACCTTATCGAGATGCCAGATCTCATCCACATACTGCTGGATCGTTCTGTCTGAGGTGAACTTGCCGCTGCACGCCATATTCAGAATCGCCATCTTCGCCCAGCGCGCCTCATCGCGGTATGCTTCCTCGACACGACTCTGCGCCGCCGCATAGGACTTGAAATCCGCCAGGATAAAGTAAGTATCCGGTCTGTCGCTGCTGTTGGTGTTCAGCAGAGAATCATAGATCTCACGGAACATATTCATATCGCCGTGTGAATACTCGCCGTTGATCAGCTGCATCAGCACGCGGCGGATATCCTGATCGTTGTTGAAGTAATCCGTCGGATAGTATCCGCCGTGATTCTCGAAACGGATAACTTCATCCGCGGAGAGACCGAAAATAAACGCGTTGTCCTCGCCGACTTCCTCCACGATCTCGACATTCGCGCCGTCCATCGTTCCAAGCGTCGGAGCGCCGTTCAGCATAAACTTCATGTTTCCTGTACCAGACGCCTCTTTACTTGCAGTCGAAATCTGTTCAGATACGTCTGCTGCCGCAAAGATAATCTCGGCGTTGGATACACGATAGTCCTCGATAAACACAACCTTCAGCTTGCCGTTGATGGAACGGTCATTGTTGATCACGTCAGCCACGCTGTTAATCAGCTTGATCGTCTGCTTCGCGCGGCGGTAGCCTGCTGCCGCCTTTGCACCAAAAATAAAGGTTCTCGGATAGAACGGCATCTCCGGATGATCCTTGATCTGGTTGTACAGATACATTACATGAAGGATATTCAGAAGCTGGCGCTTGTACTCATGCAGCCTCTTGACCTGCACGTCAAAGATTGAGCGCGGGTCAACATCGATGCCGTTATGCTCTTTGATATATTTCGCGAGACGGATCTTGTTCTGATACTTAATGTTCATGAACTCCTGCTGCGCCTTCTTATCGTCCGCAAAAATCTTCATCTTTGCGATCTGCGGAAGATCCGTGATCCACTCGTCACCGATATGAGCCGTCACCCAGTCCGCCAGAAGCGGGTTGCCGTGAAGCAGGAAACGTCTCTGCGTGATGCCGTTCGTCTTGTTGTTGAACTTCCACGGCATCATCTCATAGAAATCTCTCAGTTCCTGATTCTTCAGGATCTCTGTATGCAGACGCGCAACACCGTTGACAGAGTATCCTGCCGCGATCGCCAGATGCGCCATCTTCACCTGTCCGTCGTAGATGATCGCCATCTTGCGGATCTTCTCCTGGTTGCCCGGATACTTCTGCTGAATCTCGTGCACAAATCTGCGGTTGATCTCTTCGATGATCTGGTAAATACGCGGAAGCAGTCTTGAGAACAGCTCGATCGGCCATTTTTCCAGAGCTTCCGACATGATCGTATGGTTCGTGTACGCACAGGTCTTTGAAGTCACTTCCCATGCTTCGTTCCACTCAAGACCCTCTTCATCGACAAGAATCCTCATCAGCTCGGCGATCGCAACCGTCGGATGCGTATCGTTCAGCTGGAAGGTCACCTTCTCATGGAACTTTCGAATATCGTCATGTTTCTTTTTATATTTTGCAATAGCTGCCTGCACGCTCGCGGAGATAAAGAAATACTGCTGTTTCAGACGCAGCTCCTTGCCTGAGTAATGGTTATCATTCGGATAAAGAACGTCAACAATATTTTTGGCGAGATTGTCCTGCTCGGTAGCTTTATGATAATCACCCTTATCAAAAGAATCCAGCTGGAAGTCATTGATCGCCTCGGCATCCCACACACGCAGTGTGTTGACAACATTATTGTTGTATCCAAGGATCGGCATATCGAACGGAATCGCGCGCACACTCTGATATCCCTCCTGGATAAAGTGCGTTCTTCCGGTTCTCTGATCGTATTCCGTGCGGATGTATCCGCCGAATTTGACAATCTTCGCGTACTCCGGACGGCGCAGCTCGAACGGATTGCCGTTCTTCAGCCAGTTGTCCGGCGTTTCAATCTGATAGCCGTCCTGGATTTTCTGCTTGAACATACCATAGCGGTAACGGATGCCGCAGCCATATGCGGAGTATCCCAGCGTAGCCAGGGAATCCAGGAAACAGGCTGCCAGACGGCCAAGACCGCCGTTGCCGAGAGCCGGATCCGGCTCCTGATCCTCGATCACATTGAGATCAAAGCCAAGCTCGTCGAGCGCCTCTTTTACTTCTTTATAAGCGGTCAGGTTGATCAGGTTGTTTCCAAGCGCACGGCCCATCAGGAACTCCATCGACATATAATAGACAGTCTTCGGATCATCCATCTCATACTGCTGCTGTGTGGCCATCCAGTTGTCAATGATAACATCTTTTACTGCATAAGCGACAGCCTGAAACATCTGCTGCTGATCCGCTTCCTTGTAAGTTCTTCGAAAGAGCGTTCTGACATTGTCTTTTACGCGCTCCTTAAACGTCTCCTTATCAAATAATTTGTTCATAAAGCCTCCTCGTAAAAATTTTTACGTTTATAGTAACCTGCAGCCCGCACGCATTTACCAGATCTCTGATGCGGACTGCAGCATTGCACACTACATTTTCTCAACACCAAGAACAACCTTTTCCCCGTTGATATTCCATTCTTTCACAAAGCCGCACGTTTCCTCATACTGCACCTTCTGCGCGAGCACTTCATCCATGATCTGCGCCTCGTACTTGTGCAGAATGCCGCTGATCTTTTCATTGCCCTTCACGGACACGCTGACCTTGTCCATGACCTCAAAGCCGGACTCTTTTCTCATATTCTGGATCTTGCTGATAATCTCGCGGACGTAGCCTTCCTCAATCAGATCCTGCGTCATGTTTGTGTCCAGCACGACGGAGATATCACCGTTGTTTTCTGTGACAAAGCCTTCCGTCTGGGCCGTCTCGATCAGCAGATCTTCCTCGGCAAGAACCACTTCCGAACCGTTGATATCAAGCCGGATCGCTCCTGTTTCCTTAAGCTCCTTCATTGCCGCGATACCGTCCAGAGCCGGAAGCGCCTGACGGATACCGCCGAGCAGTTTGCCGTACTTCGGTCCGACCGTGCGAAGCTGCGGTTTGAATGTATAGGAGATAAATCCGCTCACGTCGTCTGTAAATGTGACTTTCTTCACGTTGAGCTCATCCCTGATAATCTCCGCAAAATATTCCGGAAGCTCCACCGGCGCCTTGACAAACATGTTTGCGAGCGGCTGACGGTTTTTGATGTTTACCGCGTTTCTGCAGGCACGTCCCATCACGACAATTTTCAGCACCTCGTCCATCTTCTGCTCGAGTTCTTTGTCGATATGCTCTTCCTCCACTGCCGGAAAATCGCACAGATGGATGCTCTCCGGAGCGGAAGGATCCACCTTGCAGACGATGTTGCGATAGATATCTTCCGTCATGAACGGAATCATCGGCGCCGCCGCCTTGCAGGTATTAACCAGAGCCGTGTAAAGCGTCATGTAGGCGTTGATCTTGTCCTGCTCCATTCCCTTCGCCCAGAAACGCTCGCGGGATCTTCTGACGTACCAGTTGCTCATGTCGTCGACAAAATCCTGAAGGGCTCTCGCCGCCTCCGGAATCCTGTAGTTTCCGAGATTATCGTCCACGCTCTTCACCATCGAATTCATCTTCGAGAGCAACCATTTATCCATAACCGGGAGCTTCTCATAGTCGAGCGTGTAGTCCATCGGATTAAAATTATCAATGTTTGCGTAAAGAACAAAGAACGCGTAGGTATTCCAGAGCGTACCCATGAATTTTCTCTGTCCCTCGGTTACAGCCTTGCCGTGGAAGCGGTTCGGCAGCCACGGAGCGCTGTTGATATAGAAATACCAGCGGATCGCGTCCGCACCGTACGTCTCAAGAGCCTCAAATGGATCGACGGCATTGCCCTTGGACTTGCTCATCTTCTGTCCGTTCTCATCCTGCACATGGCCGAGCACGATGACGTTCTCGTACGGCGCCTTGTTGAAGATCAGCGTCGAGATCGCCAGCAGAGAATAGAACCATCCTCTCGTCTGGTCCACGGCCTCGGAGATAAACTGCGCCGGGAAATGACTCTCAAAGTATTCTTTATTCTCAAACGGATAGTGATACTGTGCAAAAGGCATCGCGCCGGAATCATACCAGCAGTCGATCACCTCCGGCACACGGTGCATCTGTTTTCCGCACTTCGGACAGCGGATCGTCACCTCGTCGATATACGGACGATGAAGTTCGATATCCTCCGGGCAGTTGTCCGACATCTCGCGCAGCTCCGCCTTGCTTCCGATCGAATGCATATGACCGCATTCGCACTCCCAGATGTTCAGCGGCGTGCCCCAGTAGCGGTTACGGCTGATACCCCAGTCCTGCACATTCTCCAGCCAGTCGCCAAAACGGCCTTTGCCGATACTCTCCGGGATCCAGTTGATCGTATTGTTGTTGCGGATCAGATCGTCCCTGACTTCCGTCATCCGGATAAACCAGGACTCGCGCGCATAATAGATCAGCGGCGTGTCGCATCTCCAGCAGAACGGATAGCTGTGCTCGAACTTCGGAGCCGAGAAGAGCTGTCCTCTCTCGTCGAGCGCCTGCAGAATCAGCGGATCCGCCTTTTTCACAAACACACCGGCCCACGGCGTCTCCTCCGTCATCTCACCCTTCGGATTTACCATGGAAACAAACGGCATGTCATATTTCGCACAGACTCTGTTATCATCCTCACCAAATGCCGGAGCGATATGGACGACTCCGGTACCGTCGGTCAGCGTTACATAATCATCACACATGACATAAAACGCTTTTTTGTCAACCTTAATAAACGAAAACAGAGGTTCATATTCCTTAAATTCGAGATCTTTGCCCTTGCAGGTCGAAATTACCTCATACGCATCCTCGCCGAGCACGGTATCACACAGCGCCTCTGCCATATAATATACCTCTCCGTTCTCTTTCATGCGCACTTTTGCATAAGTTTCTTTTGCGTTTACGCAGAGGCCGAGATTCGACGGCAGCGTCCACGGAGTCGTTGTCCATGCAAGAATGAACGCGTCCTCGCCCTTTGCCTTGAATTTTACGATCGCGGAACGTTCTTTCACATCCTTGTAGCCCTGAGCTACCTCGTGGCTTGACAGCGGTGTCCCGCAGCGCGGACAGTAAGGCACGATCTTGTAGCCCTTGTAGAGAAGCTTCTTCTCCCAGATCTTTTTCAGAGACCACCACTCGGACTCGATAAAATCATCGTGATAGGTGACGTACGGATCGTCCATGTCCGCCCAGAATCCGACCGTGTTGGAGAAATCCTCCCACATTCCCTTATATTTCCAGACACTTTCCTTACAGTGGTTGATAAACGGCTCCAGACCGTACTCTTCGATCTGTTCTTTTCCGTCAAGGCCGAGCATCCTCTCAACTTCCAGCTCAACCGGCAGACCGTGGGTATCCCACCCGGCCTTCCTGGGAACCATCTTTCCCTTCATCGTCTGATACCTCGGGATCATATCCTTGATCACACGAGTCAGCACATGACCAATATGGGGCTTTCCATTTGCGGTAGGCGGTCCGTCATAAAAAGTATAGGTCGGACATCCTTCCCTGTTTTTCATACTCTTCTCAAAAATCTTATTTTCTCTCCAGAACTTTTCTGTCTGCTTTTCCCGCTCAACAAAGTTCAGATTTGTTGATACCTTATCGTACATGACTGCCTCCTTTACCTCTTCTACACTGCTGCCTGTTCCACAGTAAACTTTCATGCCCGGCAGCTTCTATACCAGACGGTAAAAAAGCCCACAACTACCGCCTGCACATGGATTTTCCTATTATACTCTGACATTTGCCGGATTGTCAATTTATGAATCGTTGAATTTCCATGATCTTCATTGATTTTTTCTGTGAAATCTACTATACTGATACATTAATATGATGCCAGGGTCGAAAGGTCATGCGTTCCATGTTCACATGGAAAAGCATGACACTGAGACCCAAAAACACCGAAAAGAAGCCATTTTTCATGGAAAAATGTGCGGATTTGAGGTGTTTCAGGATTTCGTGAGCACGAAGTGCGGAGAAATCCGTGGCATCATGGAGGCATCGTTAATTTTGCATGGAGCAACATAACGGGCATCTTAATATAATTATTTAGAAAGCAGGGATCACCAATGAGAGAATTTTTTAACATGGACAATTCATTTTTCCGAGCACTTGGACGGCTCGCGGACCTGATGATACTGAACATCACATTCATCATCTGCTGCATTCCGGTCATCACGATCGGCGCCTCTCTGACCGGGCTGTATTATATGGCCCTGAAAATGGCCGAAAACGAGGAAAGCTATATCATCCGCGGCTTTCTGAAATCCTTTAAGCAGAATTTCAAGCAGGCCACTCTGATCTGGCTGATGGTCCTCGGCGTGGGCATTGTTCTCATCATGGATTTTCAGATTCTGAGAGCTTCCGAGGGATCGCTCGTAAAGTTCCTTTACATCGCGATCATCGCCATATCTTTCTTTTACCTGATGATTGTCACTTATATTTTCCCCGTTTTGTCACGCTTTTTCAACACAATCCGGGGAACGCTCAAAAATTCCCTGCTGATGGCGATCGCTCATCTTCCTTATACGGTCCTGATGCTTGTGATCACAATAGCTCCCGTTGTTCTCACTTTCTACAACGGATATACGCTCTGGTACGGGATTCTCATATGGCTTATGGCCGGATTTGCGGCAATCGCCTACGCGAACTCCTTCTTTCTGAAAAAGATCTTTAAAAAGTACATGCCGAAAGAAGAAGCAGAAGAAGACCCCGATCACTGGGAAGTGGAAGAAACGATTGAAGAAACTTTTGCTGAATCACCGGAAGAAAACGTCAGTTCCGTCATAGACCAGGATACTGACACTGATTCAGATTCAGACATATAAAAAATTCCTCCCGGCTGTTATATCCGGGAGGAATTTTTTATGGTTTAATGGCTTTCATTTATCTCTTATCTCATTGTACTGTCGGATAGATTATGCTCCCCATACAGAACGGTAAACTGTCTGGACTCTTGCCACCTGCGTATCCGTGACGCTGTTGAGAGCCGATTCAATTGCTGAAAAGGTAAGAGGTCTGGACGCTCTCAGCGCGTTGGGATCCAGTGTGTAATTCTTGAAAGATTCCGCAAAATACTCGGAACTGTTCTGGCAGACGTAACTCTTATTGTACTCTGTATACTGGCCTTTTTCCTGCTCAAATATCTGCTGGAAAGCCGATGCTTTATCAACATTCCCCGCGATGAACGCCAGGAAGTGTCCAAGCTCATGATAAGAGGTGTCTCCAACCTTCTTCAGCGTGATGCTTCTGCTTCTTGCATCAAACACTCCGGAATAATTCACACTCGGATTGACGTTGATCGTAAATCCAAGCTTTGTATATGCGTTGGCCACTCTGCTGTCAACCCTCGGCGCGACCGAACTGATCGAAACCTGCCCGGATGAAGAAGCCAGAGTCGTCTGAGTCGTCGCCGTGTTCTGAACTGCCGGAGCTGCCGCCGACGCCGCATTTGCAGCTGCCGTATCCATCAGCACAACTCCCTCGCTGGGCGCCGCTTCCTGAACCATCGTCGTCGTGACTGTCGTGACTGTCGTGACCTGCTTGTTGATATTGGAACCTTTTGTAAATTTGCTTGCCAGGCTCGTTGAAACCTCGGTTATAATCGTCGTTGTCTCATTTCCTGAAACTTTTTTGGTCGTTGACGTCTGCTTCTTTCCCTGCGTCTTCTTGGTGTAAGTCCTCTTTGACTTTTCTTTCAGTTTTATTTTCCTGGTCGTTTTGCTCTTCTTCGTCGTCTTATCGACTACTGTAGGAGCAGGCGGAAACGGGGTCTGATCCTCGTTAATCGTAATTGTAGGAGAATCGTCCGGATCTGTGAAAACCGGAAGTTCCGCCGAACTCTCAAACGTGACATCATTTCTGAATACCTCTGACCAGTAACTGCTTGTAAGAACAATCGCTGAAGCCATCACGACAGCTCCCGTTTTAAGCAGCGTATTTTTCATCAATTCTCTGTATTTATTATTCTTCATATCTATCCCTCCCGAAATTAAATTTTTGATTCAGGGCTTCCATTTCGAAATCCGGATAAAGAATATGCTCAGAAAGCTTATCTGTTGTTCAGGTTATCGAGCAGGCTTTTCCTTCCTGCCCGCCGCGCGGCCCCCGCAGCTGATTCCGTATGCGGATCTGCGAATTAAAAAAACCGCTTACAACAACTGTCAGCGGTCACCAAACATTTTACGCATCCCTTACACAGAAACAAAGAAATGTGGCAACCGGCTGTCATTGTCCCTTTTCGAACTTTAGACCCTTGGCTTTGCGTCCCCGCTTTTCAACGGGTTTGCCTTTATTATTAACTTGTATAGTTCTTCTCTTGTGCTTAAATCATAATACACTTCCTTTTTTTTGTCAATCCCTTTTTTTTGATTTGTTTTAAATTTTTCTGTACATTTTATCTTCCTTTTTTTGTACAATCTGCTATACTAAAAAGGATAAATAAAACAACACATTTTAAGGAGCAGATCATGAATGAGTAAACGCGTATTTCATCTTCTGCCTGTATTCCTTGTTATTTTTCTGGCAGTCTTCTGCAGCGGATGTCCAGGCAGAATTGTTTCTTCCGAAGAATCCTTCTCCTACACCCCCGGTCAGACAAACGTACTGACTCCTGCTGCCGACGGAAAAATCACCGCGGGCGGCGATCCGCTGCTTCTGGATTTTTCACATACTGATCAGGGATATTTCATGGGAATACTCAAGGCAGACAAAAAAGTGAATATCCAGGTCACAGGACCTGACAACATTACATACCACTATTTCCTTGAAACGCCTGATGTATATACAGCCTTTCCTCTCACGGCAGGAAGCGGTACCTACATTGTGATGGCTTTTGAAAACATCAGCGGGAACCAGTATATTTCCATCCTCAGCCATACGCTCAGCGTTGAACTGGAAAACGAATTTCTTCCGTTTCTGTATCCGAACCAGTTCGTCAATTTCAACGCGGACAGTCAAGCGGTGGCTCTTGCCGGAGAACTTTCCGCTGACGCGGAGACGGATCTTGACGCTTTCACCGCTGTCTTTGAGTATATAGTCGACAATATTTCCTATGATTACGAGAAACTCAAGACGGTCAAAAGCGGCTATCTTCCGGACGTCGACGACACGCTTCTCTCCAAAACCGGCATCTGTTTTGACTATGCCTCGCTGACCGTGGCGATGCTCCGCTCCCTCTCGATTCCGGCCAGACTGGATATTGGCTACACCGGAAATGTTTACCACGCGTGGGTTACCGTCTACATCGAATCGATCGGATGGGTGGAGCACGCGATTGAGTTTAACGGAGACGAGTGGAAACTGATTGATCCGACCTTTGTGTCCTCTTCAGAAGACAAGGATGCCATTATGGACTACATTGGAAACGGGGAAAACTATACTTTGATGTTTGTCCGGTAATCTCATATCCTGCTGTCTGTTTTGCCGGAACATGCAGATACGGCAGCAGTTTCCCGTGGTTTTTTCGGAGTATTCCGATTTGATTTACAACAACTGTCAACAGGAGGTTTCATAATGAAAAAAAATCTGACGAATGAAGAGCTGGCATTGTTCTCAGGCCAGCTGTCCATGATCCTTCACTCCGGAATATCAGTGCTCGAGGGTATTTCCATCCTTCTTGAAGACTCGGCAAATGACGAGGAAAAGAAGATTCTCGAGTCCGTCTACAGCACGCTTGAAGAGACGGGCGATCTGGCGGAAGCCCTGCGTGCCCCCGGCGTGTATCCGGAATATTTTATCCACATGGCCGAAATCGGCGATCGTTCAGGTACGCTCGAAGAAGTGCTCCACTCTCTTTCTTCCCATTACGAAAGGGAAGACGCGATTTCCCGCAGCATACGCGACGCGCTGACATATCCTCTCGTCATGATCGGAATGCTGGCGGCGGTACTGATCGTTCTGATCGTTCAGGTCATGCCCGTATTCCGCCAGGTTTTTGACCAGCTTGGCATTGAAATGTCAGGAGCCGCCAACACCCTGCTGGTACTTGGACGCGGCATGCAGCGTTACTCCATTGTCTTTCTGGTATTGTTCCTGATTCTGGTACTCGCCGGCTTTGTCACTTTGTACATCCCGAAAGGACGCGCCGCGATTCTTTCTTTTATCAGCCGGATTTCCATATTCAGAAACATCTCGATGCTTCTGGCCTGCTCCCGTTTTTCCGGAGCGCTGGCGCTGTCCCTGCACAGCGGTCTGGATACGGACGAAGGCTTCCGCCTCGCTTCGGACCTGATCGACAACGCGGCTTTCCGCGAAAAGACTTCGCTGGCCCGGAAAAAGATCGAGGAAGGCGAAGATTTTTCGGCAGCGCTGAAGGAAGCCGGCATCTATTCCGGCTTAAACGCGCGGATGATTTCCATCGGGTTCCGAACAGGCTCCTCCGAGGAAGCGCTGGACAAAATCGCCGTTTCCTGCCAGGAAGAAGCTGACATCCGCATCCAGAACATGGTAAGCGCCCTGGAGCCTACGATCGTTGCCGTTCTGTCCATTCTGACGGGACTGATCCTTCTCTCCGTCATGCTTCCGCTTCTCGGCATCATGTCCGAAATTGGATAAAAAGAGAGTACTCTCGGAAAGCAGGTGAAAATTTTTTATATGCTTTTTTTACGTCGAAAGAAATTTTTCAGATGGAGACTCTGGGGGACTGTTCTGGTCTTTCTTGTATGTGCCCTGCTGCTGTGGCGCAGCGTTTCTTCCATCTCGGCGCAGGCAAAAGTTTCTCAGATTGAAAATCTGAAGAACGCGATTGAGCGCAGCGCCGTACACTGCTACGCAGTGGAGGGAGCTTACCCTGAGAGTCTCGATTACATAAAAGAACATTATGGAATTTCATGGGATCCGACCGAATATGTCGTTGACTATGCGATTCTGGGCTCCAATATGATGCCCTCCGTTACGATTATTCCTCTGAACGGACAGGAGGTGCCAAGATGAAAGAAAACAGACAGCGTCACTCCATCAGCGGACTGTTTACTCTGATCCTGCTGCTTATGTTTGCGTTCTCCACACTGTCGCTGGTGCTTCTCGGATCCCGCATTTACAGAAACGGAATATCCTTCCTGAACAGAAACTATACGACAAGAACGGCTGTCGCGTACGTGACGGAAAAAATTCGTCAGCATGATGAAGAGGACTGTGTTTTCCTTTCGGAGCTGGACGGAATTCCCGCGCTTCTCCTGAAAGACGAGATCGATGGGGATACCTTTTCCACCTATATCTATTTTTATGATGGCGCGCTCAGAGAACTTTTCATGCGCAGCAGCAGCGATCCTTCTCCTGACATGGGAAGCAGAATTGTTGTTCTTGACGACTTTTCCGTCACCGCTTCTCCTGAGCTTCAGGACACTCTGCTCATCCGTGCAGCAGGCGGGGAAGGTCATTCTCTCGAAGCCTCTGTCTACGTAGCGGCCGGCCTCTCTTCTTTCGCGTAGCAGAGTTACTGTTCACGCGTGTTGTCTCCCGGGGGATCATGTCCCTCAGGGAGACCGAGTCACTCTTGTCAAATCAGCAGCTTTTGAATGGAGAAATTTATGAGAAAAAAATACAGAACAGGACCAAACCTGTTTTTTATTGAATTTATCATAGTACTGTTCTTTTTTTTGATCGTCAGTACCATCTGTATCCGCGTATTTGTCCACGCGCACCTGACAACCCTGGACGCGGAAGCGCTCAGCTTTGCGCAGACGGCTTCTTCTTCCGTCGCGGAGGCAATTAAGGCAGGCGGAGACGATGAACAAACGCTGACCGCTTTTTTTCCGCAGATGAGAAAGGAGGATTCCTGTTTTCTCATTTCGTACGACAAAAATTTCCAAGTCTGCGATCCTGTGGAAGCCTTTTATACACTGACTCTGTGTCCGGAGCAGGAAGGACAGCTGAATGAAGCGGATATCTCTGTCACAGACAGCAAAAATCATCTGATTTATGAACTGCCCGTACATTTCTGCCGCCCGCTCACCAGAGAGGAGGTATTGTCATGAAAAAACGCCAGCGTTCTCTTTCTATTCCCGGCGTTTCTCTGCTGCTGCTTATCTTTCTGACTCTCTGCCTGATCACATTCTCTCTGCTGTCCCTCTCAGGGGCATCTGCAGACGAAAATCTGAGCCGGAAAGCGGCAGACCGCACCCTCTCTTATTACAAAGCGGACAGCAGCGCAAATGATATTCTCGCTCAAACCAATGAGTACCTCGCGGGATATCTCAGAGAAGCGGAAGAATCTTCCGATCCCAAAGCGCGGTATCAGGAGCTCTGCGCGGATCTGCCTTCTGCCGATTCTGTCTACACACTGGAAGATTCCACTCTTTCTTTTTCGGTGTCCGTCAACGACGACCAGATTCTCCAGGTTCAGCTGGAACTGACTTATCCGGAAGAGCCCGACGACACGCTGTACAGAATCACTTCATGGAAGATCGTCAATACCAGAGAATGGACGCCCGACACACATCTGAATCTTTACAGTCCTGTTCAGATAATTAATTGATTGAAAAGAGGATTTATTATGAGTAATCTTAACGCAGTTTCCATCCTTCAGCAGGCCACTGAAGAGAAAGCCTCCGATATCTTTATTGTAGCCGGCCTCCCTGTCTCCTACAAGGTAAACGGCGTACTTCAGACACTTGGAGAACGGATGATGCCGAACGATACGGAGCAGATCGTAAAACAGATCTATGAGCTTGCCGGAAACAGAAATATCGACCATTTTCTCAAAAGCGGAGATGATGACTTTTCCTTTGCGATCCCCGGGCTTTCCCGTTACCGTGTCAGCACTTACCTGCAGCGCGGTTCCCTCGCCTCGGTGATCCGCATTATCTCCTTCGAGCTGCCGAATCCCGCGGATCTGGGAATCCCGCAGTCTGTTCTAAATCTTACTTCCTATACAAAAGGAATGGTTCTCGTGACAGGTCCCGCCGGAAGCGGCAAGTCCACGACGCTTTCCTGTCTTGTGGAAAAAATCAATGCTTCCCGCAGCGGACATATCATCACGCTGGAGGATCCGCTTGAGTTTCTTCACCGCCATAAAATGAGCATCGTCAGCCAGCGTGAAATCTCGACGGACACGGACAATTATCTGACCGCGCTGCGCGCCGCGCTCCGCCAGAGTCCGGACGTCATCCTGCTCGGCGAGATGCGTGATCACGAGACGATTCAGACCGCGATGACCGCCGCCGAGACCGGCCACCTGCTGCTCTCCAGCCTTCACACAATCGGAGCAGCCAGCACAATCAGCCGTATCATCGACGTGTTTGATCCGTCGCAGCAGCGTCAGATCGCCATCCAGCTTTCCATGGTGCTGCGCGCCGTCGTCTCCCAGCAGCTTGTACCTACGCTGGACGGGAAGATGGCTCCCGCCTTCGAGATCATGGTCATGACGCCGGCCATCAGCAATATGATCCGCGACAACAAGACACACCAGATCGACGGTATCATCTACACCTCCGCGAAGGACGACATGATCTCCATGGACAACAGCCTGCTGAAGCTGTACAAGGAGAAACGCATTTCCAAAGAAGTGGCGCTGCAGTATTCCACGAACCCGGAAATGCTGAAGAAGAAACTGATCTGACGAGTGAACTCTCTTTGCAGGTTTCACTCGTTATCGCGGCATTCGTCAAATTGACAAGCAAACTTGTCAGCCTGACTCATTGCCCGCAAAAAAAGCCCCAGGATATCCGTAAACGGACAGATGCCGTTCGCCGGAATCCCGGGGCTTTCTTTTTGCGCAGGAGGAAAAGCTGCCTCCTGCTCGATCATATTTATTAACCTCTCAACTGCGCCGCCTTCTGCCTTACCAGCGCCTTGCGCAGCGCGATCTCCGCGCGGGAGATATCGATCTTCGGATCATGCGCCTGAATCCTTCGCACCGCGCGCTGCTCCGCCTCATGTGCGCGGTTCGCGTCGATCTCATCCGGCCACTCGGCAATCTCCGCCATGACGGTGATCTTATCCTGCAGGATCTCAATGAATCCCGCGTGGACAGCCGCCTCAAGCAATTCTCCGTCCTTGTGAATCTTCAGAATACCGGGCTCAATGATCATCGTCATCGGGATATGGCGTTTGTAGATACCAACTTCTCCCTCCGACGTGTTCAGCTCAAGCATGAACGCTTCTCCGCTCCAGAATACACGGTCAGGGGTAATGATCTGCAATTCAAAATTTCTTTCGTCTGCCATATCTGGTCACCCCCTTATTTTACGCGGGCAACCACTTCGTCAATCGTACCTGCATTGAGGAAATAGCTCTCCGGTATATCGTCATGCTTTCCTTCCAGAATCTCCTTAAAGCCGCGGATCGTCTCTGACAGCGGCACATACTTTCCGTCCGTGCCGGTGAACTGGACCGCAACGAAGAACGGCTGGGACAGGAATCTCTGCACTTTTCTCGCGCGGCTGACGATCAGCTTGTCGTCCTCCGACAGCTCGTCCATACCGAGGATTGCGATGATATCCTGCAGCTCTTTATACTTCTGAAGGATCTCCTGCACACCGCGGGCCACTGCATAGTGCTCCTCGCCGACAATTCTCGGGTCAAGGATGCGCGAAGTGGAATCCAGCGGGTCTACAGCCGGGTAAATACCAAGCTCAACGATCGAGCGTGACAATACGGTGGTCGCGTCCAGATGAGCGAACGTCGTCGCCGGAGCCGGGTCAGTCAAGTCGTCCGCAGGCACGTAGACAGCCTGTACGGATGTGATGGAACCGTTCTTTGTCGATGTGATACGCTCCTGCAGAGCGCCCATCTCCGTCTGCAGCGTCGGCTGATAACCAACGGCTGAAGGCATACGGCCAAGCAGAGCCGACACCTCGGAACCTGCCTGTGTGAAACGGAAGATATTATCGATGAACAGAAGAACGTCCTTGCCGCCTTCATCACGGAAATTCTCCGCCATGGTAAGTCCCGTAAGACCTACACGCATTCTCGCTCCAGGCGGCTCATTCATCTGTCCGAATACCATGGTCGTCTTATTGATAACGCCTGATCCCTGCATCTCGTAGTACAGGTCGTTACCCTCACGGGTACGCTCGCCTACGCCGGTGAACACGGAATAGCCGCCGTGCTCCGTCGCGATGTTTCGGATCAGTTCCTGAATCAATACCGTCTTGCCTACGCCGGCGCCTCCGAAAAGACCGATCTTTCCGCCCTTCTGATACGGGCAGAGAAGGTCTACGACCTTGATACCTGTCTCAAGTACCTCGGCCGACGTCGCCTGCTCCTCAAATGACGGCGCATCCCTGTGGATCGGCATGTACTTCACACCCTCTGGCGCGGGCTTCTCGTCGATCGGATCACCTGTGACGTTGAAGATACGTCCCAGCGTTTTCTCTCCGACCGGAACACAGATCGGCGACCCCGTAGCGATCGCTTCCATTCCTCTGACAAGTCCGTCCGTTGAACCCATGGCGATACATCTGACCGTCTCGTCTCCGAGGTGCTGCGCTACCTCTACGACGAGAAGTTCTCCGCTCGTCCTGGTAATGTGAATTGCCTCATATATTGCCGGAAGTTTCCCTTCCGAAAATTTAATATCCAATACTGCGCCGATAATCTGAGTGATCTTACCTTTGTTCTGCTGTGCCATTCCTGTAACTCACTCTCCTATCTTTGTTTAAATTCTCTCCTGCTACGAAATTGCCTCCGCACCTGCGATGATCTCCGTCAGTTCCTGCGTGATGGAACCCTGTCTTGCGCGGTTGTACTGCAGAGTCAGCTTGCTGATCATTTCCTCGGCATTGCTGGTCGCGGAATCCATCGCCTGCATCCTCGCGCCGTTCTCGCTCGCCACAGACTCCACCAGAGCGCCGTAGACGATACTGGTGATATATTTCGGGATGATAACGTCCAGCGCTTCCTCAGCCTCCGGCTCGTAATTCATCAGAATATTGTCTTTTGCAGCCTCCACATCCGCCTCGTCGATCTCCACTGGAAGAAGTTTCAGGAGCGTCGGCTCATGTACGACTGTGTTCTTGAAATACGTGTAGGCAACGTAGATCTCTCCGACTTCTCCCGCCGCATAGGAATTCAGGACATCCTGACAGATTTCCTTCGCGTCGTGGAACATCGGGTTCTCGATCGCCTCACTGTAATCCTTCGCCTCCTGATAGCCTTTTCTCAGGAGATGCTCTCTTCCCTTGTGTCCGACACTGTACAGAACGACATCTTCCTTCGCAAGAGAGGAACCGGTCAGAACCTTGATCACATTGGAATTGTACCCGCCCGCAAGACCGCGGTTCGACGTGATCATGATGACCGCTTTTTTCTTTGAATCCTGCGGCTTCAAATACGGATGCTCAATCGTCCCGGATTTGGCCAGCATGGAGGTCACCGTAGCGTACATCTTGTCAAAGTACGGCTTGGACCGCTCGGCGCGCGCTTTCGTCTTCTGCAGCTTGACTGTGGACACCAGCTTCATAGCCTTTGTAATCTGCTGGGTGCTCGCAATACTGCTGCGCCGCCGCTTGATGTCTCTCATTGAGGCCATAAAATCATCCTTTCTGCAGTTTTCCTCTGTCTGACAGCCTGCTGCGCCGGAGAATTTTCTTCTGCCGGCTTCGGCTTCTCAGACAAGTTCTGCCACTGCCTACTTGAAGCTCGCCTTGAACTCTGTGATCGCGCTCTTCAGCTTCTGCTCTGTCTCTTCCACAATCTGCTTCTCCTTGGCGATCGACGCCGGAATCTCCGGATACTTCGTGTCAAGGAACTCGAACAGTTCCTTCTCAAAGCGCAGAATATCCTTCACTTCGATATCCAGCAGATACCGGTTCGTGGCCGCGTAGATGATGATAACCTGATACTGTACAGGCATCGGCTGATACTGCGGCTGCTTCAGGATTTCCTTGATGCGCTCGCCCTGCGCCAGCTTGTCCTTCGTATCGTCGTCCAGCTCGGAACCGAACTGCGCGAAAGCAGCCAGCTCGCGGTACTGCGCCAGCTCGACACGGATCGGAGCCGCGATCTTCTTCATGGCCTTGATCTGGGCCGCGCCGCCGACTCGCGATACGGAAAGACCCGCATTGATAGCCGGACGGAAACCGGAGTTGAACATTTCTGTCTCCAGATAAATCTGACCGTCCGTGATGGAGATCACGTTTGTCGGAATGTAAGCCGACACGTCGCCCGCCTGCGTCTCGATAATCGGAAGCGCGGTGAGGGAACCTCCGCCGAGAGCGTCCGAAAGCTTTGCGGCACGCTCAAGCAGTCTGCTGTGGAGATAGAATACGTCGCCCGGATACGCCTCACGTCCTGGCGGACGTCTCAGGAGCAGAGAGAGTGTACGGTAAGCCGTCGCGTGCTTTGACAGGTCATCGTAGATGATGAGCACGTCCTCTCCGTTCTCCATCCATTCCTCTCCGATTGCACAGCCTGAATACGGTGCAATGTACTGAAGCGGCGCCAGCTCACTCGCTGTCGCGGAGACAACGGTCGTGTAATCCATAGCGCCATATTCTTCCAGTGTATTGACAATCGATGCCACGGTCGAGGATTTCTGTCCGATCGCGACATAGATACATTTCACGCCCTGCCCCTTCTGGTTAATGATCGTATCGATTGCGATCGCCGTCTTTCCTGTCTGGCGGTCGCCGATGATCAGCTCACGCTGACCGCGTCCGATCGGAACCATGGAGTCGATAGCTTTGATACCCGTCTGAAGCGGCGTATCCACGGACTTTCTGGCGATAACGCCGAAAGCGACACGCTCGATCTTACGGTATTTGTCAGCATGGATGGGGCCTTTGCCGTCGATCGGCTGACCGAGCGCGTTCACGACACGTCCGAGCATACCGTTTCCAACCGGCACCTCAACCACTCTGCCCGTCGTCTTAACAATATCTCCCTCGCTGATTTCATTGCTGCTGCCAAGAAGAACTGCGCCGACGTTATCCTCCTCGAGGTTCAGCACCATGCCGTACACCTCGCCCGGAAATTCCAGAAGCTCGCCCTGCATTGCCTTCTCCAGTCCATAGATTCTGGCAATACCATCGGCTACCTGGATAACCGTACCTGTGTCAGACACTGCTATCTCGGAGGAATATCGTTTGATCTGCTCTTTAATCACAGAACTTATTTCCTCTGGTCTCAAATTCATGAGAACAACACACCTTCTTTCCCGTCTAAACTTTTATGTTCCCTGCCGCGGGGACTCCCGGATAAAAACTCCAAATCCACTGGAATATTTGAATCCGCTCCCGCCTGCCGCAGAATTTCTGTCAAATGAAAACGCTCAGCCTGCCGCATGCTTCGCTCTCCCGCACAGAGACTGGGATCAATTTAACTCCGCTTCCAATGAGATCTTCATAAGGCTTCCCGTCAGGGCCGCAAGCTTGCTGCGTATCGTGCTGTCCACGATCCTGTCTCCGATGCGGATCACAAGGCCGCCGATGGCTCCCTCATCCACCTTGTATTCGATCTCCATTGTCTCGTAACGGGTCGTATCCAGAAGCTTCTGTTCGATTTTCTTCTTCTGCTCACCGTTAAGCGGCGCCGCGGATGTAACCTCCGCAACTCCCGTTTTGTTGTATTCCTTAACTTTTGCTGTAAAATATGCAAAAATTGCCGGTAAGTCTTTATATCTTCCCTTCGTTACCACGATTCTCAGAAAACCTGTGAGGTCGTCGGACACCTGTCCCTTGAAAACCTTCTCAACCAGATCGAGTTTATGTTCCTTGGGAATCTCGGGGTGAACCAGGATCTTCTCAAACTCCGGATTGTCCGCGAGGACCTGGCGGATGACCGCCACTTCCTCTGAAAACTCATCCACCCGGTTCTCCTCCACGGCAAGGCCGAACAGCGCATCCCCATAGGTCTTGGATACTAGCTTTGCCATGTCTGATCTCCTATCTCTCTCAACGTTTCATCTATCAACGAATCCTGAATCCTGGTGTCGATCTGTTCTTTGACTACCTTGCCTGCAATCATGGATGCGACCGTGATGATCTCCTTCTTGATATCATCTTCCGCTTTCTTCCGCTCAAGCTCGATCTGATGGTTCGCGCGGGCAATGATGCCTGCCGCCTCAGCTTTTGCCTGCTCCAGAATTTTCGCTTCATTATCCAGCGCGCGTTTTCTCGCGTCGCTTAAGATCGCGTCTTCTTCTTTATGGATATTGCGGATCCTGTTTTCGTAATCTTCCTTAAGCTTCTGCGCTTCTTCTCTTGCCTTCTCAGCGGAATCGATATCGTTCTTCACGCGTTCCTGACGCTTTTTGAGCATGTCTCTGGCCGGATTGAACAGAAGATAGGACAGAAGGGTGAACATGACGAACACAGCGATCGCCAGTAATACCGCGTCATGCAGCAGCTGGGGGTCAAGATTGAATAATCGTTCCAAGATTTCGCCTCCTTTCGCACTGTAATAACTTCTCGGAATCTTCAGCCCTGATTTTATAAGGATTTCAGACCCCATCTCAAAAAAATCACCCACTTTTTTCA
>CANQAR010000085.1 GCA_947588845.1 uncultured Lachnospiraceae bacterium
ATTCCCATACCTTCCAATCTTGTATTCTTTCAAAAGCTGCTCCTGAAGCATCTTATCGGCTGTGGAACGCTCCAACTCATCCATACGGTTATCAGCGATCAAAGCTGCAACCAACTGACTAATCTCATTATGTCCTTCTTCTAATCCCTCTTTTCGTCCTTCTTTTCGTCCTTCTTTTCGTCCTTCTTTTCGTCCTTCTTCCATCATTTCCTGATATTTCATTAACAAAGTCATATATTCGGCCCTCCATTCTTTGTGCTTTCTCGCCTGTATCACACAACTCTGAAGTTTTCCCGTAAGGCTTTTGGGATCATTGGATGGTTCTCCTGTTTTTATGTATGCAAGAAATTCCCTGAGTTCTTTGGAAATACCTTTCGAACTGCCATATGCATTTATAAATATGGTTCTTGTATCATCTCCCAGTTCAATTTCCGGGGCAGCATCACATCTCATACGGTAAAAATAAATTGGAAGTCTGCCAATGTTCTTTTTACAGATAAATATGACATAACATTTTTTCAGTTCCTTATAGTCCATGCCTTTCTCGATCAGGCTCAGATCCAGCATACTATGGTAGTAGCGGCTTCTCTTCGGAAGGTTCTCATTGCTGGTGGTCTGCATTTCAACATCATATACAATATTTTCTGAGTCTTCCGTATAAATATCAAAACGAACCCCTTTGCTGTCACCTGTGATAGATATACTTTTCTGAGCCTCCGGAAACCGTATTTTTCTGATCTTTTTATTTAAGATCAGTTCCAGCAGTTCTCTGCAGAGCTCCGGATTGTTATACAGAACTTTTCCGAACATAAAATCGTCGGTAAAATCCAGTTCCTCATACTTTTTAGCCACTTAATTTTGCTCCTTTCTATTTTATCTTATTTGTTATGTTTTTTCAACAACGTTTGTTTCCTGCCGTTCAATAATTTCACGAAGTACGACTGTATCTTTATTCAAATACACAGCCCGATCTCATATCAATGGGGAATACCAATTTTTCTTCGCCCGCCACTGATCTTTGCTTTTGTATAGATTAAAATCAAATGGAATATCAAAGATTATGTGTTTGATAGAATTACTATTATGAAAAAATCGAATTGATTAAGATAGTATTCTCAAACATTATATCACAGATATGTATTTTGTCAACTCTTATAGAAATTTAAATATTCTTTTTAAAAATGATAAAAATTTAAAAGGCAACAGATACCACTCGACTAAGATGTGGTACTGCCGCCCGTCTGATCTCATCAGCGCACCAGTCCGGAATTACTCCGGTACTCTTCATTGATTTCCCTCAATTCTTTCTCCCCATCAATATAAGGCTGATAAAAAGTATCCACACTGCCTCCGCCCAGATTGTCACAGCCATTGCAGAAATCACACGCTCCGCCGCACTGGTTCAGTCCCTGCTGTACAATCTGAATCCTCTCTTCCCGCGTTGTGTCCTTAATCAAAATGCTTTTAATCTCCATTTTTTCAATCCTCCTTTTTTCGCCTGCCAACTGTTCATAAGTTTATCTCATCGATGAGACTCAAATCTGCCGGCAGCCAGTCCACACTCCGCAAAGTCTCCTTCGTAAGCCATTTAGCCGCCTCATGCTCCCTCAGAACCATCTCCCCTGATTTCACCGTACAGAGAAAGCAGTCCATCGAGAGATGAAATTCCGGATAATCATACTCCACCGTGTCCAGCAGCTTTCCCACTTCAATCTCAACATTCAATTCTTCCATAATCTCACGGGCAAGCGCCTCCTGCGGCGTCTCTCCCGCCTCGATCTTGCCACCCGGAAATTCCCAGCCGCCTTTGTAAGCGCCATAGCCACGCTGTGTGGCAAAAATTCTGCCGTCGTGGACGATGAACGCCGCCACTACTCTTATTGTTTTCATTATGTCCTCCATGCAATTTTTTTGAGTGTTCTCTAATCTATACCGTCTACTCTGATACTTTCTGAAATATATAATGATGCTGGGGGCAATATATTACAATCCAAAATCATACTGCAGATAATCAGGCAGTTCCTGATCCATCAAAATATCAAACAACAAAGTCCCTTTCACATTTTCTGTCTTCCTCGGATTTGTCAAGGTGCCTTCCCCTACATAGGTGAACGGTAGCTGAATCCCATGTTCCGCCGCGACTTTACGAATAAACAGCACTGCCTTTCTACTGTCGATCAGTTCCTGCTGCTTTTCCGCACTTAAGCCCGCTTCGCATTCCCACTGGAAAACAGACGGTTCCAGAAATTTATCCTTGTAGTTCAAATGTTCCTCAACACTGGAGTCCTTTTTCAGACCTGCAAAAATATATACGATTCCATCATACACATAAGTTCCCTTCATGGTATACCGAGGATTTTTACATAATTTTAACTGCACCTGATCCATCCGATAACTTTGCCAGAGCAGGAATCCTGTCTCATCACCATACTCTGCCTGATACCGGGTCAAACCGTAGACCAGCAGGTCATTTACATATTCTTCCAGCTGCTCATCCACCGGAACATTGAGTGAAACATGTCCGCTTTCTATATTGATAAAACCATCCTTTTCCATGTAAGTGAGCGCATGGGAAAACTCCTGATCAGAATATCCATTTACCTCACCTTCCAAAGTCCGGGACAAGTATCCGACATCCGTATCTCCATTAAGAAGAATCTGATACATCCTGTATTCATACGGACGTACCAGCGGAAGCATCTCTGAAAGATAGTTTACAAAATCAATCTGTCTTTTTGCAAATACCGGAAGCTGTTCCTCCCCGATTCCCCGAAGAAAATTATAATATGAACAGGTCTTGCGTCCCTGAATTTTAATACTCAGAAACCGAAGCAGATCCGGCGCACAGTCATTATTCAGAAAATCCATATGCCGCGGATAAAATTCCGCGTTGATATACTTTTTGAAATTGAAATAATCCTGTTTCAGATACGACAGACTGTTGAAATTTTCTTCATCAAGATGATGAATTATCTCCTCTTTGCTCAAATCATCGATATGAATCTCCACACCATACTCAGAAAGTCCCAGCGCTGAAAAATCATCCCGAACCAACGCCATCATCAAACGTTTTTCCATCACGAAATTAGCGGCGAGACTTCCCATTGCAAACGCGATCTGAACACTTCTTCTGTAACTGTTCCCAATGAAATCCAGTACTGTGACATAGCTCTTATTCTCATACTTTCGGAGTCCTCTTCCCAGCTGCTGAATAAAAACCGTGGAAGAATCCGTCGGACGAAGAAACAGAACCATATTCGTACCTGGAATATCAACACCTTCATTCAGAATGTCAACGGTACACAAAATTTCCAGCGGAGCAGTATCGCTCTGCAGGTCATTGTAGGCCCTGATTCTCTCACCGATACTGTTCTTCCCTGTCAGATACGCGGTATGATAACGCTCCGACAAAGCCTCGCTCATCATTCTTGCATGAGTGACATTCCGGCAGAAAGCCAGCGCTTTCAGCTTTCCCTCCGGTCTGTGCTTTTCGATTTCACTTATGATAAAGCTGCAGTGCTCCTCGTCCACCAGCTGAGCGATCATTTTCCGCTCCTGTCCCTTTGGCAGTCCGTAATCCACCAGCGCATCCCTGATTCCATAATATTTGAACGGAACAACCAGACCATTGATGATCGCATCCCGCAAACGCAGCTCATACGGCACATTCTGGTCGAACATCTCAAAAACATCCTGATTGTCCATTCGTTCCGGCGTAGCCGTCAGACCAATCAGAAATTCCGGTCGAAAGTATTCCATGATCTTTTTATAAGTCGATGCAACGGCGTGGTGACATTCATCAATGATAATATAGTCAAACGCTTCCGGATCAAAAAGTTCCAGCGACCTGCTCATGATCATATTCCCGGCAAACAGGAAATCCGCTTCTATGTCTTTATTGTCTTTATCAAAAATTCCATATGTAACGCTGTTTCCAAATATCACCTGAAATGTCTCTAAAGATTTCTTCAGAATAGAACCTTCATGCACGATATACAGCAGCCTTTTGGGATTAAAATTCCATGCGTCAAACGCCGCCAAAAAAGTTTTCCCGCTTCCCGCACTGGCCACAATCAGCACTCTGCCGATTCCCATCGCACGATATCTGTTCAGTTCCTTCAAAGCACGGCGCTGCATATAATTAGGTTTTACATTCTCTTTCGCCAGTTCATAATCCATATCCCACCGCTCAATGGCAAAATTCAATCGGCTGGAATACCGGTTAATCAAATCAATTGTCAATCTCTCCGTGGACTGCCACTTATCCTCGAACTCTTTCATTCCCTGTCTGAAAACTTTAGAATCTCTCTTGTCAAAAACCGAAATATCCCATTCTATATTTTTCAGCAGGGCATAACGGGTGATATTGGAAGATCCGACAACAATTTCTCTCGAATCCGGGTATTCAAACAAATACCCCTTTGAGTGATATCCTATCGTCGAATAATGTTCATCATGAAAATTCTCAAAATCCAGATGACACTCAAAATTCGGGGATTCCATCAGTTCCAAAAAACTCTTTAATGACTCAATATCCGTAAAGTTCTGATATGTCGAAGTGATAATTCTGCCTTTTGCTCCTCTGCTGACCGCCGCTCGAATGTCTTCAATCAGCAGCACCAGCCCGGCTTTCTTTATAAAACTGACCGAAAAGTGAAAGGCTGTACATCTGCGGAGATTCTCACGTATTTTATCTAGAAAGGTTTTCTCTGTATAATTCGTCAGGAATAAATTTTCCATAGTAAACTCCTATACCTGCGCTGCAGGCCCACAATGAATGAAAGTCGTCTGCTCTGCCGCTTTGCAGTTCACGCAATCAATCGCGCCGCTGATATTATTTATCATCGTAATGATATCTGCATGCTAAAATATACACACTATCAGAATCATAGTCAATTCTGTATATCAGCCTGTCTTTATCATTAATCCGCCTGCTCCAAAACCCTGACAGATTTCCCATCAATGGTTCGGGTTTCCCAATCCCTTCATTTCCGTTTCTGCAGATATCCCCGATCAATCTGTTTATTTTTTTCAGCGTCTTTCTGTCTTCCATCTGCCAGTAAGTATAATCCTTCCATCCATTCTCTGTGAAGATCTTATTCATCCTCATCCACCTCGATCAGTTCGCGGATAAATACCTTTCCCCTTTCCATCTGTGCTTTTGATTCCATCAGCCAGTCATAATTTGCCTTATCCCCCATTACATAGATATTTTCCATGAGATTATTGTAGGATTCCTCCGACAGCATAACCACGTTCTTATTATTTTTTCTGGTAATGATCATCGTTTCATAATCATCCGTCACTTTATCCAGATACATTTTCATATTTTCCCGAAGATTTGTGTAATTGACCGCCAACATATCGTCACCTCTTTTATGTACAATTTTCTGTACTTCTATTATAATGCACTGTTTTTTGTGCGTCAATACCAGTTTACTGTGAAAGTCCGTCTCTATACAGAGCAGGCGGCAAGCTTGCTTGCCAAACTGGCTCTGTATAAGAGACACAAGCAGGTATGAGCAAAACAGCGATGCGAACGAACGTGAGCAGCGCGGCGCCGTGTGCCAGTGGCACACGTTTGGCGCCGGTTCTGAGCGCCAGTGGCGCTCGTTTAGAACCGACCGAAACGGAGTGGAGACCCGGAGCGGAGCGTAGATTTTGCGAATACATGCAGGACTGTGAGAGTGCGTAAGCACGGAACAGTCCGTGGACTTTCATCCATGGTAGTGCCCTGCCTTGCAGGGCATGAAAGTTTACTATAAAATTCTGAAACCCTCTTCTCTACAACTTCCCCAGTTCCTCCATCATCGCTCTCCTGTTCCGATACATGGTTCGCCAGTGTCCCGCGATTTCCCACATTTTTTCTTCCCCTCCCGGAATCTTTTTCATCCCTCTGAGTATATCCACCCATTCCCGGTACCGCCCTCTGTCAGCGGTCCGGACAGCCATCTGATTCAGTTCTGCGTCATACTTTTGCAGCAGTTCATCCGGATACTTGTCTTTCAGATCTTCTTCGTAAGCCTGAAGCGTATAAACCCCCGGTGAAGCCAGCACGCACTCCAGCAGCCTGTCATACAGTTTTTCTTCCCTGTAGAAAGGGCCCAGATCTGTATGCGGAGAAATTTTCACAAAAATTTCCTCCCGCACTTTTTCCCATTCTTCCACGGAATAAATCTTTTTCAATTCCCTGTACAGTTCGAGATTTCCTGCTGCATCCTCTGTCACAAGCGTCCAGAGCTGCTTCCGGTAGGCCTCCTGGTCTCCGATCGTTTGATAAATTTCTTTCAGCTTCAGTCTGTAATCCTTAATGTATCCCGGACTGTCATGATCCATCTCAATGCTTTCTTTCAAAACGTTTATTGCTTCATCATACTGTCCGCATTCCATACACTCATCCACATAATACTGCCGAATACCCGCATAAGCCCAGTTCTCTCTGCAGTACTGCCGGATTTTTTCTGCATCGCTTCCGGATTCTCTCATAAGATCAATATGCTGCAGCGCCCATTTTGTCGCCTTATATCTGACGCTCCATTTATCTGTCTGCTTTCTCGCCTCCTGTACTTTCTGTTCTGTGAACGCAAGCTTCGCTTCCAGATATTTCGGACCATCAAACTGATTCATCAGAACCTCTTCCAGATATTCTTCCATGTAATCAATAACTGAGCCATCCAAATGAGAGACAAACCACTGATACATGATCTCCTCCGTCTTCTCATCCGCACACGCAAGAATTTCCGTCCAGATTTCCACGCAGTGTTCCGCAAGCATTCCCGTGCCGCCGTCCGAGTCGTCCATATCCACATTTCCGACTTCCTGAAATATGTAATTCGTCAGTTCAAACGCGTGCAGAAAATCCTGATTATCAATCATCGCCCCAACATCCTTATAAAGATACTCCTCCAACTCACGGATAAAGGAACGAGCTTCCCGGTAAGTGATAAAGTTCTCCCTGCCCAGATATTTTCGGATGGTCGCATCCACCTGCTTTTTATATCGTTTCATGTCTTCCGAGGAAAGTTCAGGACTCAGCAAAGTCTTAAACCGGGCAAACAGCTTTTCATCTTCTTTCAGGATTCCGGCCAGAAACTTTCTGACAATTTCTTCCGGTGCCTGGGCCACAACATCCTCCACCGTCTCTGATTTCGCGGAGCTCTTTTCTTTCTTTTGGGAATTCTCCGGAGAAAACCCTTTTTTATTCAGATTGCGGTTCTCTTCCTGCAGATAATCTTCCCATTCATACAGAACAGCCGCCATATGCTTGCAGTATTCGCCGGAAGCGGCATAAGGGCAGGAACAGTACATATCCTGCACGGTTCCGCCCTCTGTCTCGATCTCTACTTCATAATCTTCCGAACCGCACACGACTGCGGTGATCTGGTCATCTTCCTCTTCAAAATCTTCCACTGCTCCCTCAATGTAATAATTATATCCTCTATCCAGAATATGCGGCTTAAAATAATTCTTCCAGTTCATTTTTTCTCCTTCCTTCTTGAATTCGCATTCAGCAGCATACTTCTTCTATTCCCTGAAATCCTCCAAGCTTCCAAACAGGTCCGCATTCTCCCGGATCTTCTGTGCGTTCCCGACCGTAATCCACGCCGCCTCGTCCAGTCTGTCGCGCAGCAATGCGGCGGCCGCGTCTTTATCCGTTGTCTTCGCGTTCAGGATATCCCCGATTCTTGTGCGAATCGCTTCATAATCAACCCCTGCCATATCATAAGTGACTGCCCGCATGTGATTATTCAGTGAACCTTCGGGCAGTGTAAAACTGCCGTACGCACTTATAATATAACCTTCCAGCTCTTCCTCGGAAAGTTCCAGTTCCTGCAGAACATCCGGCGTTTCCTGATATATTTCGTAAGTTTCCTTTACATTCGGATCCCGGTAGGAATAGAACATGACCGCGTTGCACAGGGAATTTGCCACAGTTCCGTTTCCTCCATATGCTCCGTTCTGCAGCCGTAGAACCGGTGTCAGATACTGGTCGCTCAGCACATAGATAAACGGAATGTACCTGCCCGGGAACTCTGCCGTATCCAGCGGAAGAAAGATCATATCCGTGTAGGAAGACAAACTGCAGATCGCGGCCTGCTTCTGCTGGGCCGCAGGCAGATCATAAGCCGCAGGCTCACTGTTTTTCTCCGTAAGCTGAACAAAAGTCTTCCGGTTGGCTTCCTTCATCTGTTCCAATACATCTTCCGGGGCAACGTTTGCCACAATCAGTCCGTTTTTATTTAAAACCTGTTCCCGGATTTTATCCAGCCGCTCACTTATCTCCTCTGCCGCCGCGTCCGCATCTTCATCCAGCCGGTCTCTCAGGTCTTTTACATAACGATAAAATTCCTGTCCGTTCAGATACCGGTCATACCGGGAATTCGGATAAAAATACGCATTGGCCAGATCGAATGCCAGACCGGTCTCGTCGGCGGTATTTCCTTCATTTAAGGACGGCAGCATCATATCCAGCCGCCAGACCAGCTCCTCCCCATCCTCGTATAAGGGGTTCTGCAGCAAATCCATCAGGCAGGCAAGCGCCTGTTCATAATCTTCCGGACGGGAATACCAGAGAATCTGGAGCACCGGCAGATTCTCCTCCGGTATTGTCCTGTTCAGAGAAGAAGCTTCAACATTCAGGCCATACAGATACGGACTGACGGAATCCTCCAGTTCCATCGCACGGACATACACAAGCATCGCGTACAGGGCCAGATCATGCAGATCTTCCTGCGCCACCGAATCAGTGGAAAAGACAACCCGGTTATAGCTGATCCCTTCCTTATCCGTCGCAGACGCATAGCTGGTAAAACCGTCCGTCTCCTCCTTCACAAAGGGAGGCAGCTTTTCCGGCTCAGGCAGATCTTCGGCCGAAATCATAAAATCATGGTTGGAAAGCTCCGACTCGTTCCACTCGTCAAAGGCCAGCGTATCCGCGATCATCCGGTCCAATTCTTCATCCGTCATGGAAGCTTTCATATCCGCCAGATACTGTTCCTGCGAAGCTTCCACTTCCTCCGCCAGCCCGGGCGTCGGAACCGCCGTGAGCAGCGCCCGGGAAGCCTGATCCTGAAACATCTGCGCAAAGACACGGATCTGCTTCTGCGGATCTTCCTCCATTGCCCGTACCGCATCCGCGCTGTCCCGATAATAATCCGCCTTACCAGTCTGCGCCCACTTATTCAGGATAGTTCCCGCCAGATTCTGAGCGAACAGCTCGGACGGATACCATTCCCGCAGCAAAAGCTCGTTCATTTCTTCCGCGTTCATCACAGCCTTCACCAGGGAATCCTCCAGCCCGTTTTCCAGCATCTCCGCAACTGTTTCATCCACAATCTGTTTCCATTTATCTGCCGCGTCCGCGTCTGTATCTTCCAGGATAAAACTGAAGAAATGCTCTTCATAGTCGCTGAAAGAACCCGCAAATGCCGTTCCCGGCAGCCCCGCTTCCCGAAGCTTCTGATTTAAAGGCGACTGCTCCAGCTGCAAAACTGCCGCAATCAGATCATATACCTGCATGTCTGTCCAGCTGGCATCCCCGATATCCACGGAATAGCCGATCACAGCCTCCTGCGTGTCGCCCTCATAAGCCGGACTTTCGATTACTTTCTCTGTATACCCTTCCTTCGCCGGATAATCTTTAAAATATTCCGTAGCCGTCTGCCCCGTCTGCGCACCGGACAGATAGGACTCATCCAGATATTCCATGAAATCATGGTAATCCATATCCCCGTACAGAAGAATCAGCGCATTGTCAAAATGATAAAACCGGTCGTACGTTTCCTTCAGCCCATCATAGGTCAGCTCCGCGTAATGAAGATCCGACCGCGAAATCTCATAGGAAGGCATGCCGGGATTCAGCGCCTTCATGGTCTCCGTTATAAGAGCGTTATCCCTGTCCGTCAGACGGCCAAAATCTTCGCTGAAAACAATACCGGTCATCGTGATGGGATCCGCCTTGTCGTAAAGCTGATACCGGATCGCCTCCCGCCTGAAATAATTCTCATCTTCTATCACCAGCGGTTCTGTCATACAGTCCAGATACACATCCGCCATCTTTTTCAGCTGCTCCTCGCTCTGGCTGGAGAGCGGATAGCTCGTATAGGTTCCTCCCGTAAACGCGTTCAGATACGTATTGTAAGTACTTCCGTTCATATCGAAAAAGACATCCTTGCTGGGATACTTCTTTGACGCCGCGGTGATCGCATGCTCAAATACATGATTAAATCCTGCCTCACTCAGAAGCGGCGTGCGGTAGCCGACAGCAAACCCGAGGTTTGTGTCGTCATTTTTTATATACAAAAGATCCGCTCCGCTCTTTTCATGATGAAAAAACAGCATGTCCGCGTTGATGGACGCATCCTGTCCCACATCCGTGAGCGTAAATCCCGCAATACTCTCCCCGATGACGGGAAGTTCCTCTTTCTCCTTCTTTTCCGTCACAGTCTCCGTCTCCGATTCCTCCGCGGCAAAGCTCACGCCGCAGCAGCCCGACAACAGCGCCGCCGCTAAAATAACACACAGTAAGTTCCTGACTTTCATCTTATACCTCCTTCTTCCTGCTCCCTTTCTTAAACCCATCCTTTATCTGACCAGTCATGCATCCGGATCCTGTCATATTCCTCTTCTGTGATCGTAAGAATTGTCCCATGCTTGAATCCGTAGGGGAAGGAAAATTCTGCGTCCGAACGCACAAACACACCGCTTTTGAGGCTGTCCGCTACGAACGGCACATACCCCTGCGCTGCTCCAGGCGCCCCGTAATAATCGAGGAACAGACACCATCTCCCGTCCGCGAGCCGCACAGCGGTCGGTGCCTCATAGACACCCGCCTCAAGTTTCTCCATCTCCGCATCAAACGCATTCATTTTTATGTATTTTCCGGTGATCGTATCCGAACTTAAAAGCGCCACTCTCCGTACTGTTCCACCGAACTTGGCAAACAGATAGTATCTGCCGTCCTCCTCATAGATGGCCGAATCGATGACATCCTCTCCTTCCGGACGATACAGCGGCTCCGGTTTTGTGAAGTGCCGGAAGTCCCGCGTCCGGCAGCAGTAGATCCCTTTTTCCTGAAAGTCGTTATATTCATGGGCGGACGACCAGTGCAGCACATACTCCTGCCGCTTCTTATCGTAGACTGCATCCGGAGCCCAGACACAGCCGAACGCTTCATCCGCCACCTGCGCCATCCGCTGCTCCGTCCAGTTTACAAGGTCGTCTGACTCCCAGACGGACAGACATTTGCTGCCGTGACGGCTGATCTCATCCCAGGAACCGTGATACTGGTTCCGAAGTCCGTAGGCAAGGCTGAGGTCGGTCGCAAGAATATAAAACCGGTTGTCAATCCTGCTTCTCACAACTGTGAAATCCCGGACTCCTTTGTCCCCGTGGTAAGCCCACAGCACCGGGTTTCCATTATTCACCATCTCCCAGCGAAATCCGTCCCGGCTCAGCGCGAAGTGAACCTGCTCTCCGTCCGGCGTTGTCTTCTCTCTGAAATGTACAAATAAGTATGCCTGCATCGCTTATCCTCCGCTTCGTTTTTACCCGATTATATCCCCTTTCCTTTGCGGAATCAACTATAGCTTAAGGAGATTCCAATCAGAATGAGTGGGCGGCGCTCCGCGCGAAAATGGGGCATCCGGAGCCTTTCGGTCTCGACCGGATCGGAATCGGAAATGAAAACTATGATGAAGTGTACTACAAAAGATTTGATCTGATCGAGCAGGCCATTCACGGAAAATATCCCGATATGATCTGTATTCTCTGCGCAGGCGTACATCCGTATTATGAAGAGATGATGGAAAGTCCGGGACTCAATACCGTATATGAATTTGCAAAAAAACATAAAAATGTGCTTGTGGACGAGCACTCCTATCATACGCCTGAATGGTTCGCGCAACAGGCGGTCCGGTTTGATCATTATGACCTCGGCGGAGCCGGTGTATATTTCGGAGAGTATGCCGCGAACGGACTGCTTGGACTGCTGGAGGCAATGATGCCGCAGGATTCCTCTTCTCCAAAAAATAGCACGGCCGCGCCGCAAAACGGAACTGCGGCGGCCACAGAGGAACTGCCTGCTGCTTCTGTCCTCGACATGATGGATCCCGATGAAAATGCCCCCGCACTGGGAATGCGCCCGATGAACCAGAGCAATCAGCTTGACACGGCGCTTGGCGAGGCCGCTTTTCTGACAGGACTCGAGCGCAACGGCGATATCGTGGCAATGGCCTCCTACGCGCCGCTGTTCAACCTGACAGAAAGCGACCAGTGGAATCACAATCTGATCAATTTTAATCCGAAGACCTTCTGCCTTTCCACAAATTATTATGTACAGAAGATGTTCGCCTGCCATCTTGGCACGCGCTATCTTCCATATAGTGGAAAGCTTCCAACAGACTATTATTTTTCAGCGACGGAAGATGAGAAGGCTCTGTATCTGAAGCTGGTGAATACGGGAGCAGATTCCTGTGATATTGAAGTGAAACTGCCCGTCGAAAGCTCTGCCTGGACAAAATCAGAAAGTCCTGCGGAACCTACCGCCGATCCTGAAAAACTTCCGTCAGACGCTTCTCCTGCTTGTGAAGCAGTCACCGCCTGCGGAGAAGTGCTCTGGAGCAAAGACAAAAGAAACCCTTTGCGGTTCATTCTTTTATTTCGAAGAATTTCTGTTTTCAAACAGTCTTCCCGTTTTCTTCTGACTCCGGCCGGCTCTGGACTGGTAATCTTCCTCAATCTTCTTTTTCCAGCTTCCGTCCACAGCTCCCATATTCGATGCCCTTCTCATACAGCTGAGCGTATTTCCTACAACCTCATAGTTTGTAGCAACTCCCTGACTGTCATTCTCAAAGGTCACGGATCTGTCCGCCGCAATTCCAAATCTCTTTGCCTCCTCGACTGCGTCCATATTGGCTCCGAGAAACAGAAATTCCCAGCCATATTTTGTCTTTTCTTTCTCGATCATTTCACGGATCCTGGAATAGCTGTACTCACGGCTCGCATTCTCAAGTCCGTCTGTCGTGATGACAAAAATCACCTTCTCCGCCCGCATATCTTCCGGCAGATGTTTCTGAATATTTGCCATCTTGCTGATCGTCTTTCCGATGGCATCCAGAAGAGCCGTGCATCCCCGCACGTAATAGTCTCTGTCCGTCATCGGTCTTACTGCCTGAATCGGAAAACGGTCATGGACCAGCTCATACTTGTCGTCAAAAAGCACTGTCGTGACGTTCGCCTCACCTTCCTGCTTTTTCTGTTTTTCAATCATGCCGTTAAACCCGCCGATTGTATCACTCTCAAGTCCTCCCATCGAACCGCTCCTGTCAAGAATAAAAACCATCTCTGTTAATCCTTTTTTCATAGTATTTTCCTCCTTTTTCCTGTCTGAGCCAGACTGCTTCAGATTTATTTTGCTGTACTCCCAAAACCTGCGCAGCATTTCGCGCTGCAGTTCTCGGAGTTTCCAGGCAGAATGCCTGAAAATCATCCCGCTGGATGTTTAACAATAGCTCTTTATGCCATAAGCATACAGCAGTCCAGTAAGAAACAGGTCGCATGGCAGGAGACATTTTCCACTCCGCCGCAACGTGATCCCGCAGAGCGTTTTTTGTCACAGGACGAATTTCCTGTGAATCGAGTAGGCGGGGTTCCCTCCTTCTCGCCCGCGCGACCCGGGTGCCGCGTCAGCAGCTGATTTCCCTTCCCGGGCCTGATCGAGTAGGAGGTGGTTTTCTCTCCTGCTCGTCCGCGCGGCCCGGGTGCTGCGCCAGCAGCAATTTTCCCTGCCCGGGCCTGATCGAGTAGGAGGCGGTTTTCTCTCCTGCTCGTCCGCGCGGCCCGGGTGCTGCGCCAGCAGCTGATTTCCCTTCCCGGGCCTGCGCATAAAAAAAGCTCCGCAGGAACATCTGATTCCTGCAGAACTCCTATACCTGTCCGAGCAGCGGCTGTCCATAGGCAAACAGCGCTTCGTTTATCTCAAAAATATCATACTGCCGGTTCTCAATAAAAAAACAGACGATTACATCAAACCGGGAACTGCCTGAAAACGCAAATCCCGCCCGCATCAGCAGATCCTTCGTCTCATCCAAAGACAGTTCAAGCGCGATGGCGAACGCCAGCACCGTCTTTTTGTTCGGAGCATAATTGACATCGTTTCTGATTTTGGAAAAATGTCTGCGGTCAACATTGGCCTTTCGGTAGACAGTGGAATCCTTCAGCCCCCGCTCATCGATCAGTCGGAGAAGCATCTGGGAAAACGTCTCATCCATATGGGCCAGCAGCTGATCCAGACTCCTTTTCGGGAATCCGGCGGAAAGAGACCGCGGCGCTTTCTGAATATCCGACAGGCCAGACAGCCTGTGATGCTCTTCCGGCATGAAAGATGCCGCGTTTGTCTCTCCATCAGACTCTTTTGGCAAAAAATCATCGGACGCTCCTTCCATTTCATTACCGAATGACGCCGACTGACTATATGAAGTTTCCGAGCCTCTGTCTGCCGCTTCCTGGAAAAGCTCCGGCACCTCCGAATCATCATGCGGGAATTTTTGCCGGCCATACGACAGCATAAAATCCCCTGCCGATTCCGGCGGCAGTTTCCGCCTCCCTGGTTCAAAGAAGCGTCTTTCCCGGAGGTTTTCCCATCCCGCCGTCTGTCCTCTGTCAAAATCCGGATATCCCTGATCTCCCTCCAGATGCTCGTCTTTCGTCTCCACATAGTGGTCATCTATGTACTCATCAATCGAAGATGACAGCTTCCTGCTGATTGAAACAACGTCCCGGTCGTACAGGACAAGATAGACCAGCATCTCATATTCCATCAGGAAGTCTCCGATCGCCCGGACGGCTGTCCTTAACGCCTGCTCTTTCGGATAATGATAATTGCCGGCAGACAACAGAGGGAACGCGATCGATTTTAAATGATGCTTCCAGGCAAGCATGAGGGATTCCCGATAAGCGCTGTAAAGCAGCTTCTCTTCCCCTAGGTCTCCGCCCATCCACAGCGGACCCACCGCATGAATCACATATTTTGCCGGGAGGCCGAATCCTCTGGTCATGACCGCCCGGCCCGGATCACAGCGGCCGATTCTGCGGCAGGCTTTCTCAAGTTTTTCTTCACCGGCGGCAAGATAGATCGCCCGGCTGGTCCCGCTTCCTTCCAGAAGCTCTTCATTGGCCGGATTCACCACGGCGTCCGCACGCACTTTCACAATATCGTCCCTTATCATCAAAAACGGCATACCGCTTCCCTCCGTTTTTCTTTTACGCAGGCGCTTCAGAAATTACTGTCTGTTTCCCTGATTCGGATCCGCCGCGACAGACATTCTCCGCCAGTCCGATTCCTGGGCGCATCTTTGCAAAGTGCCGGAAAACACGGCCGCAAAAATGGCTTTTCCCGCTGTATTTCTTCAGTCAATGGCCGCAAATCCTCTCTCAAGATCCTCAAGGATATCGTCCACATTCTCGAGGCCGACCGACAGTCTCACCATGCCGCTCTCGATTCCCGCCGCGACAAGCTGCTCGTCGCTAAGCTGACGGTGCGTCTCACTGGCCGGGTGAAGGACACAGGTACGGATATCCGCGACATGCACCTCGTTGGACGCAAGCTCAAGCGAATTCATAAACTTCATTGCCGCCGCTTTGCCGCCTTTGATGACGAAAGAGATCACGCCGCTGCTGCCCTTGAGATACTTCTGCGCCAGCGCATGGCACTCATCCCCCTCAAGTCCCGGATATTTCACACTCTTGATCTTTTCATTTCCCTTGAGGTACTTCGCGACGATCATCGCGTTTTTGCAGTACTGCTGCATTCTGACATCCAGCGTCTCAAGGCCGAGATTAAGCAGAAATGCCGAGTGCGCCGCTGGATATACGCCGAAATCTCTCATCAGCTGCATCCTCGCCTTGATAATGTAAGCCGCCCTGCCGTAAGTCTTTGTGTAGGAAAGTCCGTGATAAGACGCATCAGGCTCCACAAGTCCCGGGAAATTGCCGTTCTCCCAGTTGAATTTTCCGCTGTCGACAATGACGCCGCCGATCTGCACCGCATGACCGTCCATATATTTTGAAGTAGAATGAATCACGATATCCGCTCCAAAATCAAACGGCTTGCACAGCACCGGCGTCGCAAACGTATTATCCACAATGAGCGGAACGCCGTGCGCATGCGCAAGGCGGGCAAAACGCTCGATATCAAACACGGTCAGCGCCGGATTCGCAATCGTCTCGCCAAACACCGCTTTCGTGTTTGGTTTAAAACATCTGGAAATCTCTTCGTCGCTCGCGTTCTTGTCGATAAAAATACACTCAATTCCCATCTTTTTCAGCGTGAAGGAGAACAGGTTGACCGTGCCGCCGTAAATCTCCGTTGTGCTGATAAAGCTGTCGCCGGCCTCGCAGATATTCAGGATGGAAAGCAGCGTGGCAGCCTGACCTGAGGTGGTGCACATTGCCCCGATTCCTCCTTCGAGCGCGGCAATCTTGTCCTCCACCGCCATAACCGTCGGATTTCCGAATCTCGAATAGATCAGAGACTTTGTCGGATCATCGAACACGGCCGCTACTTCTTCTGTGTTGTCATAGACATACGTGGTGCTCTGCACGATCGGCATAACCCTCGGCTCAGAATTTTTCGGATGATAACCCGCATGCAGACATTTGGTTGCGTCTTTCATAATAATTCCCTCCAGATTCATATGTATTCATTTCAGAAAATATTCTACCACACATACTGCCCCACGGACAACTACCAGAAATATTTTTACGGGACTTTCTTTCCAATACGTTACAGCTCGTTACTGTTCACTCCATGCCCAGCAACAACGCTTCGTGATGCACAGATTTCGCGCCTCAGACCTCGGGATTTTCTGACAAAATGTCCGAAATCTCCCATTGCATTATCTTAAAAATAGAAATATAATACAGAAAACAAACAATTTTTACATATCCGTGCAAAGAAAGAAGGAGCCTCCATGAACGTTCTTTTTAATCAGGAACAGCTGCTGCGCCTGGTCTCAAATCTCTACACACTCACCGGCATCCGCGCCAATATTCTGAACACGCAGGGCCACGACATCTGCCTGAGCAGCGACCATGCGCCGTTCTGCGAGCGGATCAACGCGACCCCCGAAGGACACGCACGCTGCGTGGCATGCGATGCGCGCGCAGTGAAGCTATGCGCAGACAGAAGCAGCGCGGACTCTTCCTGCCTGGACAGAAATGGCTGCGAATTTTACTGCTACCGCTGCCATGCCGGAATCTGCGAGGCCATACTGCCAATCCGCACCAGAAACGGAGAACCTCCTCTCGCCTACCTGATCTGCGGGCAGTTCCTTGACGACTCCCCGCTGGAGGAACAATGGGAAAACTGCCGCCGGACGCTTGACTGGTGGCCGGCAAACGACAAAAACATACATATTAAAAATGCGGAACGCAGAGATCCCACCCGTGAAAACGCGGAACAAAACGGCACAGACAGTCTGTCTGCGGCAGAAGAACTTCGGCAGGACTTTTTCCAGTTCCGCCAGTATACGAAAACAGAGCTTCGCGCCTATCTGGAAATCCTGGAGGCTCTGTCCTCCTACATTCAGCAGAAAGAGATGATCCTCGCCGCAGAGCTTACTGATCTGCAGAAACTCAGTCTTTTTCTGGATCAGCATTACAAAGAAAAACTGTCTCTCGCATCGATTTCTTCACAGCTTCATATCGGCCGCACGAAGCTGTGTCAGCTCGCCAAAGAACTGTCAGGCGGAAAAACACTTTCCTGGCTGATCACACAGCGGAGGATCAGCACGGCAAAAACCCTTCTGCTTCAGAGCGACCAGTCTATCTCCTCCGTGGCAGAAGCAGTCGGAATCGGCGACTACAATTACTTCACCAAACTTTTCCGCGCATTCTCCGGCTGCACGCCGAGCGCCTACCGGAAGATGCACAGACATCAGTAATTGTCAATGTCTTTCTGTGCCAGTGCTTCCGGGACGACGGGGTCTCACGTTCAGTCCACTGTTTTAAAATATATGTATTTCCGCAATTAAGTATATTTTTTAAAAACTGCGTACGATTTTTCTATGATACGTACTCTTTTCGCTATATTATTGCACAATCTACAAGTATAATTAAAAATATTCGAGGAGTTTTGTATAATATTACTACGAACATTTTTTTAAGAAGGAGGTTTTTTAATGAAAAAGATTCTTGCAGCGGTTCTTGCGCTCACCATGGCGCTCGGCCTGACGATGACCGCAGCGGCAGAAGAAGGCAGCAAAGTTACTCTGGACGTGATCATCTCCCAGTACGGCAATTTTACGCAGGACTGGTGGCTCGGAGAAGACGGATTTGAAGGCGCCTTTGAAGCGGCCAACCCGGACATCGATCTGAACATCGAAATCGTTTCCTGGAACGACCTCTACACGGTCGTCAACACCCGTATTTCCACAAATCAGGCTCCCGATATCCTGAATATCGACACCTTTGCCGATTACGTGGCAGACGACCTGCTGATGCCGGCGGAGGAGTACACATCCCCTGCGCTGAAGGCCAAGATCCTTCCGAGCTTCTGGAACGCGAACGACATGAACGGCACTGTATGGGCGCTCCCGATTCTGGCTTCCGCCCGCGCTCTGTTCTACAACAAGGATATCCTTGAGGCTGCCGGCGCTGAAGTCCCGACGACCTGGGACGGCGTTCTTGACGCATGCGAAAAGATCAAAGCGTACGACGAAAATATCGTTCCGTGGAGCCTTGACATCTCCACCGACGAAGGCCAGGCGGCTTTCTCCTACTACAGCTGGAACAATGGCGGCGGCTTTGTGGACGCCGACGGCAACTGGGCTCTGAACAGTTCCGCAAATGTAGAGGCAGTCGAGTTTATGAAGACGCTCATCGACTCCGGCTACTGCACGGCGGATCCTTACACCGAGACGCGTTATCCGCAGCAGGATGCTTTCGCGGCCGGTTCTCTGGCGATGATGCTTGGACCGTGCAACCTGTATGACCTTGCTCCGGACATTAATTTTGGCGTGGCTCCGATGCCGACCAACGGCGAGAACGAGTCCGTACAGATGGGCGTATGCGACCGTCTGATGGCGTTCCGCGACGATGCAGCTGAAGATCAGGACGCGCGTACCGCTGCGATCAGCAAATTCTTCGACGCATTCTACGATGCAAACACCTACGCGGAATACATGGTATTCGAGGGCTTCCTGCCTGTTACCACCGATTCCGCCGAGATTCTTGCCGAGAACGCAGAGCAGTTCCAGAAGGGCGGCGACGCAGGCGAAGGCAACAGCGAGTACTTCGCTACCTTCTGCGACATGCTTGCTTCCTGCAACTTCTACCCGGCTTCCAAACCGGAGTGGAACGATGTGAAGCAGGGCGTCATCAATGCGGAGCAGCAGATCTGCCAGGGCGCAGATGCGCAGAGTACGCTCGACGCACTCCAGGAAGAAATTCTTGAGCTGGCCGAGGAAATGGCAATGGAAACAGAAATGTAAACCCAGTAAAGCTGGCCAGGGGCCGGACATGGTCCGGCCCCTTCATTTTTTTGCAGAATATTCATGCCCGCGCTGCGGGCAGCACAATGAATGAAAGCCCACGAATCGCTCCGTGCCTTTGGCACTCCCGGGCTTTCATAGTAAGGGGGGAACGAATGAAAAAACATGCCATACGAAAGAAGGCGGAACCCTATCTGTGGATGCTTCCAAGCCTGATTCTGATGACCGTGATGATCGCGATCCCGATCGTCACTGTATTCCAACTGTCTCTGTCAGAGATCTCCCGCGCCGGCGTCATCAAGGGATACAATGATTTCAAGAACTTCAAGATGATCTTTGCCTCTCCCACTTTCTGGCATACGCTTCAGAACACACTGGTCTGGACCGTGGCGGTCGTCGGATTTTCCACGCTCATCGGATTTGTCATCGCCATGGTGCTCAATCAGGAATTCGTGGGGCGGAAGATTGTCCGGGCTATCGTAGTATTCCCCTGGGCTACCTCCCTGATCATCCAGTCTGTTATCTGGAAATATATCATCAACGCCGACTATGGCTCGCTGAACGTGATCCTGAGCAAGCTCGGCATCATCAAAAAATATATCAACTGGACGCCTGACGCGAACGCGTATTTCGCGTGGGAATGCTGGATCGGCATCTTCGTCACCTTCCCGTTTGTCACGTTCTGTGTGCTCTCCGGGCTGCAGAGCATCGACAGCACGTTCTATGAGGCGGCGGATATCGACGGAGCAGGCTTCTGGCAGAAGCTCAGGATGATCACTCTCCCCTTGCTGAAGCCGAGCCTTACCGTGTCCACGGTTCTGAACATCATCTACGTGTTCAACTCCTTCCCGATCATCTGGACAATCACCAAGGGCGATCCCGCCGACAGGACCCATACACTCGCCACCTACCTGTACAAGTTGTCGTTCTACAACGGCAAATCCGGACAGGCCGCGGCAGTTTCCGTCGTCGGCTTCGCGATTCTGTGCGTCTGCGCCAGCGTGTACATGATCTTATCTCTGAGAGCGGAAAAGGAGGATCAGCTATGACAAAAAGAAAGCGTAAAAACATCATTAAGAAATTCTTCCTTTATCTGTTCGTGATCGTACTGTGCGTCATTATCCTCTATCCCTACTTCGTCATGTTCACGACGGCGGCAAAGGACCGGAGCGAGATGTACGCTCTCAATATGACAATCCTTCCGGTGGAATGGAAGTGGTCGAATTTCATCGAGATCTGGTCCGCGGCTCCGGTGCTCCGGTATTTCCTGAATTCCGTCATCGTGGCGGGAGGAGCGACCCTGGTCGCGATCCTTTGCGGCATCCCGGCCGCCTACGCGATGAGCCGCATGCAGTTCAAAGGAAAATCCGTCTTTCTAGGTCTGGTGATCATGAGTCAGATGTTCGCGCCGGTCGTACTTCTGGTCGGCATCTATAAGCTGATGACCACGATGAATCTGGTCAACAACCTGATCGGACTGATCCTTCTGAACGCCGCTTTCAACCAGGCGTTCGCGATCTGGCTTCTGCGCGGCACTTTCCTCTCCATTTCTTCGGAGATGGAACAGGCCGCAAAGGTGGACGGCTGCGGAACCATCGGCTCCCTGATCCGGGTCCTTATTCCGATGTCGGCGCCCGGCATCGTCACGACGCTGATCTTCGTGTTCATCAATTCCTGGAATGAATACACAATCGCGCTGACGCTGATGTCCACGGACACGCTGAAGCCTATTACCGTCGGCATCAACGTCTTCTACGGCTTCAACATGATTCAGTGGCAGTATCTGTTCGCGACATCGCTGTTCGCGACCGTGCCGGTCATTATTCTCTTTCTGTGTATCGAGAAGCACCTGGCGGCGGGGCTTACGGCAGGCGGCGTCAAAGGGTAAATCAAATCACTGTTTGAAGGGGCTGTCCCCGACAGCCCCTTTTCTGATTCTTCTTTATGAAATTTCCCGTCTGTATCTGTTCCTGTTTCTTGCTGCCACCTGGAAAGCTTTCTCCATAGCCGGAGTCAGCTCCGGAGAATCCTCATCATAAACAATCGGCTTTCCTTTTGCTGCTTCAATTTCAGCAATCTGGTCTTCTGTCAGCTTCTGCCCCTTTTTATATTCCACCGTAACAATCATAATAAAGTCTCCT
>CANQAR010000086.1 GCA_947588845.1 uncultured Lachnospiraceae bacterium
AACGGAGATATTTTCATGGATATGCTGACCGACTCAGGCGTAAATGCCATGAGCGACAACATGCAGTCCGCCATGCTTCGCGCGGACGACGCCTACGCCGGAAGCGAAACGTTTTACCGCATGAATGACAAGCTGACAGAGCTTTTCGGAATCAAATATCTGCTTCCCGCGCATCAGGGACGTGCCTGTGAGAATATTCTGGCACAGCGTTTTGTAAAACCAGGAAACTGCGTGATCATGAACTATCACTTCACCACGGCAAAAGCGCACATTACGCGTCTTGGCGGCCGGGTGGAAGAGCTGGTGAAAGATGAAGGTCTGGTTTCAAAGAGCACGCTTCCGTTCAAGGGCAACATTGATCTGGAAAAGCTGGAAGCCTGCATTCTGAAAGAAACTCCGGAGAATGTGCCTTACATGCGCCTTGAGGCCGGCACAAACCTGATCGGAGGACAGCCGATTTCCTACGAGAACATGAAAGCGGCGACGGATATCACAAGAAAATACGGCATCCTGAGCGTGCTGGATGCTTCCCTGCTGCAGGATAACCTGTATTTCATCAAGACACGTGAGGAGTCGATGAAGGATAAGTCAACCGCGGAAATTCTCCGCATGATAGCGGATCTGTTTGATATCATCTACTTCTCCGGAAGAAAGTTCGGTTTCGCGCGCGGCGGCGGAATCCTGGTCCGTGATGAAGAGCTGTTCCACTCCATGGAAGATCTTGTCCCGATGTTCGAAGGTTTCCTGACTTACGGCGGAATGTCCGTCAAGGAGATGGAGGCCATGATCATTGGCTTTGACGAATCGCTTGATATGGACATTATCTCTCAGGGACCGCAGTTCATCAAATACTGTGTGGATCAGCTTGACGCGTACGGCGTTCCGATGATCACGCCGGGAGGCGGACTTGGCGCGCATATCGACGCGAGCCAGGTGGTCAGCCACATTCCGCAGGAGCAGTATCCGGCGGGCGCGCTTGTCTGCGCACTGTACATCTGCGGCGGTATCCGCGGCATGGAGAGAGGAACGCTTTCTGAAGAGAGAAACGCGGACGGAAGCGAGCGCTTTGCTTCTATGGAACTGGTGCGTCTGGCGTTACCGCGCCGTGTCTTCACTCTGTCACAGACAGAATATGTGATTGACCGCGTGAAATGGGTATATGATCACAGACATCTGATCGAAGGACTCCGCTTCGTGCATGAGCCGAAGACGCTCCGCTTCTTCACAGGACGTCTGGAGCCGGTATCCGACTGGCCGGAGAAACTTGCGGCCGCATACAAGGCGGATTTCGGAGAGGATCAGTAAGAAAATCGCTGCGCGGCCTGCATGCTGCGTCAGCAGCTGATTTCCATATGCGGGCCTGTGCATAAAAATGAAAATATCCCGTAAGATTCAGGATTTTTAAAATCTCAGGATCGTGCGGGATATTTTAAAAGCTATCCTCTACCGCAAATAGGGGATAGCTTATGTAACTTGTAAACCATTTTACATCAAGTTTCCGTCTGGGGTAATGGGGATATACCAGTATCTCCGTTACCTTCTGCACTGATTATAAGCCATCTGCTCATATTTGGCAAGGGAAAATTTGTACTTGCTTTCAAATACCTTTCTACTTTTTTACAGATGGTATTACATCCGATCACAATTAACAGCGCATCTGCCAGAATAATTCCAGGCGCAGCGTACATATAGATACTTTGGAGGAATGAATATGGAGGCTTTAAATGTAAATACGCTGGATGAGGCCGTCTCAGCTCTGTTTGGAAATGGTCTGTATGTTGTCAGCTGCCGCCCGGTATATGGCGGGGATATCAATGAGTCTTACCGGCTTTCCCTTTCTGACGGGTCGGCGGTGTTCATGAAATGCAATACGGCAAAGAATCTGTCTTTTTTTGAGGCGGAAGCAAAGGGGCTGGAAGCTCTGCGCAAAACGAAGATCATAGGCGTCCCCAGGGTTCTGGGATTTGGAACAGAAAAGGGGCAGAACCGGTCGTTTCTGTTGCTGGAGTATCTGGAGGCAGCCCCCAGGATTAAAGGATACTGGGAGATATTCGGCAGGGAGCTTGCGCTGCTGCACCGCGCGGATGGCAATTCCTGCTTTGGCTTCGAATCCAACAATTACATTGGCGCGTCTCCTCAGATTAACACGCCGAAGGAAAGCTGGATCACATTTTTCCGTGACTGCCGCCTGCGGCCGCAGATCAGAATGGCGGAAGGATATCTTGACGCCAGGATGCGCCGCCAGTGCACAGAACTGTTGGATCATCTGGATTCGTTTCTGGAGGAACCGGAATTTCCTTCGCTGATCCATGGGGATCTGTGGAGCGGGAACGCTGTCTGTGGGCCGGATGGGAAGGCGTGGATCCTCGACCCGGCCGCTTATGTCGGACATTTTGAGGCGGAACTGGCGATGACAGAACTGTTTAGAGGTTTTTCTCCTGCCTTTTATGGCGCTTACCGTGAGATAAATCCGTATGATCAGGGATACCGCGACAGAAGAGACCTGTATAATCTCTATCATATGCTGAATCATCTGAATCTGTTCGGAGGATCCTATCTGAGCGCGGTCCGGGGAATCTTGAACAGGTATGTATAGATATGCTGTGTGAAATCGAGCAGGAGGTGGTTTTCCCCTCCTGCTCGCCGCGCGGCCCGTATGCTGCGTCAGCAGCTGATTTCCATGTGCGGGCCTGTGCAAATAAAAGTCCCCTGCTCTGCGGCCCAGGCAGAGCAGGGGACCGAAAAAAGAGGAGAATGCATCCCTGGCAATAAAAGGATGGATCCAGTCATGCTGACTTTCGGATTGTGTGGGTTAAAAATATTCAGTTCTCCGGCAGATCCACGGGCTCAAAAAGATCGCCCAGTGTTTCGAGAGCCGGAAGAAGCTTTGTCACGCCGCAGGTGAAGAAGATAATACGAATTACCTCGAAAATTTCATCCAGTGTGGCGCCGTTTTCCAGCGCGATTTTTGAATGTACTTTCATGGTAGTCTCTGTCCCGGTAGCCATGCCGATCGCCATTACGATCAGTTCGCGGTATTTCTTCGGGATGGAGATATCTTTCTTGTTGCAGTTGACATACTGCTGCAAGAACATGTTGATAAGATTCGGATCGTTTCCCATGACGCGATGGGAATCCATAACGGAACCTCCGCGCGCTTCTTTAAGTTCTGCGAGAATGGCAGCGGAACGTTCCAGTTTTTCAGTATCTGTCTGTTTCATAGATAAAGCCCCCCAAATTAATTTTTCAGTTGGCAGTTATATTCTGCAAAAAAGGAGAGAGTGGTAATACTCTCAAACTGGAAACTCTGAATGGGAAGAAGGAGAGTTTCCAGTTTTGAAAGTGTAACGTTAAACTAAAACGTTAAATCAATCATAGACCTGATTTTCAGGTTTGTCAAGATATTTTTCGGACAAATTTTGAAAAGAGCCTGCTCGTCTGCGCGGCCCAGGTGCTGCGTCAGCAGCTATTTTCCTTACACGGGCCTGCGCATGAGAAAAGCCGGGAATCAATAAACAGATTCCCGGCTTTTAAACAGTTTAAAAACTTTCTCTTAGAATAAGCTTTGCATCCAGCTGAATGTGTGTCGGTGTCAGATCATTTTCACGGATTTTCTCCTGCAGCAGCCGTATGATCTCTGAGCCTATGCGGTCGTTCGGCATCTCAATGACGCTGAGCGGCGGGATGGAGTGCCGTGTGTTCTCGGATCCCAGCATGGAAATGCTGAGAATGCTGACGTCCTCCGGCAGGCGCAGCCCCTTTTCATGAAAAGCGGAGAGAGCTCCAAGTGCCATGATGTCGGAATCGCAGAAGATCGCTTTCGGACGGCTGTCCTCCGCGAGATATCGGACAGCGGCCTCATATCCTCCCTCAATCGTACTGGGGGCGCGGTATATGTGTCTGGTATAGATATTAATTCCAGATACGGAACAGGCGTACAAAAATGCCTGCGTGCGCAATCCGGTAGCAACGTAGCTGTGTTCCGAGGAAATGACTGCGACTTCCGTAAAATTTTTCTTTTTGAATTCCAGGGCGGCCTGAAAGCCGATCGCCTGATGGTTGGTGTAGACGGTGTTGAACAGCTTTGATTCGCGGTTGATCAGTACCAGCGGCATCTTGGGAGACAGCTTTTCAAGATAGGCGATGTCTGAGATGGAGGTTCCGCCGATCATGATTCCATGATAACTGTTGTTGATGATGGAAAACGCGGACTGGTCCAGATGGTCGTTTTCATAAGTCTGAACGACCAGCTCACAGTCAAACTGAAGACGACTGATCTCAAGCTGGAACGCGTTCACAAAGGAGGCCATGATGGGGATACGGTAGTCCAGCGGCCAGAAAAAGGCGATGACCGGACGTTTGTTGTCCCTGCTGCGAAGCTTGCGTGCGCTCAGGTTGGGGCGGTAGCCCAGTTCTTTCATCGTGGACTGGACCCGAACCTGTGTGGCCTCCGATATTTTGCGTTCTTCCGCTTTCCCATTGATAATGACAGACACCGTTGTCACAGAGACACCGGCGGCTTTTGCAACATCCCGAATTGTAACCATGCAATCCTTCCATTCTATATGTTTACTAAATTTCGCACCCCGGGAAAAATTTCTGCATATTTTGTTTACTAAACTGTCGTCTGCAAAAACCAGTTTTCCCTGTCTGTTTGTTTACTAAAATAAATATTAAAGATAAAACCATGCTTTGTCAAGCATGGCCGTCAGGTTTTGTGTTTTTCTACAAAAACAAGAGGGAAAAAATGTGGAAAATTACCGAAAAATAAAAAAAGTTTGAGAAATGATTGACAAACTTAAAATGCTGGGGTATCTTAGGACTCAAGACAAACGTTAAACTAAAACGTAAAACTAAAACGTAAAACTAAACGGAAGCAGAAAATCAGGAATCATACATCCCGGTTCGGGGAAGAGAACCGGGGAGAAAGGCGGAAAAAATGAGCAAAGTAAGAAGAACAATGGACGGCAACGAAGCGGCTGCGTACGCTTCCTATGCTTTCACAGAAGTGGCTGCGATCTATCCGATCACACCGTCTTCTCCAATGGCGGAGCTGGTGGACAAATGGGCGGCCAATGGAATGAAGAATATTTTCGGCCAGCCGGTGAAGCTGGTGGAGATGCAGTCGGAAGCAGGCGCAGTGTCCGCCATGCACGGGGCGCTCGACGGCGGAGTTCTCGGAACATCCTACACGGCATCACAAGGACTGATGCTGATGATCCCGACCATGTACAGGATCGCGGGCCAGCTCAAGCCGGGCGTGATTCATGTGGCGTCCAGAAATGTTGCGACCCACGCGATTTCTATCGACGCAGAGCAGTCCGATGTCATGGCCTGCCGTCAGACCGGGTTTGCGCTGCTCGCATCTTCAAGTGTACAGTCCTGTATGGATCTGGGTGCCGTCGCGCATCTGTCCGCAATTAAGGGGCACGTCCCGTTTATGCATTTCTTTGACGGTTTCCGCACCTCTCATGAGATCCAGAAAGTGGACTGCCTCGATTACGAGGATTTGAAAAAGCTGGTCGATCAGGAAGAACTGGCGAAATTCCGCAGGAATGCGCTGAATCCGGAACATCCGGTGCTGCGTACAACAGGTCAGTCCGATACATATTTCCAGAGCCGCGAGGCGTGCAATTCCTACTATGATGCGCTGCCGGATATTGTGGCCGAGTATATGGAAAAGATCAACAAGCTGACAGGACGTGATTACAAACCGTTCAACTATTACGGCGCTCCAGATGCCGAGCATGTGATCGTGGTGATGGGTTCCGCAAGCGGAACAATCCGGGAGACGGTTGATTATCTTCTGGCAAAAGGCGAGAAGGTCGGCTATATCGATGTGCATCTGTACCGTCCGTTCTCCGCGAAATATTTCCTTGGTCAGCTGCCGGAGACTGTGAAAAAGATCACGGTCAACGACCGTACAAAGGAGCCAGGCGCTGTCGGTGAGCCGCTCTATGAGGATGTATGTTCCGTGATTCAGGAATCAGGGAAGGATATTGAAGTGCTGGCCTGCCGCTACGGTCTTGCGAGCAAGGATTATACGGCGGCGCAGGCAGCGGCTGAGTTTCATAATATGAAGGAAGAGAATTCCAGAACGCATTATACGATTGGTATCAACGACGATGTGACGCATCTCTCCCTGCCAGTCGGTCCGGAGATTGACACAGTTCCGGAGGGGACAATCAGCTGCAAGTTCTGGGGCCTTGGCTCTGACGGCACGGTCGGCGCGAACAAAAATACGATCAAGATCATCGGAGACCACACGGATCTGAACGTACAGGCATTCTTCCAGTATGACGGAAAGAAATCGGGCGGAGTGACTCGTTCCCATCTCCGTTTTGGAAAGAAGCCGATTCACTCGGAGTATCTGGTGAAGCAGGCAGATTTCATTGCCTGCCACAACAAGACTTATCTTGCCGCTTACGATATTCTGGCGGACGCGAAGGAAGGCGCGAACGTACTGATTGCGTGCGACTGGAGAGGCGAGGAGCTGGAAAAGCATCTGACAAATTCCTTCAAGAAAGCGGCAGCAGACAAGAAGGTCCGTCTGTATGTGATTGATTCCACAAAGATTGCAGCAGAGCTTGGAATGGGGAACCGAACCAACACAATTCTGCAGGCTGCGTTCTTCAAGATCGCGAACATCATTCCGATTGAGGAAGCAGTTGATTATATGAAGAAAGCGGCTTTGAAGTCCTACGGAAAGAAGGGCGAGAAGGTCGTCAATATGAATTATGCCGCCATTGATAAGGGTGTTGAGATGGTGGAGGAAGTAACAGTGCCGGCAAGCTGGTCCGAACTGGTACCGGAAACCCGCAAAGTAGATCCGTCGCTTCCGAAGTGGATCCGCAAGATTCAGATCCCGGAAAACGCAATGGAGGGCGACAGTATCCCGGTCAGCGAGTTTATGGATCTTCCGGACGGCACAATGCCGCAGGGAACTTCCAAATATGAGAAGAGGGGTATCGCCGTAAATGTTCCTGTCTGGGATGCGCAGAAATGTCTGCAGTGCAATTTGTGCTCTTATGTCTGCCCGCATGCGAGTATCCGTCCGTTCCTGGTAAATGAGGAAGAGACGGCAGCGGCTCCGGAAAGCTTTGTGACCGTACAGGGCAAAGGAAAAGGAATGGAGAAATATCAGTACAGGATTCAGACCTCCGTACTTGACTGTACCGGCTGCGGAAGCTGCGCGAATGTCTGCCCGGCGAAGGAAAAAGCGCTTACAATGCTGCCGCTTGACGCAAACCTTGCGGAGGCGGAGAACTGGGAGTACGCGGTGAAGCTTTCCCCGAAGGAAAATCCGCTCGGAATCGGAACCGTAAAGGGAAGTCAGCTGCAGCAGCCGCTGCTTGAGTTCCCGGGAGCATGCCCGGGCTGCGGTGAGACTCCGTACGCAAAACTGATTACGCAGCTTTTTGGCGACCGTATGTATATAGCGACGGCAACCGGATGTTCTCAGGTGTGGGCGACCAGCTTCCCGTCCTTCCCGTACACGACCAATCATAAGGGACAGGGTCCGGCAGTCGGCGGTTCACTCTTTGAAAATAACGCGGAGTTCGGTATGGGAATCTGGCTGTCAGTGGAGCAGCAGAGAAGCAAATTGATGATGCATGTGCTGGATCTTGTACAGAAGACAGAAGATGAGGCGCTGAAGGCGGCGGGACTCGCGTGGGCGGAGGCCATGAATGACGCGGAAAAGTCCAGAATAACCGGCGAGGCGCTGAAAGCGGCGGTTGCGGCGCATACGGCGACAGAAGAAGAAAAAGAAGTTATTGAGCGGGTTAAGGAGAATTATGATCACCTGACGAAGAAGTCCGTATGGTTCTTCGGCGGCGACGGCTGGGCATACGATATCGGTTACGGCGGACTGGATCATGTGCTGGCTTCCGGCGCGAACGTCAACGTGATGGTATTTGATACAGAAGTTTATTCCAATACAGGCGGACAGGCTTCCAAGGCGACGCCGACCGGAGCGGTGGCGCAGTTTGCGGCGGCAGGCAAGAGAAGAAAGAAAAAGGATCTCGGACTGATGGCGATGAGCTATGGGGACGTTTATGTGGCGCAGGTATCCATGGGCGCGAACCCGGCGCAGTTCCTGAAAGCGGTCATTGAGGCGGAGGCCTACGAAGGTCCGTCTCTGATCATCGCGTACGCGCCGTGCATCAATCACGGGCTCAAGTGTGGCATGAACGATGTGCAGGGAGAGATGAAGCGCGCGGTCGAGGTTGGTTACTGGCAGCTTTACCGCAACAATCCGAAGCTGATTGAGGAAGGGAAGAATCCATTCATCCTCGACTCAAAAGAGCCGACCGGCGACTTCCGCAGTTTCCTGCGCGGCGAGGTGAGGTATGCGTCTCTTGAGAGAACTTTCCCGGCAGAGGCAGACGAACTGTTCGAGCGGACAGAAAGCGAGGCAATGGCAAGATACGAGAAATATAAAGCGCTTGCGAAATAAGGAGGAAATCTATGGGTACATTTGTTGAAAAAATGCTTGGCGGTGCGGCCGGCACAGTTGTGACCGTAATTCCGGACTACATTGTGATCAACGACGGAGTATCCCATGCCGCTGTGGAGGATATCTCCACAGTGGCGGCTCCGGGAAAGGTGCTGGTCATCTACGACCACGATGTGCCGACCGGAAGACCGGAGGCTGCGGCGATCCTGAAGAAAAATCTGGAATTTGCGAAAAAATACGGCTGCCGGTATATCCAGGCAAAAGGCGTGGGGTATCAGTATATGCTGAACGAGATAGTTCAGCCGGGACAGATCGTTGTGGGCGGCGGTTCCCACGGCAGTGTGTTTGGCGCGAAGGGGGCACTTGGCATCGACGTGAGTATTCCGGAACTGGCAAGAGTGACAGAGACGGGGCGCTACAGCATCGTGGTTCCGGAGACTGTATATGTGAAGCTGACCGGCAGGTTAAAAGACGGCGTCAGCATGATGGACGCAGCATTTGCAATGCTGAAAGGCGCCGGGGATCTCAAGCGTAAAGCAGTCGAGATTTACGCACCGCAGGCGAATCAGCATGAAAAGGAAATACTCTGCGGCATGGCCTGCATTACGGGAGCCTACACTGCGGGGATGACGCAGGAAGAGCCGCTGAATGCGTATGAGCTGGATCTTGGGACAGTGGAGCCCATGGTTATGCTGCCATGTGCCGATAGAAAGAGTCAGGCGCAGGCGCAGATCACAGAGAAAGCTTCTCTTGCGGGGAAAGAACTGCAGGCAGGACAGATCGGCGGTTTTAACGGCGGAACGATTGAGGAACTGCGGAAAGCGGCGGAACTGATTGAGGGAAAGACGCTGGCAAGAGGCTTCCGTCTGACCGTATGCCCGGCTACGAGCGAGGATTATATCAAAGCCTGTGAGGAAGGTATTCTGGCGAAACTGATTGATTTTGGCGCACAGATCAGCGCTGCGGGAGAACACAGTGTCGTTGTACAGGGACCGGGCGCGCTCGGACCGAAGGAGCGCATGATATCGACAGGGCTGCATACTTATTTCGGTGCGATGGGCTGTGAGGATTCGGAAGTGTACAGCGCGTCCGTGGAATCCGTGATGGCCTCTGCCGTCACAAAGCAGATATAGGGGAGGTGCCGGAATGGAAAAGAAATTCAGCGGAAAAATATGGAAATTTGGAAATGACATCGATACAGATACGATCATCCCGGGAAAGAGAGGAACGATCCCTGATGTGGAAGAGATGAAGAAATATGCGTTTGAGCTGCTGAAGCCGGAATTTGCCTCCACGGTGCAGCCGGGCGACATCCTGGTGGCCGGAACAAACTTTGGATGTGGTTCAAGCCGCGAGCAGGCAGCGACCGTGATCGCGCGCAACGGCGTGAAGTGTATCATCGCAAAGAGCTATGCGAGGATTTTTTTCCGCAATGCGTTTAACAGCGGGATACTGCTTCTGACCTGCGACGGAATCCAGGATATCTGCGAGGGCGGAGACATTGTGACAGTGGATGTGGATGCGGGGACTGTGACAGTGAACGGACAGACATTCCGGGTCGGCGCGATTCCGGAGAATCTGTTTAACATCGTATCCAATGGCGGTCTGATTGAGGATACGAAGAAGAGGATCGCGGCAGGAATAAAGCCGTCTGAGATTACTCCGCTGACGCTGGAGCAGTGCCGCAAAAAGGGCTACACGATGGCGGAGAAGCTTCTGAAAAAGAATGCGGGCAAGGAGCATGTGGAGCCTGGCGATATCGTGATTACAAAGCCGGACATGCTGATGATTCATGACATTTATACCACGTACCTTCTGAATACATTGAACGCGATGGGAGCGGAGAAGATCGACGATCCGGATAAAGTGACGATTATTTTTGATCACTGCATGCCGACAGCCGTCGCGAAGAATGATTATGACCATTATAACGCGGGACTGGCGATTGCGGAGAAATACGGGATCAAAAAACTGCATATAGGAGAAGGCATCTGCCACACGATCATGCACGAGGCGAAATACGCGAAACCGGGAGGAATCGCCACGGCGACAGACAGTCATACGACGACCTACGGAGGGGCCGGAAATTTTTGTTCCGGCATCGGAACGGCGGAGATGGCGGCGGCCATGATCACGGGCGAGCTCTGGTTCAAGGTTCCTTCTGCGATCAAAATTGTGCTGAATGGACATCTGAAAGATGGAGTGATGTCGAAGGACGTAATTCTGCGGATCCTCGGAGATATCAAAGCGGACGGAGGTCAGTACAAATCGCTGGAATTCACCGGACCGGCGGCGCATGAGATGAGCATGGAACAACGGTTTACCGTGGCAAATATGGCGCTGGAAGCGGGCGCAAAATGCGGACTGTTTGAGGCGGACGAAAAAACAGCTGAGTATTATGGGATGCCGCTGGAAGAGATCGACTGGGTCTGCGTGGACGAGGAAGCAAAATACGAAAGAACGCTCGTGTACGATGTGAGCGAACTGGAGCCTCAGCTTTCCTGTCCGCAGGGCGTGGACAATGTGCATCCTGTCAGTGAGGTGGAGGGAACTCCTATTGATGAAGTTTACCTGGGCAGCTGTACAAACGGCAGTATCGAAGACCTTGAAGTTGCGGCGAAGATCATGAAGGGGAAGAAAGTGGCCGAAGGACTGCGCTTTGTCGTAGTTCCCGCGACGAATACGGTGTTTAAGCAGGCGATTGAGCGAGGGTATATCAAGACTTTCATTGAGGCGGGCGGCGTGATCAGCCATCCGTGCTGCGGACTCTGCTGCGGCATGCCTTATGGTCTGATGACGGATGACGAGCGGATTCTGCTCACTGCAAACCGGAATTTCATCGGGAGACAGGGAACCAAGAAGACGCTCAGCTATCTGTCGAGTCCTGCTGTGGCGGCGGCGACCGCGATTGCGGGCGTGGTGACGGATCCGACGAAGATCATGTGAAACGAAAGGAATGAACAGGAATGTTAAAAAGTTTTGAACAGATGAAGGAGGCGCTGCGGGCGCTGCCGGAAAAGCGCCGCGTGGCCGTAGTACCGGCGCAGGATGAGCATACGCTGGAGGCGGTTCATCATGCGTATGACGACGGACTGGTGGAGCCGGTGCTGATCGGCGATGAGGCTGCCATCAGGGAGATTCTGGTCAGATTGAATATCTCTGCAGAGGGGATGACGATCATCAATATCGCAGATCCGGCTGAGGCGATTCAGAAAGCGGCCGATATGGCGAGAGCAGGCGAAGTGGACTGCATCATGAAGGGAAAGACAGAGACAGGAGCGCTGATGAAGGTACTTGTGAACAAGGAGCGTGGTATCCGCAAGAATGATGTGATGAGCCTGGTGGCATTCATGGAGAGTCCGCATTATCACAAGGTATTTGCCATTACGGATCCGGCGCTTCTGACTTATCCGAACAAGGAGCAGAAGAAAGCGGCGATTGTCAATGCAGTGGGCGCGTTTCAGGCGCTTGGTCTGGAAAATCCGAAGGTAGCGATGATTGCGGCGATTGAGAAGGTTAATCCAAAGATGAAGGAGACGGTAGAGGCCGGCGAGATCAAGGAAGAAGGAATCGACGGCTGTATCCTTGAAGGACCGATCAGTCTGGATCTGGCAATGGATCCGGAATCCGCAGGGATTAAGGGTTATACAAGCCCGGTGGCAGGAGATGCTGATCTTCTGGTGATGCCGGATATCGTCAGTGCGAATGCTCTGGCAAAGTCATTGACTGTTCTTGGCGGCGCGAGGACAGGCGGAATGGTGCTGGGTGCGCAGGTGCCTGTACTGCTCGTATCACGCTCCGCGGCGGCTGACGACAAATATATGTCAATCGTGCTCGCGGCGCTGGTGGGGAAGAACTAAATAAAAAAGGAGAAATAGTATGGATAAGAAAAAATTTCAGTTTGACGTATGTGGTCTGCCGTTTAAATATTTTGTTCCGTTTTTCCTGATTGTCATGGTGACGATTTACGGCGGTTTCATGCCGGAGGCGTCAGGAGTCGCCTATAAGGGAGCGGAGCCGTCTGTGGAATTTCTGATGTCATTCGCGTTCCTGATGGCGATCGGCGGGCTTTTCTTCTGGCTTGGCAATACGATCCCGATTGTCAATAATTACCTGGGCGGCGCCTGCGTGCTTCCGCTGATCGGCGCGTCCTTTATGAATTATATGGGATGGATTCCTGAGCCGCTGGTAAACGGTGTCAACGTCCTGATGAAGGGTGGTTTCCAGAACGCTTACATCGCATTGCTGCTGGTGGGAGCAATCCTGATCATGGACCGCCGGATCATTCTCGGAGCAACCGCGCGCTATATCCCGACGATTCTTGGAAGTCAGGTGTTCGCGATCCTCTTTGCGATGCTTGCCGGACTGATCACAAGGTTCGGCGTAGCTGAGGCCCTGTTTAACATTGCGGCTCCCTGCATGTCAGGCGGTTCAGGCGGCGCTCTGACAACTCTGCCGAAGCTGTATACGGATCTGTCCGGAACGGATATGACAGGCATGTCCGGCCAATTCCTGTGTTATGCGTCCATCGCAAACATCCTTGCGGTCGTGTTCGCGGCAGTCGGCGGCGGAATGACGGCTAAGATGAAAGGACTGAACGGAAACGGCGAGATTCTCGCGGCAAAGGGCGCGACCATGGAGACACAGGCGGAGAAGCGTCAGCCGACCTCAGCAAACTATGGAGCGCTGGCTTCCGGTATTTTCATGAGCTTTTGTCTGTATCTGCTTGGAAATATCCTCGGCAGCATTCCGGGCTTTTCGGTAATTCCGGGTCTGGCATGGACAATCATTCTTGGCATTATTATCAAATGTACAGGGATCCTTCCGGTACAATATGAGGACAACTGCGTTTACTCGATGAATTTTGCGTTGAAAGCCCTGCTTCCAATGCTGATCGCGGGGATTGGCATCAGTTCACTTGATTTCTCATCCCTGTATTCCTACTTCACGCCGGGCGCGTTCATAACAATTATCCTTGCGGTGCTTGGAGCATTCCTCGGAGCGATGATTTTTGGAAAACTTTCCGGACTGTGGGCTTATGAGGCAGGTGTAACTGCGGGACTTTGCTGCTGCAACATTGGCGGTTCCGGAGACCTTGCGGTGCTTTCCGCGGCAAACCGCATGGAGCTTCTGGCATTTGCTTCCATTTCCACACGTATCGGAGGCGCGCTGATGGTAATCTGGATCGGATTCCTGTATCCGTTCTTCCATTAAAATACCTCATGTTGTTCTGCGGCGCAGGACAGGAATGTTTAAACAGAAAAGGAGAAATCCATGAGCAGTTATAAAGTGTTTGCGATTAACCCCGGTTCGACTTCGACCAAGATCGCGATGTTTGAAGGGGATAAGGAAATTTTTTCAAAAAATGTGTCTCACGATGCGGAAAAGCTGAAGGAATTTAAGGAGATTAATGACCAGTTCGATTACCGCAAAGAGACGATTCTTGCGGAGCTCGCAAAAGCAGGCGTGAGTCTTGCAGGTGTGGACGCGTTTTCCGCAAGAGGAGGGGCGCTTGTCAACGTTGAAGGCGGCGTCTACGCGGCGGAAGGAAAGCTCCTGGAGCATGCGAGGGCCGGTTTTACCGTGAAGCATCCGGCGATGCTCGGTTCTCAGCTTGCGGCGGCTTTTGCCGGGGAGTATGGCGGGAAGGCCTTTGTCGTAAATCCGCCGGATGTCGATGAATTTACGGATGAGGCGAGAATGACCGGCTGGAAAGGGATTTACCGCGAGAGCCGTATCCATGCGCTGAATCAGAAGGAGATTGGCATTCGTTACGCGCAGAAGTGCGGAAAGAACTATGAAGACATGAATCTGATCATCTGTCATATCGGCGGCGGAATCTCTGTGACGGCGCATCAGAAGGGCCGCATGATCGATTCCAACGATATTGCGAATGGCGACGGGCCGATGGCGCCGACCCGCTGTGGGCAGATTCCGGTAAAAGATGTCATCAAAGAATGCTTCTCCGGAAAATATACGGAAAAGCAAATGTGGGACAGAGTCAGCAAGACGGGCGGTCTGGTGGATCATCTTGGGACTTCCGACGCAAGGGAAGTCGGTCAGATGATTAAAGACGGAAATGAGTATGCGAAGCTGGTCTACGATTCCATGCTCTATCAGATCGGGAAGACGGCCGGAAGCATGGCGGCTGTGCTGAAGGGAAAAGTGGACGGAATTATCCTGACAGGCGGAATCTCTCACGATAAATATGTGGTACAATATCTGAAGGATATGATTTCCTTTATCGCGCCCATTGAAGTGATGGCGGGAGAGTTTGAGATGGAAGCGCTTGCCGCGGGAGCGGTTCGTGTGCTTGAGGGAAAGGAAAAAGTGAAGCAGTACACTGGGGAACCGTGCTGGAACGGGTTCAAGTGTATGCCGTAGATTTTAATGATCAGGAGGGATGTACAGATGAAGCTCACAAAAATGTCCCGCGCGGTGATGCCGGGCAGCGCGAATCACAGGAACACATTGTACGGCGGCGTGCTGATGGACTGGATGGATGAGACATCCGGCATTGCGGCCAAACGTTTTGCGGAGTCGGATGTAGCGACCGTGGCGGTTGAAAGGATTCGTTTTCTGAAGCCGATCCCGGTGGGAGTTTTTCTGGATGTGACTGCGGAGGTTGTGAAGGTCGGAAATACATCCCTCCGTGTGAAAGTGGAAGCTTTCATAGATGGAGAACCTGGAGAAGAAGATATCCTTGCGGCAGATGCGGAGTTTGTCTATGTGGTGCTGGATGAGAACGGACATCCGAAGAAAGTGGGGAAGAGTTTATGATCGTAAATCTGGCGGTCATTCCGGGAGACGGCGTGGGACCTGAGATGACGCAGCCTGCGCTGGAGGTGCTCAAGGCGGTCTGCGCGAAATACAATCACAAGCTGGAGATTCATATGGTACTGGCCGGAGGAGCGGCTCTCGATGAAGGGCTGGAGCCGCTTCCAGCGGAATCTCTGAAAATCTGTCAGAAAGTTCCGGCTGTTCTGTTCGGAAATTCCGGGCTCTCAAAATATCAGAATAATCCGATTGAACGGCGGCCGGAGGCTGCTCTGATGGGACTGCGCAGAGGACTTGGCGTGACTACGAATATCCGGCCGGTAAAATATTATCCGGAGCTGGCAGCGTTCTCTCCGCTGAAGGATTATATCCTGAAAAAAGGATTGGATATCGTTTTTGTCAGAGATATTATCGGGGGTGTGTTTTGTTCGGACAAAGTAAAATCCGTGGGTTCTTTCGGAAAGGAAGCCTATGAATACGAGTATTATAATGAAAGCATTGTAAAATATACAGCCGAAATCGCCATGGAGCTTGCACTTGAGCGGAAAAAACGGGTGGTTAGCCTTGACAAGTCCAATGTTCTGGAGAGTTCCCGGCTGTGGCGGCAGACCGTTGAGAAGGTCGCGGAAAAATACCCGGGGCTTTTCCTTACCCATTATTACATTGATAACGCGGCTATGAAGGTCATGGTGGAGCCGTGGAACTTTGACGTGGTTGTGACTTCCAATCTTTTTGGGGATATCATTGCCGACGAGGGAACGCAGATGACAGGGACACAGTACCTGTATGCGTCTGCCGAGCTCAACCGGGAAGGACATGCGATCTATACGCCGAATCAGCTCCATCATCCGGATGAAACTCTGATCGGACAGCAGGTTGTAAATCCGATTGGGATGATTATGGCGGTATCGTTGATGCTCCGGTATTCGTTCGGACTCGCAGAAGAAGCGGAAAATATTGAGCGTGCGGTGGATTGGGTTATCCGCAGAGGGTATGCGACCAGGGATATCTGGACGGAAGGGAAAACGCTGCTTTCCACAGAAGAGATGGGAAAGCAGATTGTGAAGGAGATATTTATATTGTAAAAGCTCAGTTCCCATGCAGAGTTCATAGACTTCCGTTTCTGCGGACAATGTGCGGTCATGTCTGTATGAACATTCGGAAAATGCTGTGTGGGAATGAGCGTTTTAGAAAGAAGGGCGAACTATGTTCTGGTCGAAAAAGAAAGAAACACCGGTTCCGGCTGCCGAGGCGAAAGCGGCTGTGGCTGATATCACGGCAGAATTTCCAAAAAAGAAAGTGAAAATATGCAGTTCGGATTTCCGCGATGGGCAGCAGTCGCTGTTTGCCACCCGGTTTGAGACGGACGATATGGTCCGGATCCTCCCGAATATGGATAAAGTAGGGTTTGAAGCGATGGAGGTATGGGGGGGCGCCACGTTTGATGTCTGCATCCGCTATCTGAACAATGATCCGTGGGAGCGTCTGCGCAGATTTAAAGAAGTGATGAAGAATACGAAGACCACGATGCTGCTGCGCGGGCAGAATCTGATCGGCTACCGGCAGTATCCGGACGATGTGGTGGAGAAATTTGTGGAGCTGGCCGCGAAAAATGGTATGGACATCTTTAATGTCTTTGATGGACTGAATGATGCCAGAAACTGTGAAACGGCAATCAGGGCGGTGAAGAAAGCCGGGAAAGAGTGCTGCGCGTCAATCCTGTACACGGTCAGTCCGATCCATAATACAGAGAAACTGGTGGAGACAGCGCGCGCTTATCAAAAGCTTGGAGTGGACAGCATCATGCTCGTGGATATGGCAGGGCAGATGACGCCGCGCGAGGCGTATGTCAACACGAAAGCGCTGAAGGATGCGATTCCGCTTCCCCTGTGGATCAACTGTCACGCGACAGGCGGAATGGCGCTCACTGCTTACTGGGAAGCGATACGGGCGGGAGCCGATGTGGTCAACGGCTGTGTTTCGAATCTGTCAGGAGGAACCTCGCTGCCCGCGATCGAGGCGATCATCGCGATGCTGCAGGGCACGCCTGCGGATACGGGACTTGATCTGGACAAATTTGAGTATATCAATCAGTATATCGGCGTCATGCGCGAGAAATACCGCAAGTATCTGAGCCAGTTTACCGGAGTAAACGTATCGGTGCTCAAGCATCAGGTACCGGGCGGCATGCTTTCGAATCTGGAAAGCCAGCTTAAGCAGATGCATGCAATCAGTCGGCTCGACGAAGTGTTTGAGGAAGTTCAGGTAGTGCGAAAGGATATGGGATATCCGCCGCTTGCTACACCATTTTCACAGATGGTCGGCACGCAGGCCACGGTCAATGTTCTGACAGGAAAACGTTACGGCACGATTGCGAAGGAAGTGAAGGATTACGTCAAGGGCGGTTACGGCATCACACCGGGTCCCTGCTCTGAGGAACTCAAAAAGCTGGTGATCACAGATGAGAAAGAAGTGATCACAGTACGTCCAGGAAGCCTGCTTGCGCCGGAGTGGGAAAAGCTGAAGAAAGAAGCGTATGATAAAGGACTTGCAAAATGCGATGAGGATGCCATGACGTATATCCTTTTCCCGCAGGTGGCGGAAGAATTTCTGAAGAAAAAGTATGGGCGTGCGTAAAGAAAACTGTACTGTAAAAATTATTTTGCAAATGATTCAAAACAACGGGCGGAACTCTCATGGAACGTTTCGCCCGTTGTTGCAGTCTGAATATGAAAAAATTGTCAGCCGCAGTGCTTTCCTGTGAACTTTGGTATTTTAAATAGTGAGTTTCTGCGTTCAGAAAATCAAAATGTCTCAAATGGAAATTTTCTTAGCGTATCATGATCACTGCGGCGGATTGCACTTGCTGCACGGGGTAAGTCCCCTTGCCTTCGCGTCGTCCAGTGTAACGATGATATCGGAGCTGCGCAGATACTGGCATCCGGCCGAGTGATACTTGGAACCGGTCTCCGTGATATGTACCTGGATTTCACTGGATGCTGCCTGTCCATTGTCTGCCGGGGAGTCGTCACCAGAGATGCCTGAGCTGTCGTCACTTCCTGCGTAAGAGTCATTGCCGGAAGTGCCTGAACTGTCACTTCCTGAATAAGAGATATTACCGGAAGAGCCTGCCGTTCGCGTCGTGACTGAGAAGGAAGCTCCGCCGGGCGCCCAGTTCTCAGACGGCTCCGTACTCCAGGAGATGGACGTTCCATCGGAAGAAGCGACGATGGTTCCCTGCGCATCCGTCCGGAAGATTTTCGCGCCGTGATTCCAGAAGCGGTCCAGCGCTTCCTGATTCGGATGGCCGTAGCTGTTTCCGGAGCCGCAGCTGATGACAATGAAAGCAGGATTGACAGAATCCAGCATAAGATTCGAGTTTGAGGTATCCGAGCCGTGGTGTCCGGCCTGGAAGACGTCGGCCGAAAGATCAAAACCTGCGCTGACGATATCCTGCTCCGCGGAGGCTTCCGCGTCGCCGGTAAACAAAAAGTCGCTTTCGCCGTATGTAACTTTTAGCGCGATGGACCAGTTGTTCAGGTCGTCGCCGTAATCGCCGACTGGCGCGAACACTGAAAAGGACGCATCTCCAAGCGGATAGGAGGTGCCGGGAACCGGGACAGTGATCCCAAGACCTTTGCTGTCGATGGCGGTCAAAACCTGTTCAAAAGTTCTTGTTGTCGTGATGACGTCGGGCAGCAGGACTTCTCCGACGTTGAGCGATTCGATTACGGAATCAAGAGAACCGATGTGATCTTCATGCGGATGAGTCCCTACCACGTAATCGAGACTGGTGATCCCTTCTGTGTTAAGAAGATAGTTCAAAATCGTGTCTTTGTCTTCCTCGCGGCCGGCGTCGATCAGCATCGCGTGATCTCCCTGCCGGATCAACGTGCAGTCGCCCTGACCGACATCCAGAAAATGGACTTCCAGACCGTCTGCTGCCATAACTGCTGTGCTGCCTGCCGAGATCAGCAGCAGGAGCATGGCAAGAAAGATCATAAACCGTGAAAACATTCGTTTTGTAACACTCTGGTTATTTTCATTTGTTCTGTTGTGCACTGGAAAATTCCTCCGTATTCTGATTTTCATTTCTTTTTCAGCTTATTAAACTCATTCTCATAGGATTTAAAATTTTAAATCAATTTATTTGCCTGCTCTACATATACTTTTATATCTTTACCTGCAGTTTCCTTTGTACGTTCCAGTGATTTTATGAAATTGTCCGTATCCGTTATTTTGTGTTCCTTATCATAGACATAAATAATCAGTTTTGAACATTTGTAAAAGAAGGCATCTTCTCCCAGTTCTTTGTGTAATTTAGCTTCAGAATGGTCTTTTCTTGTACATTTTATTTCAATAACAGTATTTATTTCTTCAATAATAATATCATACCGCACAGTTCCATACCCGGTATCCTGATTTACTTCCCGTCTGGCATTCGGATATAATGCTTTTATTACAGCATACATTATATGCTGTATATCATATTCATTGCAGATTTTAATTTGCTGTAAAATTTCTTTTTTTAATGTTGCTTTGTTTTCAGGCTGGATCAGAAACATGTTTTTCAGATACAGCCCAAAGTTATCAATAATGGTCTCCAGCGCATCTGTTTTTTCTTTTTTATGAGATGCGTCCTGAACCAGAATATTAAGAGTCTTTTTTATACAAGTGTGGTATTTATTTATCCGTTCTTCTGCAGATTGGTATGGAATATCAACCAGATGAAGACTCAGAACAACCCGTTCATCTTTATCTCTGGCATACAACAGTATGTCTTCTTTCCACTTTTCAAATTGATCTGCCAGCTCGTGCAGATCAGTTATTTCGATTAGTTTAAATCCTTTTTGGATTAAATCGTTTTTAATCATCGTTCCTCCAACGCAGGTAGAATAAGAACAGAGGTTCACGGAAAGTCAGAGTCTTTCCTTCCCAGTCAAACACTCTGTCAACTTCATAACCGCTTTCTTCCAGTATGCTGAACATGGACTGGATTGTACTGCCTATTGTCCTTGCAGACAGTTTAAGGGAATTTTTTTCTTTATCCAGAATTTTTCTTGCTCTGTCGCAGATTTCTGCTTCCGTGATTGCTTTTAAAGGCGGATTTCTTTTAAGTGCTTCCAGGACCAATCCATATCGGTCGACTTTCATACCATCTTCCAGATGATAAATTTTTCTTTTTTGGCCGCGAGTAGGACGCCCTGCCAGCAGCTTAGTATATAGCTCCTGATAAGGCAGATAGCTGGCATTCAGACAGCAGCTTTTTGTAATGTTTTCATCTTTCAGAATATTGTCTTTTGAAATATAATATCCGATCCCCTGGCAGATTGACTGCATTGTTTGTGGTGAGTTGATGCATTCCATCACCAATCGATGAATCAATGTCTGGTCTGCGGCAATTCCCAGCATATCAAACCCTTTTTTTGGAATTTCAGCCAGTTCCTCATCCTTCCAAGGTTTCATGGTTATGTTCATGATTCTTCCCTGAAGATCAGGATTATTTTTTACCGATTCATCTACCCGATGCGGAAGAGAGACTATAATTGTTTTCAGGTTATAGCGAATCGCCTCTTTCAGCTGACATGCAGCGTCATGTTGCATCATGGTATCCGCATAATGAAAGTCATCCAGAAGAAGAACTTTTTGATTTTCAATAAAATAATTTAATACTCTTTCTTTGTTTGTCTGATATCTGGAAGTGTAACTTGTGCTGATCTGCTCATTTCTACTGTTGGCAGTATTCGCGTTCTGCACCTCACCTGCCAGAGGTATATCTACTTTTCTTGCAATGACAGCCCAGAAGTTGTTTTCATTCTTAAAATCGTTTCCTGTCATTGCCACCAGCTTTTCTTTCCCAATGACAGCTTCACATAAAACAGTTTTTCCAATTTTGGATGGCCCGTCAATTACAATCAGATAGCCTTTCTGTTCCAGAGCCATTTTCAGCCTTTCCTCATAGGTAAAATCACGAGAGCTTTTTCTGCTTACATAAGTGTATTCAGGAAATGTCGCTGATGAAAAAACAGAGGTAAATGTGTAGTCCATTTTGATCCCCTTTCCTTTCATTTCTTTTTCAGCCTGTCAAACAGAGAGCGCATTTCCGTCTTTTTTGACGCCGTTTCCTCCCTGCATATGGTTACGATGTCTTCTCCGATCTCGATGACATCCCCATCTGCAGG
>CANQAR010000087.1 GCA_947588845.1 uncultured Lachnospiraceae bacterium
GCCTTGGTCTTCGGCTCGATCGCGAGCTCGATAACCGGCTCCGGGAACTCCATGGACTCAAGGATCACCGGATGCTGCTCATCGCAGATTGTATCGCCCGTCGTCGTAAACTTGAAGCCTACCGCCGCCGCAATATCTCCGGAGTACACCTTTGCAAGCTCTGCACGCTTGTTCGCATGCATCTGCAGGATACGGCCGACACGCTCCTTCTTGCCCTTCGTCGCGTTCAGGATATAGGAACCGGAGTTCATCGTGCCTGAGTACACGCGGAAGAAAGCAAGCTTGCCGACAAACGGATCCGCCATGATCTTGAATGCCAGAGCTGAGAACGGCTCTTCATCAGAAGAATGCCTCTCCACCTCATTGCCTTCCATATCCACACCCTTGATGGCCGGGATATCAGTCGGCGCCGGCATATATTCCACAACCGCATCCAGAAGCTTCTGAACGCCCTTGTTCCTGTATGCGCTTCCGCAGCAGACCGGGATCGCCGTACACTCGCAGGTACCTTTTCTCAGAGCGGCCTTGAGCTGCTCTGTTGTCGGTTCCTCACCTTCCAGATACTGCATGGTCAGATCGTCATCCAGCTCGCAGATCTTCTCAACGAGCTCGGAGCGGAACAGCTCCGCGTCCTCCTGCATATCCTCCGGAATCTCCACGATCGAGATATCCTCGCCCTTGTCATCGTTGTAGATGTAGGCTTTCATCTCAAACAGATCGATAATTCCCTTAAACTCATCTTCCTTGCCAATCGGAAGCTGCAGGCAGATCGCGTTCTTGCCAAGTCTCGTGCGGATCTGCTCAACCGCGCCGTAGAAATCAGCTCCCATAATGTCCATCTTGTTGATGAAGGCCATACGCGGAACATTGTAGGTGTCAGCCTGACGCCACACATTCTCGGACTGCGGCTCAACGCCGCCCTTTGCGCAGAACACACCGACCGCGCCGTCAAGCACGCGCAGGGAGCGCTCCACCTCAACGGTAAAGTCTACGTGGCCCGGCGTGTCAATGATATTGATGCGGTTCTCCAGAGCGCCCGGTTTCGCCTTGCAGTTCTCCTGCAGCGTCCAGTGGCAGGTCGTCGCGGCAGACGTAATCGTGATGCCTCTCTCCTGCTCCTGCTCCATCCAGTCCATCGTAGCGGTACCTTCGTGCGTATCACCTATCTTATAGTTTACACCAGTGTAATACAGAATACGCTCTGTCAATGTCGTCTTACCGGCATCAATGTGCGCCATAATACCAATATTTCTGGTTCTCTCCAACGGATATTCTCTTCCAGACAAAATTTTTTCCTCCTCATCGGACCTGTGGTATTTTTTCCCAGAATTCCCATAGATTCGTTTCCAAGCTGCCTTTCGAACTATATCCTTCTTATGAGAAGCCGGATGCTTCCCATAAGGCTCCGGAATTACAAAATCCCGTACTGACCTGTCGGATGAAATCCTGCGGACAGTCTTTCCTTCCGGATAAGCCATATCATGAGCCTCAGGGTGCGGTCTGCATACACAGAAATGCCGTCTGTGCAGACCTCGAGTTTCCGGTCATTCTGCCCGGAAATCATCTCGAGTTCAGTGAGGGCGTGAACTGTAACCATACGACCCACAGCAAAACCAGCCCCGTGGTTCCCGACTCGTCAAGCAGCTTCATTGCAGACTACCAGCCGGGCCTCCTCAAGCTGACTGATTAGAATCTGTAATGCGCAAAAGCCTTGTTCGCCTCTGCCATCTTGTGCATGTCTTCTTTTCTCTTTACGGATGCGCCTGTATTGTTGGCCGCATCGAGAAGCTCATTCGCCAGCCTCTCCTGCATTGTCTTCTCGCCTCTCTTGCGGGAGAACATGGTCAGCCAGCGAAGCGCCAGCGCCTGACGTCTGTCCGGTCTTACCTCGATCGGAACCTGATACGTAGCGCCGCCGATACGTCTTGCCTTGACCTCAAGGGCCGGCATGATGTTGTTCATCGCTTCCTCAAATACTTCAATTGCCGGTTTTCCGGATTTCTTCTCAATTCTCTCAAATGCGCCGTATACAATCTTCTGGGCAACACCCTTCTTGCCATCCAGCATGATGTTGTTGATCAGCTTGGTGACAACTTTGTTGTTGTATAACGGATCCGCCAAAACGTCTCTTTTCTGAGTATGTCCTTTACGTGGCACGTTACTTCCCTCCTTAATAAAATTAGATCACAGGTACTCACATCTCACGGACAGCGGATTTCATCAATCCATATCCTTCTTGTGTTTCATGCAAGGACTTCTATATAAACCTGCAACCACCTGGCTATATCGAACTCCTTCATTCAGTGAAACAATCTCTTCTGTTCGCTCCATAACCGGAAGCATCTCTCCGGCGCCGGGAGTGGACATTTTTCTCTGTGATGTCTGATCAGACCGCCTGATTATTTCTTGGCGTCTTTCGGTCTCTTTGCTCCGTACTTGGAACGGGCCTGTCTTCTCTTTGCAACGCCTGCCGTATCAAGCGTACCTCTGATGATGTGGTATCTGGTACCCGGAAGGTCCTTTACCCTGCCGCCGCGGATCAGCACAACGCTGTGCTCCTGAAGGTTGTGTCCCTCGCCCGGGATATAGCTTGTAACTTCGATCCCGTTGGACAGACGTACTCTGGCAATCTTTCTCAGAGCTGAGTTCGGCTTCTTCGGTGTAGCTGTCTTAACTGCGGTGCAGACTCCTCTCTTCTGCGGAGAAGATGCGTTCGTCGCTCTTTTCTGCAGGGAGTTGAATCCTTTCTGGAGAGCCGGTGCAGTAGACTTCTTCACAGATGTCTGTCTGCCTTTTCTTACTAACTGGTTAAATGTTGGCATTCTTCTTTCACCTCCTGAATTATTTAAGACTCGCCCGCGGGTTCTCGCGGAGCGTAACTGTCTGCATGACTGATCTGCATGCCATTGTGGTTGCCTGAAAACTGCGCGCATCAAAACAAACGCACTTCAATTTTTGCGCACTGTTGTATTATACTGGGAAGGACTGCGATTGTCAAGCTGTTTTTTCCATTTTACAACTTCTTATATTTTTATTAATCATCTGGACATCACTGATTTTTAGTGATAAGATAGCAAAAAATTTGAAACAATTATAAAAGCAACAGGAAAGGAATTTTATGAGTTTACGAACTTTTTTAAAACCGCTCTCTTTCCTCCCTGCCCTGATGTTGATGTATATGATTTATTCTTTCTCTGCGCAGGAAGGGAGCGTTTCTTCAGATCTCAGTTATAAAGTCAGCTATTATATGGTCAAGACCGCAGATCAGGTCCTCGACACGGATCTGCAGGAATGGGAAATTGAAAGCTTTGCGAACCGCTTCCACGGAGTTACGCGCAAACTGGCGCATATGACAGAATATTTTGCTCTGGCGATTGCCGTCTCGTTTCCGCTTTATGTATACGGACTGCACGGAATTCCTCTCATGCTGGCCGCCGGAATGATCTGCGTGGCATACGCCTGCGGGGATGAATATCATCAGTCGTTTGTCGCAGGGCGCTCGCCCTCCAAACGGGACGTGCTCATCGATTCTTTTGGTATTTTCTGGGGAATCATTTTTGTCAGGATCATTGGCTGGGTCGGCCGGAAGACCCTCTTCCGTCCTCTGAGAAGAAAAAAAGGGTGGATCGCTCTGGATGATTACCCGGAAGACAGGGTTTCTTCCTATTATAATACTGCACAGCAGCAAAGCGTCCCGTATCCTGCCCGCTCCCGGAAAGCCACTGCTCAGCAGGCAGGGCCGTACGGCAGTTATCCTTACGGGAATGTCCCGCGCGGCGTCCCCCGCCCGGAATACGCACCGCACCCGCAGCCGTACAGAAACCAGAAGATGCCGGTTCGCGGTTCCGACAAACTATCCGAAGACCTGTCCCTCAAAAAACTGGTCCGCGATATCAGAGAGCAGCATCAGAATGATCACACGGGCAAATGAATTATAGCAAACTTATCTCACAGGCGCAGTTTCCTGTAAGGTAAAGACCGGCAGGCAATGCCCGCCGGTCTTTTTTATGCGCAGGCCCAGGCATGGAAACCAGCTGCTGACGCAGCACCTGGGCCACGCGGCGAGCAGGAGGCTGCTTTTCCTCCTGCTCGATCGCTGTCTATTCTTCTTCCCCGGATTCTGCTTCTTCCGCTTCTTCCGCTTCTTCCTCGAAATCTTCCGGAATTTCCTCTCCGGCTTCCTCCGGTTCCTCTTCTTCCATAACCTCTATGGTTTCCTCCGCATCTGCAGCTTCCCCGTCATCAGAGATCTCATCCTGTTCGTCATCCATCTCGTCTACATTTATTTCATCGATATCATCATCCACGTCGCTGTCGTACTCTTCCGTTTTCAGTTTTTCATACAGATAATCATCCGTCCCGGACACATCCAGTTTGACATTTCTGTATCTCCTCATACCTGTACCGGCCGGAATCAGTTTTCCAATGATAACATTTTCCTTAAGACCGATCAGAGGATCGACCTTACCTTTGATCGCCGCCTCCGTCAGCACTTTGGTCGTCTCCTGGAAGGATGCGGCCGACATGAAGGAATTTGTCGCAAGGGACGCCTTGGTGATACCGAGCATGACGCGCTTGCCATCCGCAGGAGCTTTGCCTTCCTCCAGCATCTGTCTGTTGACATCCTCATACTCCAGGATATCAATCAGCGTACCCGGCAGGAAATTCGTATCCCCGTTATCCTCAATGCGGATCTTCTTCAGCATCTGACGCACAATAACCTCGATATGCTTATCGTTGATCTCAACGCCCTGAAGACGATATACACGCTGAACTTCGCGCAGCATGTAATCCTGCACCGCCTCGACACCCTTGATTTTCAGAATATCATGCGGATTCACGCTTCCTTCTGTCAGCACATCGCCCGCCTCAAGAAGCGCGCCGTCTGTGACCCTGATCCTCGAACCGTACGGGATCAGATACGTCTTGGCCTCTCCCGTGTCATGGTTCGTGACAATGATTTCACGTTTTTTCTTTGTATCCTTGATCGTGGCAATGCCGGCAATCTCCGTGATGATCGCAAGTCCTTTCGGCTTTCTCGCCTCAAAAAGCTCCTCGACACGCGGAAGACCCTGTGTGATATCGCCGCCGGCAACGCCGCCGGTGTGGAAGGTACGCATCGTAAGCTGCGTGCCCGGCTCGCCGATTGACTGAGCCGCTATAATACCGACCGACTCGCCGACTCTTACCGGCTCGCCGCTCGCCATATTCGCGCCATAGCATTTCGCGCAGATGCCGACATGCGACCTGCAGGTCAGGATTGTACGCACCTTGATCTTCTCAAACGGTTTCCCCTCCGAATCAACGCCCTTGCTTATGATGCGCGCCGCCCGCGCCGGAGTAATCATATGATTTGCCTTTACAATGACTTCTCCGTCCGCTGTGCAGATATCCTCGCAGGAGAAACGCCCTGTAATACGCTCCTGCAGACTTTCGATTTCCTCACGGCCGTCCGTGAACGCCTTCACGTACATTCCGGGGATCTCCTCTTTGCCCTCGCTGCAGTCCACCTCGTGGATAACCAGCTCCTGCGATACATCCACCAGACGCCTGGTCAGATATCCGGAATCCGCCGTACGCAGAGCCGTATCGGACAGACCCTTGCGGGCGCCGTGCGCCGACATGAAGTATTCCAGTACGTCCAGTCCCTCACGGAAATTGGACTTGATCGGCAGCTCGATGGTGTGACCCGTCGTATCGGCCATCAGTCCCCGCATGCCGGCAAGCTGTTTGATCTGCTTGTCGGAACCGCGGGCTCCCGAGTCAGCCATCATGTAGATATTGTTATATTTATCGAGACCGTCGAGCAGCGCCTTCGTCAGAACATCGTCCGTCTCTTTCCAGGTCTCAACAACCTCCTTGTAACGTTCTTCCTCCGTGATCAGACCACGTTTATAGTTGCGCGTGATCTTGTCCACCGTATCCTGTGCCTTTTTGATCAGCTCCGGCTTCTCCGGCGGCACGGTCATATCGGAGATCGACACGGTCATGGCCGCACGGGTCGAATACTTATATCCCATGGACTTGATATCATCAAGCACCTCCGCGGTTCTCGTCGCTCCATGCGTATTGATGACCTTCTCCAGGATCTTCTTCAGCCCCTTCTTTCCGACCAGGAAATCGACCTCCAGCGCCATCTCATTGCCCGGGACAGAACGATCCACAAATCCGAGGTCCTGCGGAAGGATCTCGTTAAACAGGATACGCCCGAGCGTGGATTCAATGATCGCGCTGTGGACTGTACCGTCCTCCATCTTCTTTTCCATGCGGACCTTGATCCGAGACTGCAGTGTCAGATATTTATTCTCATAGGCGAGAATCGCCTCATTTACATTCTTGAAAAACTTGCCTTCTCCAAGCGCTCCCGGACGTTCCTGCGTCAGATAGTAGATGCCAAGCACCATGTCCTGCGAGGGAACGGCCACCGGACCGCCGTCCGACGGCTTCAGCAGATTGTTCGGCGAAAGCAGAAGGAAACGGCACTCCGCCTGCGCCTCAACCGAAAGCGGAAGATGCACGGCCATCTGGTCGCCGTCGAAGTCCGCGTTGAACGCGGTACACACAAGCGGATGAAGCTTGATCGCCTTACCTTCGACCAGAATCGGCTCAAACGCCTGGATGCCAAGCCTGTGCAGTGTGGGGGCGCGGTTCAGCATAACCGGATGTTCCTTGATGACATCCTCGAGCACATCCCATACCTCCGGCTGCAGACGCTCCACCATTTTCTTCGCGTTTTTGATATTGTGCGACGTACCGTTCGCAACAAGTTCCTTCATAACAAACGGCTTAAACAGTTCGATCGCCATTTCCTTTGGCAGACCGCACTGATAGATCTTGAGTTCCGGTCCCACGACGATAACCGAACGGCCGGAATAATCCACACGCTTGCCGAGCAGGTTCTGACGGAAACGGCCGGATTTGCCTTTCAGCATATCCGAGAGAGATTTCAGCGGACGGTTGCCCGGGCCTGTCACAGGACGGCCGCGGCGTCCGTTGTCGATCAGAGCGTCAACCGCCTCCTGCAGCATACGCTTCTCGTTGCGCACGATGATCTCCGGCGCGCCGAGCTCGATCAGTCTTTTCAGACGATTGTTCCTGTTGATGATGCGGCGGTACAGATCGTTCAGGTCGGAAGTCGCGAAACGGCCGCCGTCCAGCTGCACCATCGCGCGGATATCGGGCGGGATAACCGGAATCACCGTCATGATCATCCACTCCGGACGGTTCCCCGATTCCCGGAACGCTTCGACCACTTCAAGTCTCTTGATGATTCGCGCACGTTTCTGGCCTGTCGATTCTTTAAGTTCTTTCTTGAGCTCAACCGATTCCTTCTCCAGATCGATCTCCTCAAGCAGCTCCTTGATCGCCTGCGCACCCATTCCGCAGCGGAACGCGCGTCCCCATTTCTCCCGTGCATCCTGGTACTCACGCTCAGTCAGCACCTGTTTTTTCTTGAGGTCCGTCGTCCCCGGGTCGAGGACAATGTAGCCCGCAAAATACAGCACCTTTTCCAGCGTACGCGGAGAAAGCTCCAGAATCAGGCCCATGCGCGACGGAATCCCCTTGAAATACCAGATATGGGATACCGGAGCCGCAAGCTCGATATGTCCCATTCTCTCTCTCCGGACGCTGGCCTTCGTGACCTCAACGCCGCAGCGGTCGCACACAACGCCTTTGTAACGGATCTTCTTATATTTTCCGCAATGGCACTCCCAGTCTTTGCTCGGTCCAAAAATCCGCTCGCAGAACAGACCGTCCTTCTCCGGCTTTAAGGTCCTGTAGTTTATCGTCTCAGGCTTTTTCACTTCTCCGTGCGACCATTTCCTGATCTGCTCCGGAGAAGCAAGCCCTATCTTAATCGCATCAAATGTGATGGGCTGATACGTTTCATTATTCATTGTTTCCGGCATGATGGCACTCCTTTCAAAAGCTGTGCATTAGTCTTCATCACTGTAACCATCCATATCAAGAGCCTGCCGCACAAGATGATCCTCATCCGTTTCATCCGGTCCGCCGGCTCCCTCATCACCTTCCATCTCTTTCTGGCTGTATCCGTAGCTGCCGAGGTACTGTTCTTCATTTGCATCGTACTTTCTGTCGCCTTCAATCAGGGAACGCACATCGGTATCGCCGTAATCAACCGTTTCCATAATCTCAACTTCCGTATTGTCCTCCCTCAGGACTCTGACATCAAGTCCAAGGGACTGCAGCTCTTTTAAAAGCACCTTGAAAGACTCCGGAATGCCAGGCTCCGGAATATTCTCTCCCTTGATGATCGCCTCATACGTTTTGACACGCCCGATGATATCATCCGACTTCACAGTCAAAATCTCCTGCAGCGTGTATGCCGCGCCGTAAGCCTCAAGCGCCCATACCTCCATCTCTCCGAAACGCTGCCCGCCGAACTGCGCCTTGCCGCCGAGCGGCTGCTGCGTTACCAGAGAATACGGACCCGTGGAACGCGCATGGATCTTGTCATCCACCAGATGATGGAGCTTCAGGTAATGCATGTGGCCGATCGTGACCGGACTGTCAAAATATTCGCCGGTACGTCCGTCGCGCAGCCTTACCTTGCCGTCTCTTGAAATCGGAACTCCCTTCCAGAGTTTTCTGTGGTCACGGTTCTCATACAGATAATCCATGACTTCCGGAAGCAGTTCCTGCTCATGCTTTGCCTTGAATTCTTCCCACTCCAGATTGACGTAATCATTCGCCAGATCCAGCGTGTCCATAATATCTTCCTCGTGCGCCCCGTCGAATACCGGCGTGGAAACATTGAAGCCAAGCGCCTTTGCCGCAAGACTCAGATGAATCTCAAGCACCTGTCCGATATTCATACGCGACGGCACGCCGAGCGGATTCAGAACGATATCCAGCGGACGTCCGTTCGGCAGGAACGGCATATCCTCCACCGGAAGCACACGGGAAACAACACCCTTGTTTCCGTGGCGGCCCGCCATCTTGTCGCCGACTGAGATCTTCCTCTTCTGCGCGATGTAGATACGCACTGCCTCATTGACTCCAGGAGGCAGCTCATCGCCGTTCTCTCTCGTGAACACTTTCGCATCCACGACAATCCCGTACTCGCCGTGCGGCACTTTCAGCGAAGTGTCACGGACCTCGCGGGCCTTCTCCCCAAAGATCGCCCGCAGCAGCCGCTCCTCGGCCGTCAGCTCAGTCTCCCCTTTCGGCGTGACCTTTCCGACCAGGATATCGCCCGCGCGGACCTCTGCTCCGATGCGGATGATTCCGCGCTCGTCGAGATCCTTCAGCGCGTCGTCGCCGACGCCCGGAACGTCCCTCGTGATCTCCTCGGGTCCGAGCTTCGTGTCGCGCGCCTCCGCCTCATATTCCTCCATATGGACGGATGTATATACGTCATCCATGACCAGACGCTCGCTCAGAAGAACAGCGTCCTCATAGTTGTAGCCTTCCCATGTCATGAACCCGATCAGCGGGTTCTTTCCGAGAGCGATCTCTCCATTGTGCGTGGAAGGTCCGTCCGCGATCACGTCGCCCTTCGCCACACGCTCTCCCTTGAATACGATCGGTCTCTGATTGTAGCAGTTGCTCTGGTTGCTTCGCACAAACTTCATCAGATTATACTCGTCGCGCTGACCGTCATCCGTCCGGATCACGATCTTCTTCGACGTCGAGCGCTCCACAACTCCGCTGTTTCTTGCGATCACACAGACGCCGGAGTCCACCGCCGCCTTGACCTCCATACCGGTGCCCACAACCGGGGCTTCCGTCGTCAGAAGCGGAACCGCCTGACGCTGCATGTTGGACCCCATCAGGGCGCGGTTCGCGTCATCATTCTCCAGGAACGGAATCAGAGCGGTAGCCACCGAGAACACCATCTTCGGGGAAACGTCCATATAGTCGAACATGGAGCGTTCATACTCCTGCGTCTCCTCGCGGTAGCGGCCGGACACGTTCTTCCTGACGAAGTGTCCTTCCTCATCAAGCGCCTCATTCGCCTGCGCAACATGGTAATTATCCTCTTCATCCGCCGTCATATAGACAACCTCGTTCGTGACGCGCGGGTTCTTCGGGTCAGATTTGTCGATCCTGCGGTAGGGAGCCTCGACAAAGCCATACTCGTTGATCCTCGCGTAGCACGCCAGTGAGTTGATCAGACCAATGTTCGGACCTTCAGGCGTCTCGATCGGGCACATCCTCCCGTAGTGGGAATAGTGCACGTCACGCACCTCGAATCCGGCGCGGTCACGCGACAATCCGCCCGGTCCCAGAGCGGAGAGACGTCTCTTGTGTGTCAGTTCGCCCAGAGGGTTGTTCTGATCCATGAACTGCGACAGCTGGGAGGATCCGAAAAATTCCTTCACAGCCGCCGTCACCGGCTTGATATTGATCAGGGACTGCGGGGAAATCCCCTCAATCTCCTGCGTCGTCATACGCTCACGCACGACACGTTCCAGCCTTGAAAGACCGATCCGGTACTGATTCTGGAGCAGTTCCCCTACAGAACGGATACGGCGGTTGCCCAGATGGTCGATATCATCGTTCGTGCCAATCCCGTACTCCAGATGTATATTGTAATTGATGGAAGCAAGAATGTCTTCCTTCGTGATATGCTTCGGAATAAGCTCATGCACGGAACGTCTGATCGAATCCTTCAGTTCCTCCGGATCGCTGTTCTCCGCAAGGATCTTCTGAAGCGCCGGATAATAGACCAGCTCCGTGATGCCGAGGTCGCGCGGATTCCCCTCCACATAATGGCGCAAATCCACCATCATGCTCGAAAGAACCTTGACATTTCTCTCTTCTGTACGTATCATAACATAAGGAACGGCGGCATTCTGAATATCATCCGCCATGCTCCTCGTCACCTCGACGCCTGCCTCCGCGAGAATCTCCCCGGTGGACGGGTCGACAACATCCTCCGCGAGAATCTTGCCGTTGATGCGGTTGCGCAGCATAAGCTTCTTGTTAAATTTGTATCTGCCGACTTTGGCGAGGTCATACCTGCGCGGATCAAAGAACATGCTCATGATCAGGCTCTCCGCGCTCTCAACCGCGAGCGGCTCGCCCGGACGTATTTTTTTGTACAGCTCCAGAAGACCTTCCTGATAATTTGTAGCCGTATCCTTCCCCAGCGTGGCGACAATCTTCGGTTCCTCGCCGAACAAATCTATGATCTCTGCATTAGAACTGATGCCGAGCGCACGAATGAGCACGGTAACGGGAACCTTTCTGGTACGGTCCACACGGACATAGAACACATCATTGGAGTCCGTCTCATATTCCAGCCATGCGCCGCGGTTCGGAATGACTGTACAGGAAAACAGTCTCTTTCCAAGCTTGTCGTGAGCAATTGCGTAATAAATTCCGGGAGAACGGACAAGCTGGCTGACAATGACACGCTCAGCTCCATTGATCACAAAAGTACCTGTCGCGGTCATGAGCGGCAGATCTCCCATGAAAATCTCATGCTCGTTGAGCTCACCATTTTCTTTGTTGTGGAGACGCACCCGTACTTTCAGCGGAGCCGCGTAGGTCGCGTCACGTTCGACGCACTCCTCGATCGAGTACTTTACATCATTTTCGCACAGCTTGAAATCCACGAACTCGAGGCTGAGCTTTCCGCCATAATCCTCGATTGGAGAGATATCATCAAAGACTTCCTTAAGACCCTCATCAAGGAACCACTGATAAGAATCCTTCTGAACCTCAATAAGATTCGGCATCTCGAGGACTTCCTTCTGACGTGAATAACTCATACGGAATCCCTTACCATTTGTAATAGGACGTATCCTGTTTTTCTCCATTGATGTTTCACCTCTGTTCTTTCTGCAGTCTGCGTCAACTTTTGGGCATACTTATGCCTTGGGCATACTATCTGCACAATAGTGCAACCTACACTATACAACATTTTCCAGAGAGTGTCAAGAAAAATTTAAAGTCATTTCTCCCGCTTTCTCTTGCACGTACCTTTCCTTTGTGGTAAGCTGAAATCCACAAACAAAAACAGTCCTCACCTCGTTTTGCCCGGCGGCAGGTCTCTTTCGAGGCGCTGCAAAACACAGGCAGGCGGGTGATGGTACACTGCTCTCATATTCTCATAAAAAATTTAATGCTTCCGCGTCCATGCGGGAGTTTCAGGAGATTAATCTATGAACGAAAAAGCACTGCAGGTACTGGAATACCATAAAATCATACAGAAGCTGACCGAATTCGCGGGATGCGAACCTGGAAAGGCCCTGTGCCGGGCGCTGGTCCCCTCCGCAGAGATCGATGAGATCCGGCGGATGCAGCGGGAAACCTCGGACGCGGCCGGGCGGCTTCTGCGCAAGGGAAACATCTCGTTTTCAGGTGTCAGCGACATCCGCATGTCCTTAAAGAGACTGGAGATCGGCAGCTCTCTCAATATTGAAGAACTTCTTCGGGTATGCCGGATCCTTGAGACATGTCTGCGCGTGAAGAACTGGTCCCGGCCGGTCAACGACGCGGAACCGGAGGATTCTCTGACGCCCATGTTCGCGTCGCTGCAGCCGCTCACCCCGATCGTTTCCGAGATTCGGCGGTGCATCCTCTCGGAGGATGAGATCAGCGACGACGCAAGTCCCGGACTGCGCCAGGTCCGCCGCCAGATGAAGGTGACAAACGACCGGATCAAAACCCAGCTCTCCTCGCTTCTGACGGGCAGCTCGCGGATTTATCTGCAGGACGCCGTCATCACGCAGCGAAACGGCAGGTACTGCGTGCCGGTCAAGGCGGAGCACCGCGGACAGGTTCCCGGCATGATTCACGACCAGTCGTCGAGCGGTTCGACAATCTTTGTGGAGCCGATGGCCGTCGTAAAGCTGAACAATGACCTCCGCGAACTGGAACTGCGGGAAGAGAAGGAGATCGAGGCAGTTCTCGCTTCGCTCAGCACGCGGGTCGCAGATGATTCTGAACCCCTCTCTCTCGACATCATGATGATGAAAGAGCTGGACTTCATCTTCGCGCGGGCAAAACTTTCCCTCTCCTACAACGGCTCCGAACCGATGTTCAACACAGAGGGACGCATCCGCATCCGCAAAGGACGTCATCCGCTTCTCGACCCGAAGCGTGTCGTACCGGTCGATATCCGGCTTGGGGAAGATTTCACGCTTCTTGTGATCTCCGGTCCGAACACAGGCGGAAAGACCGTTTCCTTAAAGACAGTCGGACTGTTCACGCTGATGGGACAGGCCGGACTCCATATTCCGGCGCTCGATCATTCGGAGCTTGCCGTGTTCACGGAAGTGTTCGCGGACATCGGAGACGAACAGAGCATCGAGCAGAGCCTGAGCACGTTTTCCTCCCACATGACAAACATCGTCTCGTTCTGGGAACATGCGGACGAAAAATCGCTTGTGCTCTTTGACGAACTCGGAGCCGGCACCGACCCGACCGAGGGCGCCGCCCTCGCAATCGCGATTCTCGCCAATCTGCACCGGCAGGGAATCCGCACAATCGCCACGACGCACTACAGCGAGCTGAAGGTATTCGCGCTGTCCACGCCGGGCGTCGAGAACGGCTGCTGCGAGTTTAACGTGGACACGCTTCGTCCGACCTATCGTCTGCTGATCGGAGTCCCCGGCAAGAGCAACGCTTTCGCGATTTCCGAGAAGCTCGGTCTGCCGGACTATATAATAGAGGAAGCGAAAGGTCAGATCAGCCAGGAAGACGAGAGTTTTGAGGACGTGATCGCGGATCTTGAGAACAGCCGCGTAACGATCGAAAAAGAACGGGATGAGATCAATCGCTATAAACAGGAAATCTCCGAGCTGAAGCGGCGCCTCGAGCGCAAAGAGGACAAGCTCGAAAACAGCCGGGAGGCCATTCTGCAGAAGGCGCGCGAGGAAGCGCGGCGTATTCTTGAGGAAGCCAAAGAATACGCGGACGAGACGATCAAAAAATACAACCGGCTTGGCAGCTCTTCCGACGCTTCCAAAGAGATGGAACGCGAACGCACGAAACTGCGTGAGAAAATGTCCTCTCTCGACAAAACTTCCGGAATGAAGACTGCCAAAAAGCCCAAAAAAGCCCTGACTGGAAAGGAACTGCGCGTCGGCGACAGCGTCCGTGTCCTCAGCCTGAATCTCAAGGGCACCGTGAGCACACTTCCGGACGCAAAAGGAAATCTTTTCGTCCAGATGGGCATTCTGCGCTCGCAGGTCAATCTGAAGGATCTCGAAAAGCTTAATGACGATTCCGAAACGGCCAGCCCGGCTCCGCGCCACGCGGCAGGCGGCGGCAAAATCAAGATGTCCAAATCCTTCTCCGTCGGCACGGAGCTCAACCTGCTTGGGAAGACGACGGACGAGGCCCTCATAGAACTTGACAAATATCTCGACGACGCTTATCTGGCCCATCTTCCGAGCGTGCGCATTGTGCACGGGAAAGGAACCGGGGCGCTGCGCAAAGCCGTCCACCAGGCGCTGCGCCGGCAGAAGCATGTGGAATCCTACCGCCTTGGAGAATTTGGAGAAGGGGACGCCGGGGTCACAATCGTGACTTTTAAAAGTTAAGGAGAGTTTACTATGGTTACAAGACAAAAAATACTGATCGTAGATGACGATGAAAATATCTGCGAATTAATTTCTCTCTATCTCACAAAAGAATTTTATGACACAAAAATGGTCTACGACGGTGAGGAAGCCCTGCGGCAGTTTGAGCTGTTCGAGCCGAATCTGATCCTGCTCGATCTGATGCTGCCCGGCATGGACGGTTACCAGGTCTGCCGCGAGATCCGCCAGCGTTCCTCCGTTCCGATCATCATGCTCTCGGCCAAAGGCGAAGTTTTCGACAAAGTGCTCGGGCTGGAACTGGGGGCGGATGATTACATCATCAAGCCCTTCGATTCCAAGGAACTGGTCGCGCGCGTCAAGGCAGTCCTGCGCCGCTATCAGGCCGCTCCTTCCTCGCCGGTGAAAAAACCGGCGAAATACGTCGAATATGAAGATCTGACAATCAACCTGACCAATTATTCTGTGGTTTACAAAGGGAAAACGGTTGAGATGCCCCCCAAGGAACTTGAGCTTCTGTACTTTCTCGCGTCCTCGCCCAATCAGGTATTTACGCGTGAGCAGCTGCTCGACCACATCTGGGGCTATGAGTATATCGGGGATACACGGACTGTCGATGTCCATATCAAGCGCATTCGCGAAAAGATCAAAGATCATGGACACTGGTCCATCTCGACTGTATGGGGGATCGGCTATAAATTCGAGGTGAAGTTATGATCAAAAAGCGGCTGTACATGTCCTTCCTGCTGTCCTACCTGATTTTCTTCTGCGCCGCTTACGCTGCGGTTTATTTCCTGACGCCGAAACTGCTGCGCTACTATCTGTATGCGGCATCAGAAACTGAAGAATACCGGCAGTATCTTTCCTCTGTCTCGATCGCGATACAGAATACCTGTCATATCCTGTTCGCCATCATGATCCTGCTCTCTCTTATTCCGCTTTTTGTCTTTCTGCTGCGGATCTACCGCCCTTTAAGCAGGATCATCATGGCAGCGGCCATATACACGTTCAACGATGAGAGCGAACCGATTCATTACAGCGCAAACAATGAGCTTGGAAATCTCAGCGCCTCACTCAATTATCTGCATGAGGCTGTCTGCAATTCAGGAGAATATCAGAGACAGTTCATCTCAAATGTCTCCCATGATTTCCGATCGCCCCTGACCTCCATCAAGGGATACGTGGAAGCCATGCTGGACGGGACGATCCCTCCTGAGCTGCAGGAGAAGTACCTGGGGATCGTCCTCGGGGAAACAGAACGGCTCAACAAACTGACCGAAGGACTTCTGACACTGAACACCTTCGACGACCGCGGCGTATATCTGGATCTTTCTGTTTTTGACATCGCGCAGGTGATAACCGACAGCGTCGCCTCCTTCGAAGTCATCAGCCAGCAGAAAAATATTACTGTCGAGACATCGTTTTCCTCCCCTGAAATTCGGGTACGAGCCGATCTCTCAAAAATACAGCAGGTTCTCTACAATCTGATCGACAACGCCATCAAATTCAGCGAAAACGGCTCTTCAATCCAGATTGAAGTTATTGAACAATACAAAAAAGTTTTTGTCTCGATCAAGGATCACGGGGATGGCATTTCCCGCGAAAATCTTCCGAAGATCTGGGATCGCTTTTACAAGACGGACTCTTCGCGCGGCCGGGACAAAAAAGGGACAGGCCTGGGCCTGTCCATTGTAAAAGAAATTATCCGCGCCCACGACCAGAATATCAACGTAGTCAGTACCGTGGGCGTCGGATCCGAATTTGTATTCACACTCGAATGTGCGGAGCGGTGACCTGCGGCCATGCCGGAAATGCCATACATACCCGGATGCCGCAGGATTGCGGAATTTCTCACTCTGTCTCTTACTTCTTTACATTCACTGTCACTATGGCTTTCTTCTTTCCGGAAGTCACTGTGATCTTCGCTTTCCCGGCTTTTTTACCCTTGACAACTCCTTTCGCGGAAACTGTGGCGACCTTTTTGTCTGAAGTCTTATACGTCACCTTATCCTGGGAGTCAGACGGCGTGATCACCGGCCTGAGTGTAAGTTTCGGAATCGATGTGCTTTCCGTTTTCCCGCAGACAGCGCACGTGCGCGTCTGAATCCCTTCTTCCTCCGCTGTCGCCTCTTTCACAACCACATAAGAACCGAAGCTGTGCCCCCGTTGCGGGAATCTCTGTCGGCTCCTCTCTGTAATCACAGTTCCTGCATTCCCTGTACTGAATCCCCGGCATGCCGCATGTGGCCTCCCGATCCGTCACCGTAATCATATCATGAACAGCGCATCCCGTATCTGCACCGTCCAAAAACCGCAGCGTCACTGTCATCTGGCGGTCTCTTTCATACAAGGACGGCGCTTTTGTATCATACCGGTAAGTCAGTTCCGCCGGTCTTGCATTTCCAAAAAGAACCGTTTCTCTCGAACCGGCAGTCTTCCACATTTTTACTGACATTTCGTGGCAGTACACCGATTCTATCTGACCATTCCATTCTCCACGCGGAACTCTGCACCCTTGAAATCTTTTACGGTTCCGGTATAGTCAGCGGCCAGCTTCCCGTCGACCACATAGAAGATTTCCCCGTCATACGAAACCAGGTCGGTTACATTTTCCTGCACCATGCCTTCCCGCATGTACACGAATCCCATCTTACTGGTCTCATGCAGACCGTTCACCTGGCTCTGCCACATCCCGGCCGCTATATAAAACTGGCCTCCCATGTACTCATACAGATCATCATAGTCAAGCAGGAAGACTCCCTTCTCCACGACAAACCACGCGCCGTTGTACTCCGCAAGGCCCGTATAGCTTTCCTGCACCTGGCCGTTCGCGAAGAAGTAAAAGGCTCCTCCCGCCTCCGGCTGCTGCGGGCCGTTCACGCTGGTATCAAGGACTCCTCCGCGGAGGAAAAATCTGCCGCCTCCATATTCATACAGGCCGGTATATTCCGTAGCAAGATTTCCGTCTATGTAAAGCTTCCAGACGCCATCTTCGTCCATGACAAGTTCCTTATCACCCTTCCCGGTTGGCAGCGGCTCCGGATTGTCCGAAAATTTTAGCTCTACCTGCATTTTACGATTATTTTCAGACAATTCCGGTGCTTTTGTATCATACTTGTATTCCAGTTTTAGCGGCTCCCCACTGCCAAAAGAAACAATCTCCCCCGACAGGCTGGCTCCTTTTGTGAGGATGGTTACTTTGTCAAGGTTATCTGCTCCGATGTGATCAGCCAGATTCAGCTTCCAGATACCATCTTCACAAAATAATCCCACAACACGACGGACATTATAATCGCCGTAAAACTCCTGCTGCTTCGCATTACTGCTTAAATCCAGAGTGACGAGCTGATTGTATTCACAGAACAGCATCCTCAGCTCCGGATTGCTGCTTACATCCAGACTAATCAGCTGATTGTTCCCACAGTCCAAATATGTCAGCTTTGGATTGCCGCTTACATCCAGACTGCTCAGATGATTGCTTTTGCAGGTTAATTCAGTCAATTCCGGATTATGGCTTACATCCAGGCTGCCCAGCTGATTGTTATAACAAGACAATTGGGCCAGTACCTTATTACTGCTTACATCCAGGCTGCTCAGCTGGTTATCTCTGCAGGTCAAGTCCGTCAGTAACGAATTATGACTTACATTCAGGCTGCTCAGCTGATTATCCCCACAGTCCAGATAAGTAAGCGCCAGATTGTTGCTTATATCAATGCTGCTCAGCTGATTGTCAAGGCATACCAAGGTGATCAGCTTCGGATTGCTGCCTACATCCAAACTGCTCAGTTGATTGCCCCCACAGGACAAGTCAGTCAGCTCCGGATTATGGCTTACATCCAGGCTGCTCAGCTGATTATCTCTGCAGGTCAAGTCAGTCAGCGCCGAAGCGCCGCTTACATTCAGGCTGACAAGCTGATTGCCCTCACAGGACAACGTTTTCAACTCCGGATTGTTACTTACATCCAGACTGCTCAGCTGATTATACCCACATTCCAGATAATTCAGTTTTGGATTACCGCTCACATCCAGGCTGCTCAGCTGATTTCCAACACAGTCCAGGGTGATCATCTCCGGATTGCTGCCTACATCCAGACTGTTCAGCTGATTTCCTGCACAGTCCAAAGAGGCAAGCTTCTGATTGACTCTTACATCCAGACTGACAATCTGATTGTTCATACAGGACAACGTTTTCAACTCCGGATTGCTGGTCACATCCAGACTGCTCAGCTGATTGTTATAACAGGACAAACGAACCAGCGCTGAACTTCCGCTTACATCCAGACTGCTCAGCTGATTATACCCACAGGACAACTCTTCCAACTCTGGATTGCCGCTTACATTCAGGCTGCTCAGCTGGTTGTCATAACACTGCAAGTAAGAAAGCGCCGGATTGCCGCTTACATCCAGGCTGCTCAGCTGATTTCCATCGCAGCTCAGACTGGTAAGGGATTTGAAAAATTCGATTCCCTGTAGGCTCTGGATGTCTTCGGAACTAACATAAATTTCCTCTACCTCTTTTATCTCAGCTGCCTCCAATATTCCGCTGCCATCTGTATCAAACTGCCTGACATATTCCCTGAATATCTCATCCGGAAAGTTCTCTGCGTTTACCGCTGCAGCTCCGGTTTCTGCTTCTATTTCTGCTGCTTCCTGCACTGCGGCATATCCAGGATCATTCGCGAGATCCAGTTCTTCAATCGTTATCTCTGACAGCTCCGGCTTCGCTTCTGTTTCCGCTTCCCCGGTTTCCGGGTTCTCATCCATGTCCGGGGTTTCCATTTCCTCCGCTTCCGTATTTTGGTTCATCTCCGAAACCGTTTCTTCTTCAAGGATTATCAGGTCTTCCGGAACTTCCGCGTCCTCTCCTGATATCTCAGGAACCTGACTCACCGGGGCCGCCCCCGGTTCTTCCACGAAAAGAATCCCTTCTTGTGCAGCAGCCAGGGCGCTGCCTTGCAGAACCATCACGCCTGCCAGCACTATTGCCAAAAATTTTTTCTTCATGTCTCTCCTCCTTCAATTACTGTCTGACCATTCCATTCTCCACGTTAAACTCCATACCCTTGAAATCTTTTACAGCTCCGGTATAGTCAGCGGCCAGCTTTCCATCGACCACATAGAATATCTCCCCGTCATACGAAACCAGGTCGGTAACATTTGCCTGCACCATACCCTCTCATGTATACGAATCCCATCGCACTGGTCTGATGCAGACCGTTCACCTGGCTCTGCCACTTCCCGGCCGCTATATAGAACTGGCCTCCCATATACTCACACAGGCCGGTATAGCTCGTATCCACTTCGTCATCTTTGTAATGATTCCTCCGTATTCGTGTCCTCTCCCTGAGGAACCGGAAAAGCCTCCGGGGAATCCAGAATAATCTCATCTGTTTTACCCATTTCCATCCCGGAAGGCGCAGTTTCTGACAGTATTGTCTCGGCAGGCGTTATCCCTGACAGCATTATTTTTCGGATAATAGACGTCAACAGTAACTCCACCAAATGCATTATAGTCAAAGGATGGTTTATTACCATAAAAATAAATTTTTTTCTACTTTCTTTAATTGAATCACGTTCTTCATACCAAGGTGTTCTTTCAGTATCATAATCATAATCCGGCATTTTCCCATTCCCGGATATTCTCAACACTCCATCCTTCAATGTCCAGGTAAGATCTCCTGCAATTCCTTTTATTATAGATCCCTCCTGCAGTTCTGTCGTAAAGACATCACAGAGCGCCTCATGACTGTCCACGTCAAGCAGAAACGCCGAAGAAGTAAAGTATTCAGGTACCTCTCCGTCAATAACCACTTCCGCGGATGAACTTTCGGCATCGACTATTAAGTTTCCCGAAGCAAGCATCTGCGCGTCGTCCTTGTCATAGATGGCTGCCACGATCTCTGCTTTCGTATCTGTAACATATTCTACGAAAACCACATTTCCTGAAATCTCAAGCGAGGTGATATGATTTTCTGATACGTTTGCTGCAGACTCCGTAGCCTGTTTTTCTGAGATAGCAGATGCGGTCAGATTACCGGAATCCGTACTGCCGTTTGCCCCAAATCGTTGGTTTTAATCGCAGAATTTAAAGTATCTCCGCTATTTTCAGGTTCTTCTCCACTGGCAGTATTACCTATAATTCATTTTATTTTTTGTAAACGTCAAATCACTCGCCTTCCCGGCCTTCTTTCCTTTGACGACTCCTTTCGCGGACACGGTGGCAACCTTCTTGTTTGAAGATTTATACGTCACCTTATCCTGGGAGTCGGCTGGCGTGATCACCGGCCTGAGCGTCAGCTTTTTCCCCTTCTTTAAAGTCACCGTCTTCGGCAGACCTGATATTTTCTTCGTCTCAGCCTTCGCTTTCTGGACGGTTACCTGAATCTCTTTTGTCAAACCACTCCCCAGGGTGACTGTGACAACTGCCGTCCCCTTCTTCTGCGCCGTCAGCTTCCCATCACTGCTGACTTTCACGACCTTTTCATTATCTGATTTCCAGGAAACAACGCTGTCCCCCTCCGCGAGGCTGCTTACTTCCAATTTCGTCGTCTGTCCGGTCTTCAGCGTGACTTTCTCCTCGCTTACCACTATCTTGAGAGTTAAAAGTTTGCACCATTAAGAAGCCAGCAGGTCATCACAGACCTCTGGCATATCCTCCTGCTGTTCCT
>CANQAR010000088.1 GCA_947588845.1 uncultured Lachnospiraceae bacterium
CATGTTCATACCCAATACAGGCAGCAAGAGGAAATCAGCATGGAAGATAAACTTGAAGTAATACAAAAATTAAAAGAAGCTGGCATGACAGATGAAATGCTTGCATTCTATCAGTACTGTTGTGATACAAATGATGAACGCGGCCAGGAAAGGCTGCTTCGTCGGTTTTGCAGAACCAAAAAACAGGCGCTTACAGAAGATCGACATAAACTGTTCTGTCTTGATTACCTGATGGCAAGAATTGAAAATATGTGAATGAAAAATACAGAGAAAGGGATGAACAAGGTAAAATGGGCAGTCGCATTCTATACGGCAAAAACATCATAAAGAAATTCGGAGACAGCGAGGTGCTGCACGGGATCGATGTGGAGATAAATGAGGGCGATTTTACCGTTGTGATGGGTTCATCCGGATCCGGCAAATCGACGCTGCTCTATCTGCTCAGCGGAATGGACAAACCGAGCGGCGGCGAAATATTTTACCAGGATACAGAGATAAGCGGGGCAGATGAAAAGGAACTCACTCATCTGCGGGCCGCTCAGTTCGGCTTTGTTTTTCAGCGCACCCACCTGATCGGAAATCTCACCGTATCGGAGAACATCAAAATGGCGGGTCTGATCGGCGGCCTTTCCGAAAAGGAATGTAAATCCAGAACGGCGGAGCTTATCCGAAAGATGAATCTCGAAAAGGTACAGGATCATCTCCCTTCAGAGGTGTCCGGCGGCGAGGCCCAGCGGACTGCGGTGGCGAGAGCGGTCATCAACCGACCCGCCGTGATCTTTGCCGACGAGCCGACCGGAGCCTTAAACCGCGCCAATTCCACAGAGGTTCTGAATCTGCTCTCCATGCTGAACGAAAACGGGCAGACGGTTTTGCTCGTGACGCACGACAAAGAGTCCGCTCTGCGCGGGAACCGTGTCCTTTACCTGGATGACGGAAGGATAACCGGAGAGCTTTCCCTGTCGAATTACGCCGGAAAGGATGCCGGGCGGGAAGAAAAACTTGCCGGCTGGCTGGAAGAGCTTGGGTGGTAATGTGAAAAATAACTTTTTTCATCACTGTTTATGCCGTCAACTGAGAGGCGGCGGAATGGAGATTAAAATGGGAAAATACAAATTGCTGCTCCGTTCAGCTATAAAAAAGCAAAAATCCACCCTGATCGGCATTTTCCTGCTCGTTTTTATGCTTTCCCTCTGCCTCTTTTCGGCGCTGACCGTTTACTTGAGCGGAACAAAGTCAGTACGGGAAGAAATGGAGCGTCTTGGATTCGGGGATTTCACCGTTTGGGTGAGTGGGCAGCCTGATAATTTGTCAGAAACCGTTTCGGCGCTTCGGGATGTGGATCACGTTACTGTACAGCCGCTGATTTTTGCCGGATATGCCATAAAGGGCAGCCATTCCGATAACGAAGGGCAGCTTCTGACGCCGGACAGAATTGTTCCCTATCACTTTATAGATGAGGATGGAGAACGGCTTGAAAGCGTGGAAATAAAAGGGGAGAGCGGCGAACGCCTTGAAAGCATGGAAATAAAAGAAGAGAGCGGCGAGAGATCTGAAAGCATAGAAATAAAAGGTGAGAGTGGTGAGAGACTCGAAAACATAGAAATAAAAGATGAGGACGGCGAACGACTTGAAAGTGCGGGAATAAAAGATAAGGGCGGCGAGAGATCTGAAAGCATAGAAAAAGATGCGAGCGGCAAGAGGCTTGAAAACATAGAAATAAAACCGGGAGAAGTATATATCTCTCCGGCGATGCGGTCGAGCTACGATGTGTCGGTGGGCGACACGGTCACCTTTGAATTGTCCCGTAAGGACGGAACCCGTGAACTAACCGTGGCGGGATACTTTGAGGATGCTTTCATGGGAAGTTCCATGATCGACATGAAAAGCTTTCTCATCAGCGCCGACGACTGGAATGAAATGCGGTCTGTCGTGGACACTGCCGCTGAAGTCGATGCCCTTGGACGGAGCGGCGCCATGCTCCATATCTTCCAGAGCGAAGACAGCGCTCTTTCGGCACAGGAATTTCAAAAGGAGCTGAGCGAATCTTCCGATATCGCTCTTTACACGGAATTTTCCTATCGGCGGGAGTCCATACAGAACTACATGATTCTTTTGCAGAATATCCTTACTGGATTCCTGATTGCCTTTTCTGTTGTGCTGCTTATCATCTGTCTCGTCGTGATCGGACATAACTTGTCGGTCGTTGTAGAGCAGGAAAAACAGGAAATGGCGGTTTTGAAATCCATGGGGATGCCGGGCCGCGGGATTCGCGGAACTTATCTGTTTCTGTACGGAGGCGTTGCCTTTCTTGGACTTTTCGGAGGACTGTTTCCGGCATGGCTGACGGCAAATTCGCTTGTCAGGGCGATGGTGACTTCTACGGGGATGCTGATCCGTCTGTATTTTCCCGCATCACTGATCCTGCCGCTCCTTATGGTCCTGCTGGGTGTATTCGTGGTTTACATCACGCTTCGCACCGGAAAGATCCTGCGAATCGCTCCGGTGCAGACGATGCGCGAGACAGGCGGCGAGCGAAAGGTGAAATCGCATCTCCGGGGACGTTTCCTTGCGTTGGATATTGCCGTGCGGGAGATCCGTTCCGGCAAACGGCGCTATACCGCGGTCTGCTTGATCTCCGTATTCCTGGCTCTGTTTTTATCGGTGATCGGGAAAATGGGAACATGGCTCGGCCCGAACGGGGAAGGGCTGATGAACACCTTCAGCGTTGCGGACCATGATTTAGGAGTTCAGCCGTTTAACGACACGGTTCCGATGGACGAAATCGAGCGGATCATCAACTGGTATTCGCCTGTACGGGAAACCTACGAGCTTGCGATGCAGAACGTCACGGTGAACGGGCAGCAGTACACGGCAAACGTGCTGGACGATACCAGGTGGTTTCATGTTCTATCCGGAGATGTCTGCGATGAAAACAGTATTCTGATCACCGATACGGTGGCGAATGAGCTTTCCCTGTCGGTGGGCGACCCGGTACAGATCACATCGGGCGGAAGGATGGAAACCTATATCGTTTCGGGAACTTATCAATGCGCCAACGGTATGGGAACCAATATCGGCATGAGCCTTGAAGGATACGCGAAAATCGGAGATGTGAGCGGATATATCTGGTGCCATCACTATATTCTCGAAAACGGCGGTGTGAGGGATTATGCCATGAAGTATCTGCAGGAACATTACCGGGGCGTCGATGTCCATACCAACAGCTGGTCGGGTCTTGACGGCATTGTTTCCACGATGCACATGCTGATCGCGTTGATCTATCTGATCGCTGCCGTTTTTATTCTGATCGCTGTGTGGCTTGCGGCCAATAAACTCATGCAGACAGAGACCGAAAAAATGGCGGTTTACAAAAGTATGGGACTTTCTCATCTGCGGCTCCGGCTCTCCTTTGCACTGCGGTTTTTCCTTGTCGTTTTGCTGGGAACGGCAGCAGGCGTCATCATATCGGAGGTATTTGCTGATTCTGTGATCGCGAAAATCGTACAGAGCTTCGGCATCGGGGAGTTTCACAGCGGTTTCAGTATATTGGGAACGCTCGTTCCTCTGGCTGTTCTCCCGCTTTTGTTCTTTGGATTTGCGCTGGCATTTTCATCGAAGCTGAAACGGGTAAGCATCACAAATCTGATTTCAAAATATGAAGAATAAAAGGAACTATAGTTACGAATAAAGGAGAGATGAACATGAAGAAGACAAGAGTTTTACTGATGGCGCTGCTTATGGTTTTTGCGGCGGTCCTTTCCGGGTGCGGTTCAAAAACAGAAGATCCCGGACCGCCGCCTGAAGATGTGATCAGTCCTGGCAGTACATCGGGCGGCAGCGTATCGGATGGCGGCACATCGAGCGACAGCAGTGAGGCAGCGGAAGGCGATTCCGCAGACGTATCCGATGCGGAAATATCTGACACAGAAATGCTGGAAGGCGCCGTTCAGGTCAGTATCGGACAGAGCGGCGGAAAGACTTACACGGTGGATATGTACAACAATGCCGCAGTGAATACCATGCTTGGGTATTTGTCGGGCAGTCCCATGTTGTTCCCAGCTTACGACTATGATGAAGAGCAGGGCTTTGTGACGCACTCCATAAGAGGAACCTACACGCAGGATGATGATATTTCAGTAACTGATATCAAAGCCGGTGAAATTTACCTGCTGTCAGGCGGACAGCTTCGGCTGTATTTTAAGGATGTTGACGGAGCAGATATTACTGCAACACCTGTGGGATACTTTACCGAAACGGATGATCTCACCGAAACGGTGATCGCAGACCATGAAGCAAACCGTGACGATATATGGGGAGTTGAGGTTTATTTCTCAATCACAAAAATGATCGATTAAGTTTGCCATATAGAAAAGGAAAAAGTTATGAGCAGAACAGCAGATGAGGAGGAATTATTTGCGAAAAAGCCAATCGGAAGGGCAGTGCTTTCAATGATTCTTCCCACTATTATTAGCCAGATCATCATTGTCATTTATAATCTGGCAGACACATTGTATGTAGGACTGACTGAAAATGCAAACGCGGTTGCGGCAATATCCCTGTGCCTTCCGGTTTATTCTCTTCTCTCGGCTCTCAGCAATCTGTTTGGGATTGGAGGAGCAGCCGCAGCCGCCCGTGCTTTAGGCATGAAAAATGAACAGAGGGCAGGCAGGGTATTAAGGCTTTCCCTTATCGGAGCATTTGTAATCGCGGTCTGTTATGCGATTTTCATGACAGTCTGCAGAAAACCGCTGCTGCTTTTGATTGGCGGCGATGCGGGAACAATCGATTACGCTGAAAATTATGTACTTTGGACAATCATTGTCGGTGGAATTCCAACTGTAGTATCCCCCGTATGCGGGCACTTAATCCGCTCAATGGGATATCCTAAACAGGCGAGTATGGGAATGATCATGGGTGCGTTGCTGAACATTGGTTTTGATCCGCTTTTCATGTTTGTCCTGCTTCCTCCCGGAAATGAGGTTACAGGGGCAGCTATTGCGACAGCTCTTTCCAATAGTATCGCGCTTGTCTATTATGTGATATCATTCCGCATAAATAAGGTATTGGGTGACAGACCGAAATCGGAGAGCGGAACCGGGAAAATACTTGTTGAAATAGTAAGAGGAGGGATTCCAAGTTTTTGCATGATCGCACTGGCAATGCTTTCCAACTGCTTCCTGAACTCCATGATCTCATCTTTGGGAAGCGAAGCGGTAGCAGGGCTTGGCATTGTCAGGAAGATTGATCAGCTGGCCTATGCGGTCAATCAGGGAATTACGCAGGGAATCCTGCCGCTTGCGGCATACTGTTATGCTTCCGGCAGAAGGCGGAGAATGTGGTCTGCAGTTGGGATCTGCACGGCGGTTTCGGAAGCGGTTTCTGTCACAAGTATGATCGTTTCCCTTTTGTTTGCGCGGCAGCTGGTTTCCATTTTCATACGGGAGCCTGTCACCGTAGGCTTTGGTTCAGAATTCTTACGGGTATTATGCATGGCGATTCCGATTTATTCTTTGACATTTCTTATCATTGCGGTGTTTCAAGCCATGGGGTGCGGAGAACAGCCATTTGTCCTGTCCATCCTGCACAAAGGAAGTCTGGATATTCTTTTGCTGTTTTTGCTTAGAAAATTAGTGGGTACGGAAAACATTTTGTGGGCAACACTGATTTCTGAAACAGTGGCTCTTGTTACGGGAATATGGATGCTGGCCCGGTTTCTCAAAAGATCGTCATCGAAGCTGACCGCAGGTATTTGACAGGGAATGTAAAAAGGCAATTGCAGGCTGAATTGGAGGAGCATAATGAAAAGACATTGGTTAATCGCTTTGATTGCGATTTGCATGCTGATGATTTCCGCGTGTAACGCGCAGGAAAACAGAAATATTGATACAAGTGAAAACAACAATACCAGTGCGAGCGAAAGCAGCAATACCGGTACGAGTGAAAATAACAATACACAGGAGGCTGAAACCGAAATGAAAATGAATGTACAGATTGGCGATTACACTTTTACAGCCACTTTGGAGCAGAATCAGGCGGTAAACGAATTTGTTGAAATGATGAAGGAAGGTCCCGTAACCATTGAAATGAGTGACTATTCCGGCTTTGAAAAGGTGGGGCCGCTTGGAAAAGGACTTACAACTGACAACCATCAGACTACCACGAATGAGGGCGATATTGTCCTGTACAGCGGAAATCAGATCGTCATCTTTTACGGCTCCAATTCATGGAGCTATACCCGGATCGGGAAAGTTGACGATCTTACAAACTGGAAAAAGGCGCTTGGAAGCGGCGATATAACCGCTGTGTTTACTGCAGCGGAATAAAAGGAGGTCTGCATATGTCACAGGTATTTGATCCGCGACACTATATGGCTGAACGAAAACTGCAGGATCCTGTTCCGGTTTCGGATCCGGCACAGTTTCCTCACGAGGAGTATGTGCCGGAAGGAGCGCATCTTCTGACGGGTCTCAAGGACGAGTGGGGCTACAATGTTGATATCCGTCGTACTGTTTATAAATGTAAATCGCGTCGTCAGTTGGAGCTGATCGCTCTGGTCCCGGTGAAAGATGATCCTGATGAAACCTGTACATGGCCGTGCGTTGTGTACAGTCAGGGTTCCGCTTTTCATGAGGAATGGCTTTGCAATCATCTGATCCGCCATATCCGTCTGGCTTCCAGCGGTTATGTCGTGGCGATCGCTCAGTATCGTCCTTCAGAGACGGCTCCGTTTCCGGCCCAGGCGCAGGATGTAAAGTCGGCAATCCGTTTTGTGCGTAAAAATGCGGAATTATTTCATGTAGATCCGGAGCATATTGCCGTTGCCGGAGACTTCTCAGGAGGACATACGGCTCTTATGACTGGGTTCACGGGAGACGGCGTGCTGGATGACGGCGTATATAACGATGTGTCCTGTAAGGTCAGCTGTATCGTGGATTGTTATGGTCCTACCGTATTCTCACTGATGAACTACTGGCCGAGTTCCCAGAACCACTGGGATCCCAAAAGCCCGGAAGGATATGAGATCGGCATAAAGAATGTATTGGAGGAAATGGAAGAGTCTGATAAGACAATTCCGATGAATTATCTGTCTGAAGATAAGCCGACGCCGCCCACTCTGATCATCAATGGCAGCCGGGATATGCTGGTCCCTGCCTCCCAGAGTACACTGCTGTACGAAACTATGAAAAAGCTGGGAAAAGAAGTGGAATATTACCGTATTGTAGACGGGAATCATGGGTTCATTGGCTGGAATAATGATACGGTTCTTAATATCGTGCTGGATTTTTTGAAAGAACACATAACGTGCATCAGAAGCGCAAGGGTCATTGGCTTCAAAACAGCCTGTGTGTCTTCTTTCGTCCGCGTATTCGAGGATCATCAGTTTCAGAAGTTTTCGGAACGGATGTTCCCCGTCAAATGTCAGATAAATCACGTTCTGCGAGAACTGATCTGTCTGCGGGTTAAGGAAAAAATGAAACATGGAGCCGGGCTGATTGAAATTGCCCATGCCTATTACGGCTTCTTCGCCGACCGTAAGGCCGCTGAGGAGCCAATGATCAGGATGGCGAAGGCAATGGGAATAGAAAATTCCACTTCCGGACAGGATTTTATCAATGCTCTGGATAACCTGATCGTCTCTGTCGGCTGTGCTGACTTAAAAATGAGTGCAGAGGGCATTACCGAGGAGGAATTGAAATTCTATCCTGCAAAAGTACATGAGGTTCTCGGAGGTGATATTACCGCAGTGCCGCTTTTTATCGGCAACATTTTTCAGCAGGTATACAGCCTTGTATACCATGATCAAGTTAAACCTGGGCATCGGCACACTGATGACAGTGGCCTCCGCCCTGTTTCTGAAGCCCGCCATGCGGCTTTTGCTGACGCCGGCAGATGTATTTGAGCAGTCGTATCTGTACATCGTCATTATAGAGGCCGTGCTGGTGCTGAAAAAACAAAAAGGCTGGGGCTGCAGTACCGGTATCAGAATGGGGAGGTACAGGTAGACCATAACCGTTTTCTCGGATACACGAAGGATCAGGAAAGGCATCTTGTTAATATCAACGCCAAAACTGCCGCTATAATTCGTGCAAAAACCGTACTCCACCAGACCATGATCTGACCTCCAAATAGCGGAGGCAAAATCAGCATAAACACTAACATTAGAATCGGTTCAATGAATGTCAGTATATAGGATAGTACACTTTTTTCTGTTGCATAAAAGCACGCTGTAGATATTCGTGTAATTGACACAAATGGCAAAGAAACCAAAAAGATCGGCACAATTTTTGCTATTTCATTGTTTACAGCTGCTGATGCGCCAAACAATATTCCTATTTTTGTTCTGCCTGCATACATAATGATTCCGCCAATTATTGCAAGAATCACTGCTATAGTATATGCCATTTTCTGAATATCTTTCAGGCTTTTTGTATCTTTTTCCCCATAATAGCAGCTCATTAATGGCTGACTGCCATCTCCAACTCCCTGTAATATAAGATAAATAATCCATATGATATATGAAATGCAGGCATATGTGGCTATCGCTTTTTCCCCTTCATAAAATGCAGAAAAACGATTTATGAATACCAGTGAAATATTCGGTGTCAGGGCAAGTCCAAATGGTGCAAGCCCTACTTTGAAAATAGAACCACATATTTGTTTCATATATTTCAAGGATAACTTTACATAAAACTTTTTCCGACACAATTCATATATGATTGCGATTGCAGCAGTCACGCCCTGGCCTGTAATTGTTGCAGCTGCAGCTCCTTTCATTCCCATTCCATAAATCCAGACTAATACAAAATCAAGAATGATGTTTGTGACAAACCCACCCATCATGGCAAACATTGACCAGAAAGAACCGCCATAATTGCGCATAATTGGAATCAATCCGGTACCAAGGATCTGTAAAATGGCGCCAATCGAGATAATTTTTATATAATCCGATGCATTGGCTAATATATCTCCTTCTGCACCTAATAATTTCAGCATATCTGATGCAAAAACATATATAGCAATCGTAGAGATTATGCTAATCAGGATTAAAAGCCACCAACTTACGGCAACATATTCTTTTGCTAATTCTTCCTTTTTTTCTGCCATGTGAATGGAATAATATACCGCGCCGCCCATACCAATTCCTGTTCCAAGTGCCTGAAGAACAGCAACGACTGGATAGGCAATATTAATTGCAGAAAGTCCGGCATCACCGATTGTATTCCCAACAAAATAGCCATCAACAATTGCGTATATTCCTGCCAGTGTAAAAGCAATGACAGACGGAATGACATATTTGAAAAAATCTGCTTTATGATTCATTTTCGTCAAGATCTCCTTCTCCAAAAAGTCTGACAAAAAGTTCCATATTATCGTTCATATTTTTAATATTATCCAGGCCCATCTTTTCAATAACATAGATTTCTTTTTTCTGTAGTTTTCCTATAATATCATCTGCCAATATCTTCCCTGTTTCTGTGAGACGAACGAGTTTATTGCGTTTATCTTCCGGCATGGAAATCATTTCCACATAGCCTTTTCTTTGAAAATCTTTCAGTATCGTATTTACCGTCTGTTTTGGAATACACCAGTTCTTGCTGATCATTTTCTGTGTACACGTTCCATCACCCTCATAAAAAGCATATAACACGTACACTCCATTGGAAGATAAGCCATGTTCTTTTGACCATTCTTCATACAACGCAGAGCCATTTTTCCACAAAGCATAGTACCGCTGCAGTTCTTTCCATGCGTTTATATTATTGTTCATTTTTACCTCCTCAAATTAGTACGGGTTCGGACTTTTTTATTATAGTCCGAACCCGTACTAATTGTCAAGATATAAATTCTCAATCCAACAATATCCTATAGATTATTCTCTTGTGATTCTTCTGAAAAATCGCTGACTTTGTATTTTTGCAAAGGCCCCTCCATTCTCACAGATTTTTCACAAACAGGCAGCGGATTGCATTGAGTACCGCAAGGATCATAACACCTACGTCTGCGAAAATTGCCAGATACATATTGGCAATACCAAACGCGCCCAAAATCAGGCAGGCAAATTTAACGACCAATGCAAACACAATATTTTGATAAACGATACGAAGGCATTTACGGGAAATACGGATTGCTTTGGATATTTTCATCGGGTCGTCATCCATTAAGACAATATCGGCTGCTTCAATCGCTGCATCCGAACCCATAGCGCCCATGGCAACGCCTATATCCGCTCTTGAAAGAACAGGGGCGTCATTGATACCATCACCGACGAATGCAAGCTTCGCTTTACCCAGTTTCATGCGCAGCAGTTCTTCTACCTTTTCAACCTTGTCAGCCGGGAGCAGTTCACTGTAGACTTCGTCAATACCAAGCGAGGAAGCTACCTGATTTGCTACCTTTTTGGCGTCTCCAGTCAGCATTACCGTCTTTTCCACACCTGACGCTTTCAATGCGGCGATAGCTGCTTGTGAATGAGGTTTTACTATGTCAGAGATTACGATATGACCGGCATAGGTGCCATTGATGGCCATGTGAATGATTGTGCCGGTTTGGTGGCAATTAATATAAGGGATGTTCAGGTGTGTCATCAGCTTATCGTTGCCAGCCGCAATTTCTATGCCGTCTACTTTGGCGATAATACCGTTGCCGCTGATTTCCTGAATATCACTGACACGGCTGCGGTCAGGTTCCTTGCCGTAGGCACGTAGTAAGCTCTTGCTGATTGGATGTGAGGATGCGCTTTCAGCTAATGCCGCATATTCAATGAGCTGCGCATCCGCTATCTCATTATGGTGGATTCCGTTTACCTCAAAGACACCCTGCGTCAGAGTACCGGTTTTATCAAAAACAACCACTTTCGTCTTGGAAAGGATCTCAAGATAATTGGAACCCTTTACAAGCACACCTTGCTGGCTTGCTCCTCCAATGCCCGCAAAAAAGCTCAAAGGAATGCTGATAACCAACGCGCAGGGGCAACTGATAACAAGGAATGTAAGCGCCCGGTAAATCCACACGCCCCAATCTGCGGCAAGCCCCATAAAAAGCATACGGACAAGCGGCGGCAGAAGTGCCAATGCTAATGCACTGTAGCAGACAGCAGGGGTATAGACCTTTGCAAATTTCGAGATGAAATCTTCGGATTTGGACTTGCGGGAGCTTGCGTTTTCAACCAAGTCCAAAATCTTAGAAACAGTAGATTCCCCAAATTCTTTTGTAGTCTGTATTTTCAACACACCCGTCATAGAGATACATCCGCTGATTACTTCGTCTCCCACATTTGCTTCTCTTGGAAGGCTTTCTCCGGTCAGGGCGCTTGTATTCAGGCTGGAACTGCCTTCTACAATGATTCCGTCAATCGGAACCTTTTCACCCGGCTGGACAACAATCACACTTCCGATCCCAACTTCATCAGGGTCAACTTGTTCCAGTCTGCCGTTCCGTTCAACATTTGCATAATCCGGGCGGATATCCATCAGGTTGCTTATGTTGCGGCGGCTCTTACCCACGGCATATCCCTGGAACCATTCGCCAATCTGATAAAACAGCATAACGGCAATCGCTTCCAGATAGTCTCCATTTTCGTAAACAGCCAAAGCCATAGCACCGATCGTTGCTACCGCCATCAAAAAGTTTTCGTCAAATACCTGCCTGTTCCGGATGCCCTTTGCGGCCTTTTTCAGAATGTCATAGCCGATAATGAAATAGTCAAGCAGATAGCAGGCAAAGCGAATCCAGTTTCCCGACGATGGGAATAAATACTTGTCAAAGGAATTGAAATCCTCTGCTGAGATAAATTGAAGTCCTAAAAGGATGGATGACGTGACCAGAATGCGGATCATCATTTTCTTCTGTTTTTTTGTCATTCCATTTTTACGGCTGCCAATAATAATCAACAGTGCCGCGGCCGTTATAATAACGATACCGAGCAAAATATTTACAATCAGCTCCTGCATAATAAAGCTCCTTTCAAAATGTGCTTAATTGTTCTGCAATAATGAACGGCATCCTGAAACTGTCCTTGTGTTTTTCAGGGTGCCGTCCGTCATAATCCGGATTCAATTTTTTTTAGAGTTCAATTTCGCAATCCGGCTCCACCTTTTTGCACGCCTTCAGCACATCCTGCATAACTTTTTTGGGATCGTGACCGTCCGCAAATTCGACGATCATTTTCTGGGTCATGAAGTTCACAGTAGCAGTGGCAACACCGTCAGTTTTGCGGGCCGCATCCTCCATGAGGTTCGCACAGTTGGCACAGTCTACTTCGATTTTGTAAGTCTTTTTCATTGAAGGGTCCTCCTAAAAAATTTGGATTTTATGATTAAGTACTTGTTTAATCATCGTGGCTGAAGTATAATATGAGCAGAGACGGATGTCAACACATTCGGTATGCAATCTTCTGAACGGGCGAAAAGTATTTCCATTTGGGCGAAAATTCAAAAGGAAAGGGAACGTGCTATGAATTATGTAGAATTACCGCATCATCATGGAGAAGAAAAGGAAACTGCCATGATGCAGGAACAACTCAGTCGAGTAAGCAATTTTCAGACCGTCGCAGATATATTTAAGCAGCTTGGCGACACTACCAGAATCCGTATTTTTTGGCTTCTCTGCCATTGCGAGGAATGCGTCATCAATATTTCGGCCATGCTGGAAATGTCAAGTCCTGCCGTGTCTCACCATCTCCGGCCACTGAAAAACAGCGGTCTGATCGTCTGTCGAAGGGATGGAAGAGAGATGTATTATCGGGCGGCAAATACACCACAGAGTCGATTGCTGCATCAAATGATTGAGCAGGTCATGCAAATTGCCTGCCCGGAATTGTGAGGAAGCTTTTATGATATTCAGCTTTGAAGAAAATTCCGAAAGAACAGGAAAGTACGTTTTGCTCTATGACGGAATCGAATTATCTTATGTGGATATTGCCGCAGAGGCTTTTTCACACAAGCATGAAGCTATGGGGCATATTATGCAGATCAATTATTGTCATGCCGGACAGATCATATGGAACACAAATCACGGAAGAAGTGTTTTCTTAAATCCGGGAGATTTCTCTGTGCATACGCTTGATGTCTGTACAGATTCCGCATTTGTTTTCCCGAACAGTCAATATCAGGGTTTCATGATTTCTGTTGATTTGCAGAAAGTATCGGTTCACCCGCCCGAATTGCTTGCCGAAACGAAAGTCTTTAACGGTTTGCTGTATGATAAGTTTTGCAGAGGGAGCGGGATTGCTTTTTTCGCCGGGAATGAACGATCTGAAAGCATTTTTTCCGGCTATTACGGACAGCCCAAAGAACTGGAACTTCCCTACCAGCGCATAAAGACTTTGGAGTTGTTTTTATATCTTGCGCAGATAGAGATGACGGAGAAAAATCACCTTGCAGAATACCTGCCGGAACAAATTGAAATAATCCGCCAAATCCATGATTGATTTCTCCAAAATATGGAACAGAGAATCACGATCGAGGAGCTTTCCAGACAGTACCTTATCAATCCCACCACATTGAAAGCCGCGTTTAAGGCCGTGTACGGAACCTCCCTCGCAGCGCACATGAAAAAGCATCGAATGGAGCAGGCTGCCAAATTGCTGCGCGAAACAAGTATGAGCATTGCCGAGGTTGCGGCGGCAGTTGGATATGAAAGTCAGAGTAAATTTGCGACAGCATTTAAGAATCAGTTTTCTGTACTTCCTAACGCATACAGAAAACATTTATGAAAATAGCTGCTGACACAGTACAAGCAAATTATATGTTTACGGAGGTATTATCATGAAGATTCAGCAGATACGAAATGCAACACTCAAAATAGAATATGGCGATCAGACGATTCTTCTCGACCCGTGGCTGCAAGATCAGGGAATGGGATTTTCCGCATCCGCAGTAAGGGCGGAGATGAGAGGCGTCCGCAGCCCGCTGAACGCTCTGCCGCTGACGCCGGATGAAATCCTGGACGGGGTAAATTTCTGTCTTGTAACACATATTCATCCGGATCATTTCACGCCGGATTATCTGCCCAAAAGGATGAGGATCATCGTTCAAAACGAGAAAGACCGACAAGAGGCAAATTCTATGGGTTTTGAAAATGTTTTGGCCTTTGCCGGAGATACGTTAAACATCGGCTCCGTTACCATTACGAAGGTGCCTGCCGTTCATGGGGATAACGAAAAACTTGTGAAAAGGATGGGAATCGGCAGCGGATACATCCTGAGCGGAGAAAGCAAGAGGCTGTACATTGCCGGGGACACAGTGTATTGCAGCACGGTCGAGGAAACGCTGAAAAAATACAAGCCCGATGTGGTCGCAGTAAATTGCTGCGAGGCGACAATGCCTCACGGACGGCTCATTATGAATCTTTCAGATGTTGAAACGGTTTGCAGGCAGGCGCCAAAGGCTCATGTAATCGCAACACATTTAGACAGCGTGAATCATGCCTTGCTATCCAGTGATGATGTAAGATTTTTTGTGCAGACACACGGGCTTACCCAGGTATATGTGCCTCAAAACGGAGAAATGGTAGAAGGATAATAATCATTTTTTCCATTGATCATTGCAGGATTCTTCCCTCTGATCGTGAATCAAAAAGGTTTCCAGACCGGCCCTGATAAACTGGTCGATGGTCTGCTGAATCCGGCTCCAGTCCGTACATTTGTTTTTCAGCATGATCCGGTTGATCGCAAGACAGCCGTTCATCTGAAACCAGAAAACAGCCTCCGCCTGCTCAAAGGTCAGGAGGCTTTTCTGCATCAGGTGCGTGATGAAGCTTTCCCTGCCCGTATCAGAGAATTTCTCCAGCATCCGGGCGGAAACAACATCATCGGAAAAGAGTACCTGATACCGGGGAGAGGACTGTATTTTTTCGCAGAACGGATAGGTGCAGTTCTGTTTATTCGGGCATAGTACATGCTCCAGAACACTTGAAGCATCGGAAAGAAAATCTTCAAAGATATCGTTCAGTACATCGTCAATATCGTAGTAATGAAGATAGAAAGTGCCGCGGTTCATTTCCGCCTTTTTACAGATTTCCGTCACTGTAATTTTGTTATAAGACTTTGTTTTCAGCTCTTCGAGAAGAATATCTTTGATCGTCTGGCGGGTATATCTGCTGCGCCGGTCGTCTTTTCGTTTTTCTTCCATGTTTCTATCCATTCCTTTCGCTGTATTTTCTCAACAATTTTCCGTTTCTGTTCAGTAACGTGTCAAAGTCAGATAATTGACGATTGAACTTTCCAATGAGTTTATTATAATGGGATTGAACTAAAAAATCAACAGCATGTTCAGAAAAAAACAGACTGTATCAGGAGGGAATAAAAAATGGGAAATATTGAATTTGCGAACTGCCAGGACATAAGAAACCAGAAACAGATCGTGGAGATTGAGTGTCCAAACTGCCATGAACCGGGAGGAATTGAAGTTTTTCTCAAAGATGGGATAACAGTGGAAGATAGTGAGTGCGAAGCCTGCGGCTATGTGATGCCGGAAGGGACTGTTCTGTCAGAAGAATAGGGAAAACGACAGGGAGTAAAAGGGAGTACGGTATAGGAAAAAAATAAATCAAAGGAGAAATCAGAATGGGCCATATTATAGCGGTCGCCGGAAAAGGCGGCGTAGGAAAAACGACACTGTGCGGACTGTTGATTCAGTATTTATGTGAAAGCGGAAAAAAGCCGGTGCTGGCGGTAGACGCGGACGCAAATTCGAATCTGAATGAAGTGCTTGGCGTGGACGTGGAGGTTACTTTGGGCGAGCTGCGCGAGGAGATCGAGCGCGCAGGCGTGGATAACCGCTATCAGATCCCGTCAGGGATGACCAAACAGGCATATCTGGAAATGCGGCTGGCGGATGCGGTTGCGGAGCAGGACGATTACGACCTGATGGTAATGGGACGGACGCAGGGGCAGGGCTGCTACTGCTTTGTCAATGGACTGGTCCAGACACAGATCCAGAAGCTGCAGAGCCAGTATCCTTATGTGGTGGTAGACAACGAGGCCGGCATGGAGCATATCAGCCGAGGCCTGATCCCGACCATGGAGACGGCTATACTGGTGAGCGACTGCTCCAGGCGGGGCGTACAGGCGGCAGGCAGGATCGCGGTTTTGATGAAGGAACTGAATTTCAAACCGAAAAAAGTGGGCCTGATCGTGAACCGTGCGCCGGAAGGAGAACTGGATGAAGGGACGATGGCGGAGATCAATAAACAGGGATTAAATCTTCTGGGTGTGGTGCCTCATGATCCGAATGTGTACCGGTATGACTGCGACGGAAAGCCGATCATCCAGCTGCCCAAAGACTCTCCGGTACGCCGTGCGCTATGCGATATTGCGCAGAAACTGGGATTATAGAGAAATAACAGCAGAAAGCTATAAAGTCAAATATCGCGCAGCGCGGACATGAGAGTTCAGATTGTGTTCGCCCTAGCGGGACATTTGATCCTCTCGGTATTTGACAAATATCCATGCAGGCATTGGCTGCCTGATCCATTGCCTGCGGGAATAAAAATGAGAGAAAGGCGGAGACAAAAATGAAGATAACGATATGCGGAAAAGGTGGATGTGGAAAAAGTACGGTGACAACGCTTTTGGGAAAGGAACTTGCCCAAAAAGGGCAGAAGGTGCTGATTATTGATTCGGATGAATCAAACTATGGGCTGCACCGTCAGCTGGGAGTGGAACTTCCGAGAGACTTTACGGAATATTTCGGCGGTAAGGATAAAGCTTTCAAGACGATGATGACGAGCGGCATTCTGGAACAGATAAAACTTTCTGCCTTTGCGAAGAAATTCTTCTCGGAAACCTGGACGCTGGACGATATTCCGGAGGAATACGTTGAAAAGAAGGACGGCATTATGCTGATGTCCGGCGGCAAAATAAGAAAGGCAAATGAAGGCTGTGCCTGCACGATGAACAGTATTATCGAGCAGTTTATCACCCATCTGCAGTTGGGAGAGGATGAGACTGCGCTTCTGGATATGGAGGCGGGCGTGGAGCATTTCGGAAGAGGAACGGACAACGGTGTGGACAAGGTCGTCATGATAGTTGATCCGTCCTATGAATCTCTGCGGCTCTCTAAAAAGATCAAGGATCTGGCAGAAAGTATCGGAAAGCCGGTCTATTATGTGCTGAATAAAGTGACAGAGGAAAACAGGGACCTTATGCTGGAAGAGATTGCGGACCGGGATGCAGTGGCGGCCTGTATTCCATTATCGCAGAAGATATCGAAAGCGGGTCTGCGTGGGCAGGAGCTTACGGAGAGAGCGCCGGAAGTGGAAGAACTGGCCGAAAAACTGTTAAGGTAAAGGAGAAGTGTTTTGAAAGAGCAGTATAACAAAAATAATCTGGTGGAACAGCCCTATGGACATTATCCGCATCAGTACCAGAACAGGAATCCTGAGATGATAAACAGTGAGCTGGGATTTTCTCCAGAGGATGTGGCATATGTAGTGGATGTTATATTAGACTATATGAAAGAGTACGAAAAAGTAATGTTTAAAAATTAAGTTGAAAAAGGAGAATTTCTCTGTCTTCAGGATAAGGGAACGGGTATGCGGGTTTCTGTCTGGTCACTGAAAAATAAAGATTATAAGGATCATAGAAGGATGGAGATGAGAAGATGAAGATTGCAATAACTGGAAAAGGTGGTGTTGGAAAGACCACGATTGCGGCGATGCTTGCAAGACTTTATGCAGATGAAGGACAAAAAGTGATCGCTGTAGATGCGGATCCGGATGCTAATCTGGGGCTTGCTCTTGGATTCCCGGAGAAACTGCTGGAGGAAATTGTTCCAATTACAACTTTGAGAAAGCTGATTGAGGAAAGAACCGGTGCCAATAAGGATAATACATTTTATACATTAAATCCTAAAGTGGATGATATACCGGATGCTTACGGAAAAGAGCATAAGGGAGTAAAACTTCTGCTGTTGGGAACGATAGAAACGGCTGGCGGCGGCTGCGTTTGTCCGGAAAATGCTATTTTAAGAAGGATCATCAACAATCTTGTGCTGCACAGAAAAGATGTCGCGATCCTGGATATGGAGGCCGGTCTGGAGCATTTCGGGAGGGCGACTACACAGGGGGTTGATCAGTTTATTGTAGTGATCGAGCCTGGAGCAAGGAGTGTACAGACATACAAGAATGTAAAACGTCTGGCAAAGGATCTTGGTGTGACCAAAGTCAGAGTGATAGCTAATAAGGTGAGAAATACAGCGGATGAACAATTTATCCGTGAAAAGATTCCAGAAGATGAATTCCTCGGATTTGTGCATTATAACGCAGAAGTTATGGATGCGGACAGGAATGGTGCTTCGCCTTATGATTTCAGTAAGACAGTGAAAAATGAAATACGAAAAATAAAGGAAAAGATTGAGGAGTAATGAATTTATTGAAAACGTTTAACTCTCAAGTTCTTGACAAAACAATAAAAATTCCTATAATAAACAATAGAAATGCCGCTCAGCGCAGCGGTTTTCTTTAGGACTGATGGTTAGATAATACTAACTTATGTGCAATTTCAAATGAAGGGATAGATGATTGGCAATGAAAACAAATGCGGAACGGGCACAGGAGCAGCTGACCCTGATGCCGGAGACAGAGTTTACCTTGGAAAAGGACGGTTTTATCGGTGCGCTGTATCAGCCGGAGCAGGACGGATACCCTGGCAAGGCCGTCATTATATTTGGCGGCAGCGATGGAATTTACAATCTCACGAAGCTGGTTGCGGAGCAGTATGTGAAGCGCGGGATGACCATCCTTGCGCTGGCGTATTGGAACGAACCCGGTCTGCCTGGTGACTTTGAAAAGGTCCCGGTGGAGTCGGTGGAAAAGGCCGCGCTGTGGCTGCGCGGGCAGGGCTTTGAAAAGGTTGGTCTGTGGGGGATCTCCATGGGCGCGGAACTGGCGCTACTGGCCGGCAGCCTGATGCCGGAACTGATCTCCTGCGTGACGGCGGTGTGCCCGACGAACATCTGCGGGCAGGGCTTTATCAAGAAAAAAAGCATACAGGCGCTGGAGTGTTCTGCCTTTAGCTGGCGTGGGAAAGATCTGCCCTGGGCCCGGCTGAAGCTCTCCAAGGCCGCCATTCTCCGGGACAGCCTGCGGGAACGGAGCGTCTGTCTGCGCTCCTGCTATGAGGACGCGGTGCGGGGTGCTCCGGAGGAAGCACAGATCAAGGTGGAAAACATCAACGGCCCGGTGCTGCTGCTCTACCCGGAGTACGACGTCATGTGGCCCTCCGAGCTGTCGGCAGAGAAAATCAGGGTGCGGTTGAAAGAGAAGAATTTTGCCTACCCCTGTAAGTGCGTCAGCTACCAATACGCCAGTCATATGCTGGTCCCGGTGAAGTCGCGGTCTACGGTCATGTTCCGGGTAGAGCGGAAATACCCGGAGAAGTGCTGGGAGAGCGACATGGACGCCTTTGAGAAAACGCTTGCGTTCTGGAAAGAGGTCTGGTGAGATGAATTGGATGAGGATCATACTGGACGGACTTGCTCTGCTGGCCGCTGTTTATGTGCCCGCTTGCCGGCCTTGTCGCGGCCGGCATTGGCTGGCTGATCTGACAGGAGCGTTTCGCTGATGTCAAAATGGATGCGGTAATATGAAATATCGAATGAGAGACTGTTCGATAAAGCGAATTTGATGCGAAAGGATAATGATTATGAACAGAATTATAAAAGGCGGCTTTTTAACATTAAGTGGTGTTGTTGGTATTGTAGGAATGATAATGGTGGCAATGCAAAGTCCGTCAACCGAATGGGTAACACCGCTGGGAAGAATGATAACAAGTATTTTAGAGAATGGAGTATTGATTCCATCGGTTATATTCCTTGTTATTTTCGGTTATGGATTGTATATTCTTCTGACAAGTGACGAAAAAGATTAAGCAATTTTTGTTTGACGGGAAATAGAGGCATATGAGTATTCAATATAATATAGCTAAAAGTGTACTTCGGATAGTGGGCTTCAAAAAAATGTTCCAGCTGCCAGTTGATAAACTTATCGAAAAAGCGGAACATTTGAATAAAAATCGCCATTTCAAAATCCCGAAAAATCACAAATATATTTACGGTGATATTCCTGTCATGGACGGGAAATACCATTGTTTATCTATCCAAAGAGAACCGCAAAGGTCGGGAAAAGCAATTCTATTTTTCTTCGGAGGCGGAATGATCATCGGCCCGGATGAAGGCGATGTAAGCTGTGCCGGACAATATGGCGCGGACTGCAATATGGATGTATGGTTTCCATACTACCCGCTTTGTACGCAGAACAGTATCTCGGAAACCTATCAAATGGTATTTGAGACTTATCGAAAAATGGTTGAAGTTTACGGTGCAGATAATACTACATTACTCGGATTTTCCTCCGGCGCAGCTTTAGCTATCGGCATCTGCCTATATAACAACACCTTAGAACACCCGTTGCCTATGCCGCATAGAATTATAGCTTGTTCACCGGGATGTTGTCCCGACAGCGAGGCACAACTCAAAAAAATGAAAGAACTGAACGCAAAAGACATTATGGTAGATTCGGCTTTTATGGAGAATGTGCGAACGATCATGCAGCATGGGGAAGATGTTCCCGAATATATGCTGTCCGGCACACTTGGAGATTTCAATGGCTTACCGGAGATTCATTTTTGGTATGGAAGTGATGAGATCTTATATGCGTGCGCTGAAAACTTTATAAATGCATGTAAGGAGAATCATGTCAATTATACATTGAATGTTGGGAAAGGAATGTGCCATTGTTATCCGATGGTCTCTTTCTTCCCGGAAGGAAAGTCAGCACATAATGAAATATGCAAAGTAATTTGCAAGGGTTAGAAAAGGTTTTTCGCTGTTTCACAGATAAGAAAGGAATGGTTCTACATATGTCAGAGCAAGGTGAAAATTTTTTAGAGATCGTTGACCTCACAAAATCCTTTGGCAGCGGAGATACCAAACAGGAGGTGCTTCGGGGACTCAGCTTCTCTGTGGCAAAGGGAGAATTCTGCGTGCTTCTCGGTCCTTCCGGTTCGGGTAAATCCACACTGCTGAACATCATCGGCGGAATAGACAGCGCCGATTCCGGCGATATCTCTATCGGCGGCGATAAATTGAAGGAACTGGGAGAAAAACGCCTGACGCA
>CANQAR010000089.1 GCA_947588845.1 uncultured Lachnospiraceae bacterium
CCCCATCGGTTCCTTCCTTTCAAGCCGACGTGTGAACAGTAACTTCATCCTGGTTTCTATCGAATCCAGGATGATTTCCGGACAATTTTTTCATTCATTTCATGGCGGGTCACAGCGTTTTCTGACAAACATGGCCTGCATCTCATTGTCTGCATAAAATGTCCGAAAATCATCGGAAAAGCGGGGACAGCAATTCTGCAGTTTTAATAAATCCGGAATGTCCGCACCGCCCATCGCATGAATTTATAAGTTGGCGTTTCCAGTTCTTTCGCCGCCTCCTGCAGCTTCTCCCGGATTGGAAGACCCTGCGGGCAGTGTTTCTCACATTTTCCGCAGCGGACGCACTGGGAAGCGCTGGATGTCTCGTGGCGCATTGCAGTCGACTGCACATACTCCCAGAGCCCCGACTTCTTTCCTTCCGTGTAGCGGAGGTTATAGCAGTGGAACGTCATCGGGATGTCCACCTTCTGCGGACAAGGCATACAGTAGCCGCAGCCCGTACAGCCCACCTTCATGTTCCGGTTGATCTCCTCTTTCACCGCCGCGATCAGGGCAAAATCCTCCTCCGTAAACTGCCCTGCCTGCGCATCTGAGGCGATACGGAGATTTTCCTGCACCATCTCCAGGGAATTCATGCCGGAAAGCACACAGGTCACCTGCGGCTGATCCCACAGCCAGCGAAAGCCCAGCTCCGCCGGGGTTCTCTGTTTTTTATCCTGTGCAATCTTCTTCTTTGCCCCGGCCGGCAGATTATTGACCAGCCTGCCGCCCCGCAGAGGTTCCATGATAATAACCGGAATCCCCTTCTGTCCGGCATACTCCAGCCCTCTTCTTCCGGCCTGGCTGTACTCATCCAGATAATTGTACTGGATCTGGCAGAAATCCCAGTCATACGCATCCAGAAGCCGGATAAAATTATCCGTATTCCCATGGTAGGAAAATCCAATATTGCGGATCTGTCCGCTTTTCTTTTTCTCCGCGATCCAGTCCTGCACGCCCAGCGCAGTCAGTTTCTCCCAGGTCTTCGCATCGTTCAGCATATGCATCAGATAATAATCAATATAGTCCGTCCGGAGCCTCCGGAGCTGCTCCTGGAAGGTGCGCTCGAGCCCCGCGCGCGATTTAATCAGATAATGCGGAAGCTTGGTCGCCAGATTGATCTCTTTCCTGCAGTTATTTCTCTCCAGAATCTCTCCGACCGCCGCCTCGCTGCCGGAGTAAACGTACGCCGTGTCAAGATAATTGACACCGCCGCGGATCGCGCACATGACCTCTTTCTCTGCTTTGTCTATGTCGATCGACGAGCCGTTTTTTGTAAAGCGCATACAGCCGTATCCAAGAATTGACAGCTGGTTCCCTCTTCTGTCTGTCCTGTAATTCATAATCTTATTCCTTTCCTGTCCCCCGTATCCCGGGTTTTCCGCTGGCTCCGCAACAGTCGCTGTCCCGTGTTTTCCCCTTGCTTCAGCAGCGCACCATATCCCTCGTGATATCCGAAATCCTGTGTGCCCCGCACATCGCCATCGTGTCCGCAAGCTCCGCCCCGATCTTCTCTATGTAAAGCTTCACGCCTTCCTCCGCACCGCCGTACACAGCTGTCACAAACGGGCGGCAGATCAGAACGCCGTCGGCTCCAAGCGCGAGCGCCTTGAACACATCGGTGCCTGTGCGGATTCCTCCGTCCACAAATACTTTCATTCCGCTTCCCTTCACGCTGTCCGCGATCTCCTCAAGAACTTCCGCCGTGGCCGGACACTGATCGAGCACGCGGCCTCCGTGGTTGCTGACCACAATTGCCGAAGCCCCTGCTTCCATTGCCTTTTTCGCTCCTTTTACCGTCATAACGCCTTTCACGATAAACGGCACACCGGCAAGCTCTACGATCTCCTTCAGTTCCTCAACCGTCTTGCTTCCGGCAGGCGGCGTCATGTTTTTCAGAAACGGAAGTCCGGCCGCATCGATATCCATCGCCGCGGCAAAACATCCGGATTTCCGGCAAAGTTCCAGTTTCTCCCGGATCGTATCAAGGTTCCACGGCTTTACCGTCGGCACACCAAAACCGTCCGCCGCAGCAATCGCCTCCGTCGCGCCGCGCATCACCGCCGGATCCGTGCCGTCGCCCGTAAAGGCGGCGATCCCGCTCTCCCGGCAGGCACTGACCAGAATCTTATTGTAAGCGAGGTCATTGTACTTTTCCCCGTAATGAAGATTCACAGCGCCCACCGGCCCTGCAAAAAACGGATAACGAAACTTCCTCCCAAACAACTCGGTCGAAGTGTCCGCCGTCCCGTTCTCACAGAGCGTGTCCATGTTTACGCGTATCTCTTTCCATTTGTCATAATTACGTATCGCCGTGTCACCGATGCCTTTAGCTCCCGGTCCCGGGATCTGATTTCCACATGCCCTGCCATTGCAGACGGCACACGCCTTACAGTATTTTCCGATACATTCCTTTGCCTGTGCAAGTACTTCCTGATATGTCATGTTCCTTCCTCCTGCCATTATTCTGTCTCCTCAGACTTTCCGCACATCTGATGCAGCGCGCCTGACTCTAATTATCTTTTATTCAATATATCACAAAACAGCCGGAATGAAAACAGAATTTCTGATCCGGACACAGGATTCAGCGTTGCACAGAAATACCACTTCCGTGCCATTTTGCGCGGAAAGTAAGCTGTAAGACATACCTATATGTCTGCCAGCGAACACCGTGGTCAGCCATGGAATGAGCAAAGAGATTCCATGGTCTGCGCCGAAGACCCCGGAATTTTCAGTTCATACCTTCACTGTGCCTGAAGTAATTTTCGGATAAAAAACTAAATTTTCATAATATCTGGAAAATGTGATGAAATTAAGAAGAATGACATGTATTAATAATATTTTTGTAAATAAATTTAATTTTTTTGTAACCGTATTTCTATCACAATCATCAGGTACGATAAAGACTATCCCGGGATTAATCATGTCAAAATCTTAAACAGATTCGATGACGTCCGCCAGGACGGAGGCGAATCTCACAGCAGAACCCGCAGGCAGACCTGAATCTTGTGCCAGAACCCACAGATGGATCTGAACCTTGTGTCAGAACCTGCAGGCGGATTTGAATTTTGCGTCAAAACCGCAGGCGGATTCTGAATCAGAGCAAGGAGGAACATATGGCTGTCATTTATCTTCATATTGGTATGTCAAAGGCAGGCTCTACCACAATCCAGCGCTTTATGTGGGATAACCGGGAAATTCTAAAGCAGAATGACATCTGCTGCCCGGATCTTCCCTTTCGCTATCCCGGCGTCTCCTGCCGGCGAAACGGTCATTTTCTGATCGCTCCGTCCAAAAACAGAAAGCAGGATTCTGAAGCTTCTCTTTCTGAATACGAAAAAGGACTGGATGAGCTGGCAGAGCTCGGAAAGGAATACAGCAGGATCTTTCTGTCTGACGAAGGATTCTGGAGCATCGGTTTCCAAAGAAAAAATTTCTGGAAAAACCTCAAAGATGAACTTGAAAAAAGAAATCTGAGCCTGAAGATTATCATGTATCTGCGGCGTCAGGACCTCTGGATCCAGTCCTCGTGGGCACAGAAAATCAAAAAAGGCTTTATCAAAAGAAAAGCGGAGAAGAGCGGATGCACGGTCACATTCCAGGAATATCTGAAACGAATCCAGAAAAAAGGATATCCTCTCGATTACTGCAGCTGCGCGGACCAGCTGGCAGGAGTGTTCGGGAAAGATCACCTCATCATCCGTGCGTTTGAAAAAAAACAGTTCCAGGGAAACGACCATACACTTCAGTCCGATCTTCTGGACATTTTCGGCCTCGAACTGACTGAGGATTTTGCAGTCAGCAAGGACTCCTACAATCAGAGGCTCGACGAAAGTTACCTGGAAATGAAACGTATCCTGAATTTTGTTCCGGAATTCTGGACCGGCAAAAATGCGCTGATTAAAAGTTTCCAGCTGATCCACCGCCAGAATCCGTTTTTCCTTAAAAAAGGAAAACCTTCTTTTTTCAGGAAAGGCGAACAAAAAGCCTTTCTTGAGCTTTACGCATCGTCCAACAGCCGGCTGGCCAGGGAATATCTGGGACGGGAAACAGGGATCCTGTTTTATGATGATGTCACAGAATCCCCGAAAAGAGAAAGCAAAGAAAAACTGCTTCTGCGAAGCGTGATCCTTACTTACGGCTGTACGCTCAACTCGCTGCTTCAGGGAAACACAGAACTCAGGATTTCCATAAACCAGCTTTCTGACAGACAGAAAAAACTGGAAAACAGCCTGAAAAAGATGGAAAGCAGCCTGAAAAAGCTTCAGAACAATTCGTTCCGTTCACGGCTCAAAAGAAAATTGAGCCTGTGATAAACTCATTTCCCACAGAATCGATCTGTAGTCCTGACTGCCGCCGTTGCCGGAATCGAGCAGGAGGTGTTTTTTCTCCTGCTCGTCCCGGAGTTCCCCGACACCATATCGCCTGCGCACAACATCTGTAGTGCCTCATCCGCGCCTGCTCTTCCCAGAGTTCCCCGACGCCATATCGCCTGCGCACAACATCTGCGGCGCCTCATCCAAGCGCCACATCCAGGATCATCATAATCGCGAATCCGGAAGCGAATCCGATTGTCCCGACGTTTGTGTGCTCTCCCTCAACCGCTTCCGGAATCAGTTCCTCCACAACCACATACAGCATCGCGCCGGCGGCCAGCGCGAGCAGGTACGGAAGCATCCTCGTAATGAACTGCGCCAGAAACAGCGTAATGCCTCCGGCAATCGGCTCCACAATCCCCGAGAGCGTTCCATAGAGAAACGCCTTGCCCCGGTTCATCCCGTCCTCGCTCCGAAGCGGCAGACTGATCACGGCCCCTTCCGGGAAATTCTGGATCGCGATTCCGATCGAGAGCGCCATCGCTCCCATAAAGGTGACACTCGCCTGCTCCGTCAGCAGCCCGGAAAAGATAACGCCCACGGCCATCCCCTCCGGAATGTTGTGCAGCGTCACGGCAAGGACAAGCATCGTTGTTTTTTTTAACGTGCATTTGGGACCTTCCGGCTTGTCGCTTCCCATATGGAGATGCGGGATCAGCATATCCATGGCAAGCAGAAACGCGAAGCCTGCTGCCATACCCACCACAGCAGGCACGAATGCCAGCCGCCCCATACCTCCTGACATATCCATCGCCGGAATCAGCAGCGACCAGACCGAGGCCGCAACCATCACGCCGGAAGCAAATCCCAGCAGCACCTTCTGCAGCTTCGCATTCAGATCATGACGCACAAAAAACACACAGGCCGCTCCCGCGGTCGTTCCCAGAAACGGGAGCAGCAGTCCCGCCAGTATTTCCATATTTTATAAGCCCCCTCTCTGCGCTGTGGACTCCCTATGCTACAGTCCATTCAAAGCAATCTCAAAACCGGTTTGTTTCCTTCTCAAAACTTTCATACCGGGCATGCCCGGCAACACCATGAATAAAAGCCTAGCAGAATCCGTTTCTCCTGTCAATTCCTGTTTATCCGCTGTTCTTATTGTATGCGGTATCCCGTTATTGGTTTCCGCGCAGGCATTCCTGTCCGAAAAAATTTCTCCGGAGCTTGGAAAATCTTCTATTTGAGAACAAAAACTGTCAAAAAAAGATTGGAAAAAACAGTCATTTATTTGATTTGTCACTGATGTTTTAAAGCATAAGAAAACCACCCTCTGAACTTTGGCCGAGTAACGGGGTGGTAATCTTATCATTTATCTACAAGGTCAACCCCTTGTGGGCGGTTGTTCCCTTTCTATGTTTTATAGGGAACGACAAAACGATTTTCGTTTTGCTCGTTCCCTGCGCCGAATTTGTGCCGCTCAAGCGGCATTTTTCCGCTTCAAATTCGTGCGCATCTCCACTCCGTTCCGGTCGGCGCTGGACGAATGTCCACTGGACATTCAGCGCCCCCGGAGGGTTATAGCAAACGGCAAATATTTTTGTCGTTTGCTATAAATATAGCACATCCGGTGATTAAACGCAAACAATTTCAAGCGAAAGTTTGTTAGCACTCATCGAAAATGAGTGCTAATTTTCTCTTGACATTTTTATATTCCGGTATTAATATAAGGAAAGCAAAAGTTCCGGATCAGCAATCCCCGGAATCAAATATCAAAAAGAAACATTACATTTATTATTTTATAAAAGGAGTTGTTGTAAATGAGCAAAAAAACAGGAAGTCTTTCCATCAACAGCGAGAATATTTTCCCAATCATCAAAAAATGGCTGTATTCTGACCACGACATTTTTGTCCGTGAGATGATCTCCAACTGCTGTGACGCCATCACCAAGCTTGCGAAACTCGAGATGATGGGCGAGTACACCTATCCGGACGATTACAAGAAACGCATCCAGGTCATCGTTGACCCGGAAGCAAAGACGATGAAATTCATCGACAACGGCATCGGCATGACGGCAGACGAAGTCGAGGAATATATCACGCAGATCGCGTTCTCCGGCGCTACCGACTTTCTGAACAAATACAAGGACAAGACAACAGAAGATGAAATCATCGGACATTTTGGTCTCGGTTTCTACTCCGCGTTCATGGTAGCGGACGAGGTTCATATCGACACCCTCTCCTACCAGGAAGGCGCTGCGCCGGTACACTGGGAATGCGACGGCGGCACGGAGTACACGCTTGAGGAAGGCACAAAGACGACCGTCGGCACAGAGATCACGCTCTTCCTCGGCGAGGACAGTGTGGAATTTTCCAATGAATACCGCGCACGCGAAGTCATTGAAAAATACTGCTCATTCATGCCAGTCGAGATCTTTCTGTCCAAAGCGAACGCTCCGCAGGAGTACGAGACGATCGACGAGGACGAACTCCGCGACGATGATGTGATCGTGGAGCGCATCCATGAGGACGCAAAGACCGAGGAGCGCGAGAATGAGAACGGCGAAAAAGAAATTGTCGAGACTTCCCCGGCGCGCGACCGCGTGAAGATCAACAAGCGTCCTGTCTCCTTAAGCGACACAAACCCACTGTGGGCAAAGCATCCGAATGACTGCACCGAGGAGGACTACCGCTCCTTCTACCGCAAAGTCTTCCTGGATTACAAGGAGCCTCTGTTCTGGATCCATCTGAACATGGATTACCCGTTCAACCTCAAAGGCATCCTTTACTTCCCGAAGATCAACACGGAGTATGATTCGATCGAAGGCACGATCAAGCTGTACAACAACCAGGTCTTCATCGCGGATAATATCAAGGAAGTCATTCCGGAATTCCTGATGCTCCTCAAGGGAGTCATCGACTGTCCGGATCTGCCGCTGAACGTATCGAGAAGCGCGCTGCAGAACGACGGCTTTGTGAAGAAGATCTCCGACTATATCACAAAGAAAGTGGCCGACAAACTCACCGGCATGTGCAAGACGGACCGCGAGAACTACGAGAAATACTGGGACGATATCAGCCCGTTCATCAAGTACGGCTGCATCAAGGATCATAAATTCGGTGAGAGGATGATGGACTACATCCTCTATAAGAACCTCGACGGCAAATACCTGACCACAAAGGATCTGATCGAGGAAGAAAAGGCCGCCAAGGAAGACGAAGAAGCAAAGGATAACACGGAAGCAGAGAACGCCGATTCCTCCGCGGAGACGGAAAACGCCGATGCAAAGGGTGCGGAGACTGCTGACGCAGAGACCGGAGACAGCACAGATTCCGAAGAAGACAAGGAAAAAGAAAAGACCACGATCTACTATGTGACCGACGAAGTGCAGCAGAGCCAGTATATCAATATGTTCCGCGAGGCCGGCATGGACGCCGTAATCCTGAAGCACAACATCGATACCGCTTTCATCTCCCATATGGAGCAGCTCCATGACACGGTCAAATTCCAGCGCATCGACGCCGACGTGACCGACACCTTCAAGGAGGAAACCGACGAAGCTTCCCTCAAGGAGACGACCGACACGCTGACTGAGATCTTCCGCAAGGCTCTGAACAAAGAGAAACTGACCGTCAAAGTGGAGAAGCTGAAAAACGCAAATGTTTCCTCGATGATCACACTTGCCGAAGAGAGCCGCCGTATGCAGGAAATGATGAAGATGTACAACATGTACGGCATGGATCCGTCGATGTTTGCCGGGGAAGAAACGCTGGTCCTGAACGCAAACAACAAACTCGTCCAGTACGTCGCATCCCACAAAGACAGCGACCGCATCCCGATGTTCTGCGAGCAGCTGTATGACCTCGCGATGATCGCGCACAAGCCGCTTGCTCCGGAAGAGATGACAAAATTCATCAACAGAAGCAACGAGATTCTGATGATGCTGGCAGAGTGATTCTCATTTTCAACGAAATCTTGCAGGGATTCCCCTGTCTCTATAGATAGTGGGATGCATTCGAACTCACTGCTTACGAAAAAAGGGTTGCCGGAAAATATGTCACCAGACATTTTCCGACAGCCCTTTTTCCTCATTCTACATCGACGTCTGTTCTCTTTTCTCCAGCATCACCCTGCATCGTTTTTTATAACACGCAACACCGTATTTCAGGATATTTTCCACCCCATCGTCCTCCAGGTCGTCCTCATATCCGGTGTGCTCCATCTGCTTCAGCGCCCTCTCACATGCGGCATCCAAATCTCCGTCATGCGCGTATTTGATCTCCAGAATGATCCCCATATCCCCGGTGTCCGGTTCCACAAGGATATCCGCATAGCCCTCTCCCATCTCCCGGTTGGAAGTGACTCCCCAGCGGCTCTTCACACCCAGAATCCCAACCAGAACACCATGGTAGAAGTTTTCCTTCAGTTCCTTCCTGACGGCCGTATCCCGGATGCTGATCGTTCTTCTCAGATATTCCGTAAAAAGCCTCTCCACCTGCTCTGCCTCTCCATTCTGGAGAGCCTCGCAAAAACGGTTCAACGTATCTCCGTCCTCCCGGACATTTTCCTTAAAAAATTCCATGATCTGCGTCACAAAGATATCCCGGACCGCCAGATTGGGAATCGCCAGCTTCATGACCCGCCCTTCCGCTTTCCCTCTCTGCGTCAGGTAGCCCGTCGTAAAAAGCAGACTCCAGATATTATCGATCGTCTGGTAAATTTCCGGGTAAGTAAGCTCCTGACGGATCTCCTTTGTGATGGTCTCTCCGGCTACCAGACGCTCGATCTCCCGTTTTGTCGCCGCGTTTGCCGACTCCTGGATAAACCGCTTCACCGCGTCATTGCTGCTGGTGTTGATCCAATAGTTCTCCGGCCGCGCCTCTCTGTCATCCAGCAGCGAATCACAATAATTCAGAACATCCCACGGACAGTATACATCCACATTGCCAAAGTGGTATCCGTCATACCACTCCCTGGCCGCATCATAGCATTCCGGATATCCATAATACTCCAGAAGCTCCTTTACCTCCGCATTTGTAAAACCGAAATACTCGTCAAAGCGTACGTCCGTAACGGAACGAACTTTTAGATTATTCAGCCCGGTAAAGATGCTCTCCTTTGAAATCCGCAGGCAGCCGGTCAGCACCGCAAATTTCAGACTTTCATTTGTCTTCAGCGCCTGTCCGAGCATGCTGCGGATCAGAGAAATCATCTGGTCATAATATCCATTCGCGTGAGCCTTTGCCAGCGGGACATCATATTCATCGATCAGCAGAACCACCTTTATGCCATAGTGTTTTTCCAGCATTCCTGACAACAGTTTCAGGCTGCTGCCCGCCATTCCCTCATCCATTTTTTTATCGAGAAGATCCTTGTATACTGCTTTATCATGCTCATTCAGCTTTTCACTGTCCAGAAGGAAATAAAATTCTGCGGCGGTCTCTATGATAATCCGAACCGCCATCTGGTATGCCGTCTCGTAAGTCCGCGCGTCGATCCCCTTCAGGGAAACGGAAATCACCGGATATTTTCCCATATATTTTTCGCAAAGCGCAGTCTCCTTTGAGATCTCCAGCCCGTCAAAAATACTTTTATTCCCGTTCAGCGAGAAAAAATGCTCCAGCATACTCATGTTCAGCGTCTTGCCGAATCTGCGCGGCCGGGTAAACAGATTCACTTTTCCCCAGTTATCAAGAAGCTCCCGGATCAGTCCGGTTTTATCCACGTAGTAAAAATCTTCAGAACGAAGTTCTCCAAAATTTTCAATTCCAATCGGAAGTTTTTTCTTACCCCTCTCCATCTCCTGCACGCTCCTTTCAGTAGTCCGCCAGGCCTGCTTCCTTAAAACAGCATTTCTTAATTTAAAGAGTAACTCCGTTTTATAAAATTGTCAAGTGTGTAAACTTTATCGTTCCTCACTGGATATGTTACTGGTCACGGAGTGAACAGTAACACCTTTCGTAAGCACGAAATACTGTGTAAAAATAACGCAGGATTGACAAATCCCCCGAAAACGATTATTCTTTTCGGGTATACCAGAAACCATACGGGCAGTTTTCATATTCTGCACGGCAGGACAGTACCAGACAGAAATCTGCAAATCAGCAGTCTGATCTTTTTCGGTACTCAAACATCCACGCGGACGCAGCCATCCAGCTCATTGCCCGCGTAAATAAGGAGGCTAGTCATGAACTACGAATCAAAACCATTCGGCGGCATCTCCGGCAGCACACTGAAAATGATCGCCATCATCACCATGCTGATTGATCACACGGGAGCAACCGTCATCCGCACCATCGCGCGCCATCCCGTGATCCTCTCAGATCCCGCACTGGCGATGCGCTGGGCCAAAATCTACCAGTGTTCCCGCGACATCGGCCGGGTCGCCTTTCCAATCTTCTGCTTTCTGATCGTTGAGGGATTTCTGCACACACGCAGTCCCAGAAAATATGCCGGACGTCTTTTTTTGTTTGCCCTGATATCAGAAATCCCGTTTGATATTGCCCTGAAAGGAAGCTGGTATTATCCAGGCAGCCAGAATGTATACTTCACGCTCCTGTTCGGTCTTCTCGTACTCATGGGCCTGCAGTATTTCCGGGAACGCCCGTATCTTGGACTTCCGGTCATGGCGGCGGGAATGTACGCGGCACATCTTCTCACTACCGACTACAGCTATAAGGGCGTGTTTCTGATCATCATCCTCTATCTGCTCCGGTTTACACGGATTTACCAGTGCATCGGAGGCGCCGCGGCTGTCACCTGGGAACTGCCGGCGCCGCTCGCATTCATCCCGGTCTGGTTCTACAACGGAAAACGCGGACGCCAGATGAAATATTTTTTCTACTGGTTCTATCCAGTACATCTGATGATTCTGTACGTCCTGAAAACATACGCTGTTCCCGCGGTTCTCGGGTAGCCGCTGTTTACACCTCAGCCGTCCCGCAAAATGATCTTCTCATAAATACCTTTTGACCCCGGCATCATGAAATGAGAAAGGAGATCCTTATGAATAAAAAAGAAATTTCTGAAATCAAGCGGCTCTTCACATCCGAACGCTGCCCCGTCACGCGCATCTGCGGCTGCTACGTTGACAGCGAAAAAACGAAAAAAGCTGAGATAAAAGAAGCCTTCCTCTCCCTGCCTGAGGAGGAAATGTTCAAATATTTCGAAATCTTCAAAAAGACACTTTCCGGATCCATCGGCAAAACCCTCATGGATCTGGAATTTCCCGTGGAACAGGAGGCGGAAGGAGGCACGCAGGAATTTTTTCTGCGTTTGAGAGACAGCCGCCTGACCGATCAGGAACTGCTCGACGAATTTTACGACAGGGTCATCGAACACTTCCGATACCCGGAAAATTATTACATTGTCCTGATTCACTGCGCCTATGACATTCCACGGCGGACCTCCGATGGCGCGGAACTTTTCGACGCGTCCGACGATGTCTATGAGTTTCTGATCTGCAGCATCTGTCCTGTAAAACTTACAAAACCGGGACTCTGCTATGACGAAGCGGCAAACACGATCACGGAGCGCACACGCGACTGGTTCGTGGAAGTTCCCGTCGCCGGTTTCCTGTTCCCGGCCTTCACAGACCGGAACTCAGATATCCACAGCGCCCTGCTCTTCTCCAAAAATCCGGAGGAATCCGGCGCTTTTCTCGCAGAACAGCTCCTTGGCTGCACGCTTCCGCTTCCGGCTTCCTGGCAGAGAGAGACATTCAACACGCTTGTGGCCGATACCTTCCAGGAAGAATGTACCTTTGAGACTGTCAAAAATATTCACGAAGCACTGAACGGCCTGCTCGAGGAACGCAAAGACGATCCGGAGCCTCCGGTACTTGACGCGTTTGACGTCAAACGGCTGCTCTATGAGAGCGGGGCCACCGATGAGACTCTGGAAAATTTTGATACTGACTTCGAGGAAGCCGCGGGAAATTCCAGCGCGGAACTTTTCGTGTCAAATATCGCCAGCACGCGCAAATTTGAAATCAAAACTTCGGATATTGTGATCACGGCAAAACCGGAGAGCATGGATCTGATCGAGACGCGCATCATCGACGGACGCCCGTATTTCCTGATCCCGGCGGACGGTTCTGTGGAGCTGAACGGGATCCCTGTGCGGGCTGTGCCGGAGGCGGCACAAGAAGCGGATGAAACATAAAAAAGATTTCTCTTTTTGATGAACAGAAGAACCGGCGGCTTTCAGCTGGCTGCGGTTTTTCCATCGGTTCCTCTTTTCAAACTGTCATGGAACAGCAATATATAATGTCTGCTGAATATTTTTACAGGTGTATCCACACCGCTCCTCCGTCAGCAGCGCGCACCCCATCGCCGACAGATAATTCCCATGCTCCTTTATACGGCATTCTCGCCCCAGTGCCAGCTGCGCGTACTCCCGAAATCCCTGGATCTGCGTCAGCCCACCGGAGAGCAGCACCGGTCCGTCCTTCACTTTCCCGAGCAGCGCCCCCGCCTGGACGGCGTATCATATGACGATCTTCGGATGGTGTTCCTTAAAGGCGCCTTCCGGCTCCATGGACAGACCGTCACAGAGCCAGTGGCTCTCTCTGAGTGTGACCTTCCGGAGTTCATCCGGCGTATCCGGCCAGTGGAAGGAATCACGGTCCAGCCGTTTCATCAGGATCCAGAACCCGGACCCGTCCCACTGAAGGATCCTGATCAAGGTGCGTCTGCGGTTGCAGAAGGCAAACATGCAGCGGAAATACGGATCAAGGTGAAATTTCAACTTGATAATGACGGCCAGGCCGGAGTAACTCCTGCGGAGATCCGTGACTCCGCAGATCAGACAGGCGGCAGTGCTTCCTGAAAAATCAAGCATAATTTTTTACAGCTTCAAGCAGGGCAGAGAGCAGTCCGGTGGGACAGGCCGCTTTCCCGGAAAGCCTGGATCCGTCCTGCCCAGAAGTTTACCTACTTACCCTTTTTCCAAGCAGCCCTCGGTACAGCAGGAATAAAAACAGCAGTCCCCGGACAGGGAACAATCCCCGCTCTCCGCAAGGAGTTCCTGCTTTTTCCCGCTGGCAGCTATGACGGCCGCATAGCTCTCCGGATAATAACAGTAACGAAATCATGTGTTTACTGTGTGCTGATTTATATGTATGCTTGACATGGATGAACTCTGACACTAAAATACAGTCAGGATCTTTCAATACTCTCTGAAAAAAGAGGTGAATTAATGGCAAAAGAAAACAAAAAATATAAGGACAGCGTCTTCTGTGATCTGTTTTATTCTGACAAAAACGCGGAGAAGAATCTGATGGAACTTTATAATGCCCTCTTTAATGAAAACCTGACGGACGTGTCCGAAATTCGAAAAGTACGTCTGGAAAATGTGCTTTTTATGGATATGAAGAATGATGTGGCATTCACAGCATGCGGCAAGCGGATCATCCTCAGCGAGCAGCAGAGTACGGTTAACCCGAATATGCCTCTGCGTATGCTGCTGTATATTGCCAGGGAATACGAAACTACCGTGCCCGGCAAGACGCGCTATTCAAAGACTCTGTACAGGATCCCCACTCCGTCATTTGTCGTGTTCTACAATGGGAAAGAAGACCAGCCGGCCGAAAAGATACTGAAGCTTTCAGACGCGTATATTTTTCAGGAAGACAGCTCTCCAGAACTCGACCTGTCTGTCAAAATGATCAATATCAACCCTGGCAAACACCATCCGATCCTCAAAAAGAGTGAGATACTCCGCCAGTACAGTGAATTTGTGGACCGCACACGGCGCTGTGCCGGAGAAGAAAAAGGACTGAAAGATGCTGTTTACGGATGTATCCGAGACGGAATCCTGTCCGATTATCTTGAACGAAAAAGTAAGGAGGTCATTAACATGCTGATGGAAACTTATGATTACGAAAAAGATATCGAAGTGAACAGAGAGGAAGCAAAAGCAGAAGGAAAAATAGAAGGAAAAATAGAAGGAAAAGTAGAAGTATATTACACAGAAATGCACATGTCCGTTAAGGATATCGCAAAAAAAGCAGGAATTTCGGTCAGCCAGACAGAGAACATCCTGATCCGGGCAGGCCTGCTTCCCAGACCGTTGTAATCTGTCTTCCTTTCAATCTTTGATGAGCAGAAAAACCGGTGGCTTTCAGCTGGCTGCAGTTTTTCCATCGGTTCCTCTTTTCAAACTGTCATGGAACAGCAATATATAATGTCTGCTGAATATTTTTACAGGTGTATCCACACCGCTCTTCCGCCAGCAGTGCGCACCCCGGCAGTCATCCGGGATTTCGGATGACCATGGAAGAAGTTTCCGCAGGTCCTCCCTTTCCGGAAACGGGCCCGGATCCTTCATCCTTTCCAGCACAAACGTCAGATAATCGTATGGCTTCAGCCCGTTCAGGAGCACTGTCCCGGTTATGCTGTACACAACCGCGCCTGCCTGCGCCCCGCGGATGCTTTTACAAAACAGCCAGCTGCGCCGCCCCACCGCAAAATTTTGAGCATGGCATTTAAGAACTCCAGCTCCTTTGTCTTTTCCTGGAGGATACGGATCTGAAGTTTATCCGGCGTATCCGGCCAATGGAAGGAATCACAGTCCAGCCGTTTCATCAGGATCCAGAACCCGGATCCGTCCCATTGAAGGATCTTGATCAGGGTGCGTCTGCAGTTACAGAAGGCGAACATGCAACGGGAATACGGATCAAGGTGAAATTTCAGCTTGATGATGACGGCCAGACCAGAGTAACTCCTGCGGAGATCTGTAATTCCACAGGCCAGACAGATGGTAGTGCTTCCTGAAAAATCAAGCATAATTCTTTACAGCCTCAAGCAGGGCAGAGAGCAGTCCGGCGGGGCAGTCCGCGCCGATCTCAATGCGGATGTTCCGGGGAAGACAGATCGTGGCAGGGGGATGCACGGCGGCACAGCCGGGGGAGATCTCCTGTCCGGAAGGGAGCCTGACAAATACAGGATCACTGCCCTGGCCAGCCTTTGGATCCGCCGTCTGCAGTTTCCGGAACCAGTAGCCGAATGTAGACTGGGAGACCCCATTCTCCAGGCACCAGTCCCTGCGGGACAGGCCGCTTTCCCGGAAAGCCTGGATCCGTTCTGCCCAGAAGTCAAATTTTGCAGTTACATTACTATCCATATAAAACACCTCCACATATTTGAAACCAGCATATCAAATATATGGAGGGATTCACAGACACGGATTATTACCTGCTTACTTCCTTATAATCTTGGAGAAAATCCAAATTCAGACAATACTGAGTATTCTCTTCTGGATCATCATACTGGTGTTCCGAGATGAGTTCCTGGAATGTCATTATAAATATGGAGAAATCTGTTATCTGCCGGATGGTACAGCCAACCGTTAAAGGTTCTGACAGGGTGGTCCAATTTGACCATGCAGTTGGTCTTATGTGACCGTTATATACAGGGAATAAAAGGCGGTGGAGTAAAAGAGCAATGAGATCACGGCAACCCCAAGAGTACTGGAGGCAGCAGATTACCAGACAGAAGATTTTAAAGGGGTGATTTTCACCCCTTTTTTGAAAGTCCAAGCAGTTTGGGCATCATTGAGAGGCCTGATTGGTTCTATCACTTGTATTCTATGCAGCCTTGCCTGAAATTATGCTCTCTCAAATCACAAAATGACTCTCCCAATCAGCCGGGAAATTCATTCTTCCTATGTCTATCACAGTATTATATACAGAAATGAGCCGTTTGAACTCTTTTACGAAATCCATCCATGCTTTATCTGTCGGACGTAAATACTTCATTGAAAGAGCAATTTGATAGAACCCATTATATTGTGGCTGTGGATTCATCTTGTCCGTCGTAATCAATTCCGGCGTCGTACTTATAACTTGATTATAGATCCGGCTATTGTGGGCACATATATTCCTTAAAATCGACGCAGCATGTATCCATGAAGAAAGCATTTTTTTACTGGGCTTGGACATATTTCCATTGGGCGTCTTAAATTTATAATATTCAGCCAGCTTGGAATATGCCGATCCCATACCGGTACTAAGGTTTTTTATCGTTTTTGATAATGTTCCGAAAGACATCACCTCTACCGCAGCCCAAACAGGAACCTGACTACCGTGATTTAAAAAATTATGCTTTATAAAAACATCATTTGAACGTGCTATTTCAGATGCCGCCACGCTTTCATTCTGCCAATAGATCTTTTTATCATCAAATACAGATGGATCACTTAAAACTAATGGATCACCGTATACAAGAAGCGATTCCTTCAAACGCACTCGAAGAGCCACCTCAATTGAGGTAAGCATTGAAAAAACCAAATGTGATAAAGCTGTATCAAACTGATACAGGGATAACACATCAGAAAACTTTGTGCCAGGCTGATATTTCTTCGTTGCATTATCATACAAATGATACGAATAGCCTCGCAAACGATAGTAACCAATTGTTGTTAATGCTTCCTCCGCCTCATCTTGAGATGAAACGTCCATTCCCGCGTCGACGTATGATTGAATATGCTGCTGTATAGACAAAATTTTTTAGGATATTGGTTCATTGTCTTTTTCCTCATATATATAAAGTCCCGCCGGGTTGCGCATATCTGCTATTGGCAGACCTAGGCGTGGCGGGTTCTGTTATTAATAAACTATTCCAAAACAAACCTTTTGTCAACACATTTTGACCTTTTTTGTAAAAATTTTTTGTTAAATTTTTCCGATAAAGCCAGCGGTGACGGCAATTAAAGTATTTATGTAAACAGCAGATGTATTCAAGCGCAAAACACAAAACAGTTCATGCTTTTATCATTGCCTGCCCCTGCCAGCAGCGCGCACCCCACCGCCGACAGATAATTCCCATGCTCCGCCATCCGGCATTCCCTCCCCAGCGCCAGCTGCGCGTATTCCCGAAATCCCTGTATCTGCGTCAGCCCGCCGGAGAGCAGCACCGGCCCATCCTTCACCTTCCCAAGCAACGCCCCCGCCTGAACCAGGATCTGCCAGATGACCGCACGCAGGATCTCCCCCGGAGGGATGTCCTCCGCCATCATCTCATAAAGTTCCGCTGTCTCCCTCCTGCATCTCGACGTGATCAGAAAGGAAATATCATCAAACAGTACCGTCGGCGGGATCCCGTGGGAAAAGGCACCTTCCACAACCTTCTCCCAGGCAGCGACACTCTCCCGGCTGTTTTCAATCATCTGTTCCAGAAGGGTGGGATCCAGCCGCTTCCCGCTCAGTTCCTCCAGCCTCGTGATCAGGTCCCTTTGTTGCTCCGTCACATAGGCATACGCCTGTTCCCGGCCAAAAGATTCCCCCGGATAATCCAGCACGATCAGGAGCACCTGGTACCGGTCCGCCAGGATGTTCCACCAGCCCGGCAGCGTGTTGCACTGGTTGTTTGTCGCGATCAGGACATCCGGCCTGGGCGGTGTCCCTCTCGGCCCCTTTTCCAGCTCCAGACAACCCTCGATGCAACAGGAATAGGAACAGCAGTCCCCGGACAGGGAACGGTCCCCGCTCTCCGCAAGAAGCTCCTGCTCCTTCCCTCTGGCGGCTATGACGGCCGCATAGCTCTCCGGATAATAATAGGAAATCTTCCTCTACAGGCCGTATATACTCATTGCTTTGAGTAAGAAGAACCAGTTTTATCGCATCAATAATTTCCGATTTTCCAGAATCGTTCTCACCGATAAGGGCGTTGAGCCCCTTATGGAATGTGACAGTAACGCCATGGTCACCATCACTACATTTAAATTTCCGAAAATTATTCAGAGATAACTGAGAGACAATCATAATTTTTACCTTTTCTTTCTCATATCAACATAGTTTTAAACTTGCTTTCTCAAACACGCAGCACATGGAACAAACAGATCCCACAAGTTTAAATCTACCCTCATAAATTGGTAATAGTATTTTTAACTTTTTCTTTTATTTCATCAACCAACCGCTGAACAGTAGTACCCGGACACATTTCTGAAGGATTTTTTATGTCATCCCGCAAGTATCCCCGCAACCGGTTATCCGCAATTTGAATTGCCTGATCTTCATTTCCGAATCGATTAAGTATTGCATAAATCCGCTGATTATCCTTATGGTACTCCTGTCCAGTTCTTTGCTCATAAGTCTCCCCAAACTTCCTGCAGCACATCACTGAATCATTGTAAGAGTGCATCTTCCCGAAGTATGCGTCAAACCATATTTCAATACAGGGATTAGACCAGCCGACACTGACTTCCTCTTTCTGAGCTTGTGCAATAATTTCATCAAAGTTCACGACTCTGTCCCGATCAAAAACGATCCAGGGCTGCCCATATTGCGGTTCAAGAGCTGCCTGCTCTTTGCAGCTCCTAACCAGATCCTGTGTTTTCGCTTTGGAAACCTTAATGACAATGCGCCCCTGCAGCTCCTTTGGAAGAGAATCCCTGAGACCATAAAGGTAATTTTCCTCAGTTTCTTTGGTGTCTGTCACAATAAAATAGTAACCGAGATCCGGAACTCTTGTCCTAAATGCTTCTCTGGGCTTTCTTTTTCCTGTTCTGTCTGATTTCGCCATATTTACTCCTCCTTAAACATATCAAAATATTTAAGGGTAGGAATTGCCCCATATTTGCCCAGAAGATAATTTTTCTCGTAGCTTTCGTCCTTTCGTATTTTTGAGCCATCGCCATCAATAAAGTCAGCCAGGGAGTAAAGCGTTGATACTCCAGATGGGGATTTTTCCGTAAACCATATTTCATCCCTGCGCAGCAGATTGTTGGACAGCTGCCATGAATCATGTGTTGTAAAAACTAACTGCGCATGATTCGGATTGGTTTCCGGATTCAGGAACATAATTAAAAATCCTCGAACAAGCAGAGGATGCAGTCTTGCATTTAACTCATCAATAAAAAGAACACTTCCTGTATTTAACGTATCCTGCAAAGCCGGATACAGTGCAAACATTTTCAGTGTGCCGTCAGATTCATCCTGCAAAGGAATTGATGCTGTTTCATCCGATCCCATCACATGATGAACCGCATCTATTTTTACATGTTCTGCATCTTCATTTTTAATGACCTCAACGTTGAAACCGATAATCGATGGATCAAAAGCGGCAAAATAATCGATTACTTTCTGCTGGACAGCTTTGTCATCCGCAAATCCTTCCGGAATCAAAGAGGAAAGGAATGCATTTTCAAATGGGTTTCCAAAATTGGCAAAGTTAACATTATAAAACCAGTCTCTGATCATTTTGAGCTTGGAAATACGCTGCTTTGCACCAAGAGAAACCACCAAAGTCTCATCATAGAGCGATACTTTAATAATGTCCTGCATTTTCCCCGGAAGTCCAGATAAATCGAGTTCATTACTATTACGGTAAAATATGGACTTATATTCTCTTGCTGTTTTAGCCTTTGAATTAAGCCATTCTTCAACAACTCCGTTTTGATTCAGCGTAAAACCATAGTTATATGATTTACAGCCATTTTCCTCAGATGTTATAAAGTAAACCTCGAAGGATGATTCAACTTCTTTACTTATGCTGTCAAATAAAAACGGAGTGAGTTTGGGTTTTCTCGTTTTTGATTTTTTGTCATCCGCCTCTCCGCCATAAGCAAAAGACTCCATTACGTAAGTGGTCATATAACGGAATGCTTCAATTACATTGGACTTTCCGCTTGCGTTAGCTCCATAGATAGCTGCTGTTGGTAAAATCTTTTCTGTACCAATCTGAACCACCCGGTCAGAGTACTCCGTAATTTTGGTCGCAGAAAGATCAAGGATCGTATCATCCTTAAATGATTTGAAATTTTTAAACCTGAATTGAATGAGCATAGTCTATCCCTCCTGCCCTTATTATAGCCACTTTTTCAAAAAAATCAACATCTATTTGAGAAAATCTCTCAATTAGATGTTGATTTTATATCGCTATTCGTTTCCTGAAGCCTTAACATCAATCTCAAAACATAAACTTGAGAGTTGAAAGTTTTCAATAAAAGAATAAAAAAGAATAACCCTTCCGCATAATTTTATGGTATTCTTTAGTCACCACAACAAGAAAGGCATAAACCACGGAAAGAGTTATCCTGTGTATGAGTTTACCATACTTTCCGGTGGTTTTCCATACGATTATGATAAATTTTATTGAAAATATTCTCTCCCGTTTTGAATCCTGTTTCTCCCGTAAGGCTGCTTTTGGATGGTTTGTCATCCTCACCACCGGCCTGATGCTCCGTTCTGACAGACTGGGGATCACTTCCGTGATCCGTGACCTGGCACTCCGGCCGGACTGTTATGACTCCATGCTCCATTTTTTCCGTGCTTCCTCCTGGAACCTGGA
>CANQAR010000090.1 GCA_947588845.1 uncultured Lachnospiraceae bacterium
CTTGCCGGACTGGTGATGCATAGAAGACGCTAACCCGTATGAGCAAAACAGCAGCGCGAATGAACATGAGCGATGTGGCGCCGTGTGCCAGTGGCACACGTTTGGCGCCGGTTCTGAGCGCCAGTGGCGCTCGTTTAGAACCGACCGAAACGGAGTGGAGACCCGAAGCGGAGCGTAGACTTTGCGAATGCGGGGCAGAAGCGCGGGAGTGCCAGAGGCACGGAGCGATTCGTGGGCTTAGCTGAACATCTGTTTAAAGGAGGCTGAACGTTATGGATTATGTACTGACAACCAGCGACCTGAGAAAAAAATACAGAAATTTTCAGGCGCTGAACGGACTCACCATGCACGTGCCAAAAGGTTCCATCTACGGCTTTGTCGGAAAAAACGGAGCCGGCAAGACAACTCTGATCCGTCTGATCTGCGGACTGCAGGAACCGACTTCCGGTACTTTTACTTTGTATGGAATCCGAAATGACCGGAAAAATATCGAAAAGGCGCGCCGCCGCATGGGTGCGGTAGTGGAGACGCCGTCCATCTATCTGAATATGACCGCCGAAGAAAATCTGAGGCAGCAGTATCTCATCCTTGGCCTTCCGTCTTTTGACGGAGTGAAGGAACTCCTGCATCTGGTCGGTCTTGACAATACCGGCAGAAAAAAGGCCGGAAATTTTTCACTCGGCATGCGCCAGCGGCTGGGCATCGCGATTGCTCTCGCCGGAGACCCTGATCTTCTGGTTCTGGATGAACCGGTCAACGGGCTCGACCCGCAGGGAATTGTGGAAATCCGCGAGCTGATCCTGAAATTGAACCGCGAACGGCAGATCACAGTGCTGATCTCAAGCCACATCCTCGATGAACTTTCCCGGCTTGCCACCCACTACGGGATCATCGACAATGGCCGGATGGTAAAGGAATTCAGCGCCCGGGAGCTGGAACACGCCTGCCGCAAATGCATGCACCTGGAAGTGACGGATACCAGAATCCTTGCCCGGGTACTCACGGAGGCCAACATCGAGTACAAGATCCTCTCGGAAACCGCGGCCGATGTATTTGAAAAGGTAAATATCACCTGGCTGGCCAAGGTTCTGGCGATGGAATACTGTGAGATCCTGTCCATACAGGAGAAGGACGAGAGCCTGGAGAGCTATTTCATTTCTCTGACTGGAGGTGCCTGCCATGAATAAGTTTTTTCTCTTTCTCCGGCAGGAGGCGCCAGCCATACTTTTTCTTCCGAAAGGAGGCGGCGCACTATGAGCAGACTTTTGAACGCCGGATTCTTCCGGCTTCGCAGAGACAGAACATTCCGGATTACAGCCACCGTCGTGATCCTGATTTCTCTTATCAACATACCGAACAGCACAAATTCATGGCAGACCAGGACTGCGGGCGGCTTCGTCGTCACAATGGAAGAATTCTTTTTTAATCTGGCCCCTTACGCCGGTATGATCTTCGCCGTGTTTGTCAGCCTGTTTCTCGGAACCGAATATTCCGACGGAACCATCCGGAACAAATTAATCGTCGGTCACACACGCCGGCGCATCTATCTGGCCGATTTTGCCGTCTGCTTCGCGGCGGACCTGTTTCTTCTCGCGCTGTGGATTCTGGGACAGATACCTCTTTTTTTCACGATCGGTCCTATGGAAATGGGAATGACCGGATTTGCGGCTTATCTGGCTGTCGCCGTCTGCTTCACGGCATCGCTCACCGCGATCTTTGTGCTGATCAACATGCTCTGCACAAACAAAGCGGTTTCCGTTGTTCTTTCGCTGGCCGTCTGGATTCTGCTGATCCTGGCCGCAAGCGGGGCAAACGACCGGCTGGAGTGTCCGGCGACGACCGGAGGGATGGCTTATATCGACGGTGAATTTGTGATGATGGAGGAAGAACCGAATCCGCTCTATGTCGCCGGTTTTGCCCGTCTGCTTCTGGAAAACTTCCGGGATCTCCTGCCGACCGGACCAGCCATCCTGATGACGAACGCGGCCATTAAAAATCCGGGCAGGGAAATTGCGCTGGCGCTTCTGCTCACGGTTTTGCTGATTCTCGCCGGCGCTCGGCTTTTTCAGAAAAAAAATCTCAGATGAGCTGCCCTTTTTCATCAGGCGCCACCCAGTTCAATCATAATTTTGCAAAGGGAACTGTCATGACGAAAATTTTACTGTGCGTAATCGTTCTTCTGCTCTCTATCATTCTGATTCTGCTGATAAAAATATCTCTCCTGCGAAAAAGCGCAGGAGAGATTTGCGACTCCTTTACCCAAAAACTCACGGAGGACACCAACACGCTGATTGATATCTCCAGCCGTGACTTTGCAATGCGAAAGCTGGCCGCGCAGATTAATGAGGAACTTCGCAGACTTTACGAGGCGCGCCGGCTCTATCAGCAGGGCGACCAGGAACTGAAGGAAGCCGTGACAAACATCTCCCATGATCTGCGCACTCCGCTGGCGGCGCTCTGCGGTTATCTTGATCTTCTGGACCGCGAGGAAAAAAGCGAAACCGTGCAACATTATCTCGCTCAGATCCGAAATCGTGCAGACGCGCTGGAAAAACTGACGGAAGAACTGTTCCGCTACAGCATCGTTTCTTCCTCCCACGAGCTGAACCCGGAGCGCGTCAATGTAGTCCAGATTCTGGAAGAGAACCTGCTGCTTTTTTACGAGCTGATGCAGGAAAAAAACATCCGGCCCGTGATCAGCCTTCCGGAAAATCCCGTCTGGCGCAGGCTGGACGTCAGCGCCCTGAACCGCATTTTCTCCAATATCATAAGCAACGCCATAAAATACTCGGACGGAGATCTCGCTGTGACTATGGACGAAAACGGCACTGTCATCTTCACCAATACAGCCGTCGGCCTGACTCCTGTGATGGCCGGCAGACTGTTCGACCGCTTCTATACCGTGGAGGCAAACCGCAACTCCACCGGACTGGGTCTGTCGATCGCCCGTCTTCTGACCGAACGCATGGGCGGCAGGATTGAGTCCTCTTTCAGTGAAGGAAAATTATCAATTACACTCCAATTTGAAAAATGAAGTCTCGTTTCACCGCCGCGGCGATCGAGACATCCACATCATGATACGGGATCAGCGTCGCCTGAAATGCATGATACAGATCCGATTTTCCGGGCCACACCGTATTCAGCAGATGATTATTCCGGTCGAGCTGATGATACCAGGAACCGTTGACAGGATCCAGAACCTTCTCGTCCAGATATTTCATGAATTCCGCATAATCCCCGGCATACTTCTCTTTTCCTGTCACCCGGTACAGAACGGCTGACGTATTGATCGCTTCCGCCAGCGTCCAGTGCATCCGGTCGTGGATCACCGGATTTCCTTCCCAGTCCGTCGTATACACAATGCCCGGAGCGCCGTCCGCGTTCCACGCATCTGAAACTGCCCGGTTGTAAAGCTGTTCAGCGGCTTCTATATATTGCGCTGCTTTCACACTGATTTCTTTTTGCTTTGCTGTGCTCTCCCCTGCGTCTGCCTCTCTGTTCTCTGCATCGGATTTTGAGTTCTTATCCCCGGCCGTTTCCATCATCCCTGTAACGGCCTCTTTCACTCCTGCACAGACTTCTTTCACACTCGTTTCGTTTTCCTCTCCTCTCTCTTTTGTTTCTGCGCAAATATTTTTTATGCCTTCTCCGCTTTTCCTCACGCTCATCCGGCTTTTCTCTTCCATTCCGGCCCCTTTATACGTGGAAAGCGCCCACTGCGTGATCAGCCGCGCCCACTCAATCCCATGTCCCGGCGTGGCGCCGTACGGCTTAAAGCGGTCGTCCGGAATATCCTTATTGCACTCCAGATCCGCCTTCCAGCCGCTTGTAAAATGCTCCGGAATCCTCCAGTCATTCTCCCCTGCCCAGCCGATCACCTGGTCAATAATCCTGCCGGCCCGCGCCCGGTACTCTTCCTTTCCCACAGAATCCGCGACAGCGAGAAAAGCCTCTACCGTGTGCATGTTTGCGTTCAGGCCGCGATAATCGTCCAGCACACAAAACTCCGTATCCCAGGTATCGCGGCACAGGCCTTCTTTCTCATTCCAGAAAAAACGGTCGAATGTACGCAGCGCTTCCTCCAGAAGCTCCTCTGCTCCTTCTCTTCCTGCCAACAGTCCCGAGCATGCCGCAAGAATCACAAATGCGTGCGCGTAGCACTGCTTGTTCGGAACGATCTGCCCATCCTGCGTAAGTCCGGCATACCAGCCGCCGTTTTTCGTATCGTGCAGCTCGCCGCGAAGCCCGCGCAGAGCATCGTCCGCCAGTCCGCCGCAGATTTCCCGCGAAACTATACCCGATGCAAGCATGAAGCCAATACTGTACACATGCGCCATGCGGCTGGTGATCCATGTCTCCCGGTTCAGACTGATCCACGGAGTCCCGTCATCCCCCAGATACCAGGAGGAACCTCCCGGAGACGGGAACCTTCGCCCGAACGCCAGAAGCTGTTCCCTCATCTCCTTTAAAAACTGTCTGTTTTCCGCTGTGTCAATTCTGTATTTTCTATTCATATTTAATAGTCTCCCTTTTACAAGCATAATTTTTTTATAGCTTATCTCTTTGACACACGTTTTGTCAAGCTGTCTTCCGTCAGCCGGCAATAAAAGAAAAATTTCTTTTTCTTCTTTTTTGCGGCAGACATCCGGACAGACATGCATAACCTCCCGGAAAACCGGCAATACTTCAAAACAATGACAGTAACTTTCCATGCCCTGCTGCAGGGCAGCACCATGAATGAAAGGCGGCGATCTCACATGCACTCCAAATTTATCCGCTGCGGCATGTACGGCTGGTGCCTTGAAATCCTCTGGACCGGCCTTCATTCCCTGCTTCGGCACGAGCCAAAACTCATGGGGTTTTCTTCCCTGAGGATGTTCCCGATCTACGGAATGGCCTCCCTGCTCTCCCCGCTCTCAGCCCTGCTGAAAAAGTTCGGAACCGTAACCAGAGGCTTCATCTACATGCTCTGTATCTTTACCGTCGAGTATACCTCCGGAATGTACCTGAAAAAGCGGGACTGCTGTCCCTGGGATTACAGCGGCTCTCCGCTGCAGATCAACGGCGTGATCCGGCTCGATTACGCTCCGCTGTGGTTTTTCACCGGGCTGTTCTACGAGAAAATGCTTGGGAAAACAGCGGATTCCAGGATGGTGTAAGCAGGAGCAGGTCAATGACCCGCTCCTGCCTGTTCACAAATTTTTGGTCTGGCCCCTCCCAAGGATGAGCCTGGGGCAAGCAGCTGTCTCAGCCATTTTTCCTCCAGATGAATATCATTATTTTCAAATGCAGCTGAGGCAGCTTCCAGTTCCCGAAGCGATGTCCATGGTGGAATTGCAAAGTCTTTATCATTTGCCAAAAACTCACCTTCTGTTTCTGTCTTAAAACGAAGACCGCCCATTCGCGACAGATCCATAACGCCCAAAAGGAAATCGCTTTCTAAAAGTCTCCTGGGTTTTTCATTTGCTTTTCTGGCTCTGACTGCTTCCCTGCGTTTCATAAGCAGGCGTCCCCATCTGTCAGGACAGGAATCAGAAAACAAACCGAAAATATTCTTGTCGTCATTCACATACTGCCTGCCTCTGTATAACTGCAGATCCGGATCAAGAAACATTCCTTCGTGCAATAACCACTTGGGATCATATTCAAAAGAATAAAATTCTCTCCCCTTTCTGCCTGATACATAGAGTTTGCCAATCAGCTCATTCTGGAAGGACAGAAAGTCTGCATATACGTAAATTGTTTTTTCAGTATCCATGGCAAATTTTACACTCCCTTTTTCTTTGCGACCCGTTTCCTCACCGGCAGACCCAGATCCTGCAGTTTACGCCCGAGCTCATCATCCTTCGCAACAAGAAGCAGATCTTTATCCATGTAATTAAGCGCATGCAAGACAGCCGCGTAATATCCTATCGCTACAGAAGGAGCGCCCTTTTCAATCGCACACAAGGTTGCTCTGCTGATTCCGGCCCTTTCTGCAACCAGTTCCGCCGATATTTTTCTGCGTAATCGCGCATATTTTATTTGAAGACCCATTTGCTCTAAATATTCCCGTGTCTCCGGAAGCAGTACAATTGATTTCTTCGGCATGATCGTCATCATCTCCTTACGTCAATAATATTATACGTAATAATAGATTTTGTCAATTTTTATTTACTTTATTAGAAAATATCCGCCTCTCCAACGAAAAACAGCAATAATTTTGTGATGCGGGTTGTATTTTCCATGCGTTTGAAATATGATAAAAATGTGATCATAATGCACAATATCTCTAATAAAAATGTGAGGAGGTGTATCTATGGAACGATTGATTTTGAATAAACTGCTGGACTGGAAGAATTCACCTTACCGCAAGCCACTGATCTTAAAAGGTGTGCGTCAGGTGGGTAAGACCTGGGTCCTCAAAGAATTCGGCAAACGTTATTATGAAAATACAGCCTATTTTAATTTTGATGAAAACGAAGAATACAAGCAGTTTTTTGAGACTACCAAAGATGTAGACCAATGACCTTCATGGAATTTCTCCTCGCCAACGGCGACGAAAATCTGGTCAGATACCTGAATGGCGTGGATACCATTGAACCGATTCCTGATGCCTTCTTCAATCCGCTCTATGAGAAACTGAAGATGTACTATGTTACAGGCAGCATGCCGGAACCGGTACTCATGTGGACGGAAGCACGAGACGTTTCTGCCATGCAGGAAGCCCTGTCCGGGATCCTCGGCGCTTATGAGCGTGACTTTGCCAAACACCCTAATATCAGAGAGTTTCCCAAAATCTCCATGATCTGGAAGTCCATACCTTTCCAGCTGGCAAGAGAGAATAAAAAGTTTATCTACAAGATGGTTAAAGCGGGGGCACGGGCCAGGGAATATGAAGATGCTTTGCAGTGGCTGGCAGACGCCAGACTGGTACATAAAATCTATCGCAGCACCGCTCCCGGTCTGCCGGTGGCGGCCTATGATGACCTCTCTGCATTCAAAATCTATCTGGTGGATGTAGGACCGCTCCGCCGCCTAGCTCATCTGGCTCCTACGGCCTTCGGAGAAGGCAATCGTCTGTTCACCAAGTTCAAGCGCGCTGACTGAGAACTTTGTGATACAGACCTTACTCACGCAGTTTGAAGTGACTCCCCGGTACTGAAGCCAAGGCAATCCGCCCTGCGAGGTAGACTTCCTTATTCAGCGGGAAAATGATATCTTCCCTGTAGAGGTCAAGTCAGAGGCCAATACCAGCAGGAGCCTGAAGAAATTCAAGGAGCTGTTTCCGGATCAAGTCAGGCTCCGTGTGCGGTTCTCACTGAACAACCTGAAGCTGGACGATGATGTGCTGAACATTCCGCTGTTTATGGCTGACCAGACGGACAGGCTGATCGGGCTGGCACTAGAACAGTAAAAGCACAGCTATTCTTATTACCCACAGAAGCAAAAATACTTGCCATCAACTCAAAAGAATGTTATCCTGTCCAAAGGAATTTTTCCTCTGCCGTAAAGGGCATCCGGTCAAACGCACCTCAATCATGTTATCAGGAGGTTACCCATGCTATCAGAAACATCCGCATTATTTTATAATTTTAATGATGATCTCCGCACCCGGCAGATCCGCCGTTATCTTCACCAGAACGGAATCTCCACCCGTACTGTCATCGCCCCCGAATTTCTTCAGCCGCTCGGCGTGCTGTTCGAGCTTCCGGGCTTTGCTCCAAATTCTCTTTTCAATCTGGGTGGAGATTTCAAGGAAGAAATGCTGGTCATGAAGGATTTCTCCGAAAAACAGCTGGACGATTTTCTGCGGTTTATCCGCTCTTCGGGATTTGCTCCCATAGAGCTAAAAGCCATTCTGACCCCTGTCAACTGTCAGTGGAATTCCCTGCGGCTCTATCAGGAACTCACAAAAGAGCGGGATGCTTTTCAAAATCAGAAAAGCTCAGCCCGGCATTCAAATCGGAAAAAACAGTCATGACAAAAAGTCTTCAATTTCGAAGAACATTAAAGGAGCAAATTTAGATGAACATCATCAACATTGAACATATCAGCAAAATTTTTGGAGAAAAAGTTATTTTTGACGACGCCTCTTTTGGCATTCAGGAAGGGGACAAGATAGGCATCGTCGGCGTCAACGGCACGGGAAAGACAACGCTGCTGAAGCTGACGGCCGGACTTGAGGAGACGGACAGCGGGCAGATCATCCGGCAGAACGGCCTGAAGATCGCGTACCTTGCGCAGAGTCCTTCTTTTCCAAAAGACGCGACAGTCACCTCCTGCATGGAAAGCTGCGAGGACTTCTGGCGTGTGCAGAGTATTCTCACAAAGCTGGGAATTACCGAGTACGAGATGAAGGTGGAACAGCTTTCCGGCGGGCAGAGAAGAAAACTTGCTCTGGCGGTGGTTCTGGCCTCCGATTTTGACGTTCTTCTGCTCGATGAGCCGACGAACCACCTCGACGCGCAGATGATTGTCTGGCTGGAGGATTATCTGCGGGAGTTCCGCGGCACAATCCTGATGGTCACGCACGACCGGTATTTCCTCGATCGCACGACGAACAAAATCCTCGAGATCAGCCATGGCAAAATGTACAGCTATGAGGCGAACTATTCCGTTTTTCTGGAACAGAAGGCTGCCCGTGAGGAAATGGAACTGGCCTCCGAGCGGAAACGCCAGAGTATCCTGCGCATCGAACTTGAGTGGGCAAAGCGCGGTTGCCGCGCCCGTTCCACGAAACAGCGCGCAAGGCTCGAGCGTCTGGAAGCGCTTAAAAACAAAACCGCTCCCATCAAAGACCCGGAAGTGGAACTTGGTTCCATCGAGACAAGGATGGGGAAAAAGACCATTGAGTTTCACCATGTCGGCAAACACTATGGAGACAAGACGATTCTTGAAGATTACAGCTACATCTTCCTGAAAAATCAGAAGGTCGGAATTATCGGTCCGAACGGCTGCGGCAAGTCCACGCTCATGAAAATGATCGCCGGTCTTATCGAGCCGGATTCCGGGCGGATTGAGATCGGAGACACCATCCGCATCGGCTACCTCTCCCAGGAAGAACACCATATGGATGACCGGGAGCGCGTGATCGACTATATTAAGGAAATCGGCGAGTACGTCACGACCCGCGAGGGGAGAATCAGCGCCTCCCAGATGCTCGAGCGCTTTCTGTTCACCCCGGATATGCAGTACGCCCCGATCGGCAAGCTCTCCGGCGGGGAAAAGCGGCGCCTGTATCTGCTCGGCGTTCTCTGTGAGAATATGAACGTGCTGCTGCTCGACGAGGCCGGCAACAATCTCGATATCCCGACGCTGACGATCCTTGAGGATTACCTGAATTCCTTTTCCGGCATCGTGATCGCCGTATCGCACGACCGCTATTTCCTGGACAACATCGCCGACCGGATCCTCGCGTTTGACGGGGAAGGACATCTGGAACAGTATGAAGGCGGCTACACGGATTATCTGGAGGCACGCCGGACAGTTCCTGAGGGACAATTATCACACGCAGGTGTTCCTCTACACTCAGATGCACAAAAACCATACCGAAAATCCTCCAGGGAACAGGCTGCCCGCGCAGATTCCCCGGCCGGAAGCCAAAACACGGACATTCAGAAAAAAACAGGTGAAAATTCCGGTCTGCAAAAAAGGCAGACGGAGGATGAAAACAGCACGGCAGCCGCGTTCGGCAAAACATCCGCTGACCGCAGACAGAACCGCCCGGCAAAGCTCCGGTTTACCTACAAAGAGCAGCGGGAATTTGAGACGATCGACGCGGATATCGCCGCACTTGAAGAACAGATTGCGGTGCTCGACGATGAGATCATGGCAAACGCAACCAACTCCGTCCGTTTAAATGAATTGACTATCCAAAAGGAGGCTGCGGAAGCTGACCTCGACCACAAAATGGAACGCTGGGTCTATCTGAACGAGCTGGCGGAAAAAATTGAAGCGCAGGGCAAATAACCTGCGCTTCATCAAAATTTATACCGTCACAAACTTCTGGTTCCGGCTTTTGGGTTTCTCCGGTATCGTCATTGTCAGTTTTCCACCCGCAAGCAGCGGATTCACATAATGCTGCATCACATAAAATACAGTACTGATTCCGAGATGATCCGCAATTTCCCTGCGTGTTCTGGGGGTTTTGCAAAACTCCAGCAACGAGTCCGTTTCGTTATGACGTCCCTGTGCAATATCCTTTGATTCTGTCTGCTGTTCATTGTACAGGACAACTGTAAATTCATTTCTTCGGTTAATAAATACAGGAGCAGGCAGTCCTGCCGATGCCATTTCCCGCCGGATCGTCGGGATTCCTGAATAACGGTTTTCTGTTTTCAGAAGAAATTCCGACATGGTTGCGAGCGCCGGATTACGCAGGTCAGGCCTGGATTTTCCAAGATCTTCCACCGTCATTCTTCCATACAGCCCTCCCGGACTGTGAATCTCCAGACGATCCGTAAAAAAACAGATCTGGACAGGAGTTCCTTCTGTGAAATGGCTGTAATCCCGATGGATCAGCGCATTCAAAACCGCCTCGCGGATCGCTTCGAGGGGGTATTCTGTTTTATCCATCCGTTCTCCGGTCTGCGGATCAATGATTGTACGGATTTTCATATTCCGTTTGCAGAAGGAGATTGCCTCGGACAGCATCTGAGGCAAGGTTCCCTCAATCCGTTTATTATCCAGAAATCTCTCCGCATCCTGACTCACGTCCCCGATTTTCTTCCCGGGAACAACAATGGCCGTAATTGCAAGCTGCTGAAAATATCCCTGCGGATATATGCCAAAATTTAAAACTGCCGCCAGCGTAGGGATGCCATCCCGCGTGACTGCCAGCATTTCACAGGCCTGCTCTGTGCTCAGCCGTGAAAATCCCGGGCGCTCTTCTTTCATCCGCAGCAAATAACTCTGGATTTTATCTGAATCCAGAAATGACATTTTCGCCCGTTCGACTACTCTTTCATCATCGTGGAGATGCTTTCGGAACGCTTCATAAGCATATATCTCATAATCCGTCATCGGGAGATCCGCATCCCCAACACGGACGTAGGATCCTTTTACCCGCCCCGCGCCGGAATAATAGCAGGGGCGTTCCGTCACATCAATCGAAGGAATTTCAGCAGAGCAGATAAACTGTCCGCCCATCTCCGCAACGGTAAATATTGCTCTGACCGGCGGCACCATCTGATTACACTGCTCCGTAACCTTTTTCTGCAGATCCTGCAGATCATACACGCCAACGGCTGCAAAATCATTGGCTTCATCCAGACCAAACAAAATTACTCCGCCGCCATCCTGATTTGAAAAGCTGGATAACGTATCGTAAAGTCGTCTGGGGCAGCCGCCATGCGCAGCTTTTACTTCCAGATATTGTGTTTCGGCTTTCAAATGCATGGTTCTGTCTGCCAGTTCAAGCAGTTCTTCACTTAACATCGCCAGTTTCCCTCTTTTCACATATTTTTAAGATTTCCATTGATTAAACAAAGTATAACAAAATAAGCAAACAAAATCAACCACATTTGTTTGCTTATTTTAAAATCTGTTTGTTTTATTTAGTTAAATGCTTTCCTTTTTTATTAAGGTTAAATTTTACGGTTGACAGAACCATACCCTATCCCAAAGTATCAGAACAATGCTCCGAGCGCTCCAAACACCCCGGCGCTGCCAAGTCCCATAATAACTCCGGCGAGCATCACGCCGAGCATGACTGCGATCACACTGGACTTGAAGTCCATATTCAGGAAACTGGCCGCCAGCGTCCCGGTCCACGCCCCGGTCCCGGGAAGCGGAATCCCGACAAACAAAAGCAGCGCCAGAAACAGTCCCCGGCCAGCCTTTGCCTGCAGAGCCCTTCCGCCCTTCTCTCCTTTCTCCACGCAGAAAGTGAAAAGCCTGCCGATCACCGGCATATCCTTTCCCCACAGCAGCACCTTCCGCGCAAACAGAAAGATAAACGGGACGGGAAGCATATTTCCGATGACGGCCACGATATAGGACGGGAGCAGAGGAAGTCCCAGAAACTGGGAATAAGGAACTGCCCCCCTCAGTTCGACAACCGGTACCATGGATATCAGAAATACAATCAAATAATCCATCTGTGTTCATCCTTTTTTGTCATATTTCAGAATCTGTCTATTCTGCTCCCGGCCAGAAGATCCGCATGCAGCACTTCTTCCGGCCGGTTCCTTTCTTATTTCTCCTTGTAATACAGCATGCAGTGACAGTATCCCTCGAACTCCGGATCGGCAATCTGATCTCTGAACTCTTTGCACATGCATTTTGTATCCTCGGTGATCTCGAGACGACACGGACAGTAACCGCCCTTTTTCTTCAGTCCTTCCCGGACAGCCTCTACCACCTCGGCGTTCTCATTCAATCTGACTCTGCTCATTTTGCCCCCTCAATCTTCGCCCGGACAGCCTCCTTCGGCTCATAGCCAACGGAACTTCCGACCATCTCTCCATTTTTGAAAAACGCGAGCATCGGTATGCTGACCACCCGGTACTTCATCGCGATGGAAAGCTGCTCATCCACGTTCACCTTGCAGAATTTGACGTCCGTCATCTCCTGGCTGAGTTCCTCCATGATCGGGGCGATCATCCGGCACGGCCCGCACCACTCTGCCCAGAAATCAAGCACAACCAGCCTGTCGGCATTTTTTACTTCTGCATCAAAATTTTCCTCTGTCACAACGGTGATGCCGCCGTTTCCGCATGTATCTGCCATCTGCAATCTCATCCTTTCATCTTACTGCTTCCGCAAACATTATTTTACCACAATGTTCACGATCTTGTTCGGCACGTAAATCTCCTTGACGATCTTCTTGCCTTCCACGAGCGACTTGATCTTTGCGTCCTCGAGCGTCAGCCGGATCGCCTCGTCCTTCTCGCAGTCCGCCGGAAGCTCCACAACGCTGCGGACTTTTCCGTTCACCTGAGCGCCAACCTGCACAAGAGCGTCAACCGTCTTGTTCTCGTCATACTGCGGCCAGGATGTCAGGGAAAGGAAGCCCTCGCCGCCGATATTCTCCCAGATCTCCTCACAGATATGCGGAGCGATCGGGCAGAGCAGCTTAATGTAGGTGACAAGCTCATCTTTCGTCAGGGAACCCTTCGCATAGATATCATTGAGCAGTCCCATCAGAGCCGCGATCGCGGTGTTGTACTTCGTATCCTCAAGGTCGTTCGAGACTTTCTTGATCGTCTTGTGGAACTTCGTCTCAAGCTCAGGCGTCACGCCCTCGCCAGAAACAATGTCGGTAAGTCCCGCGACTCTCTCAAGGAAACGCTTGCAGCCTTTTACGGAATTCTCGCTCCACGGAGTCGCCGCGCCGTAATCTCCCATAAACAGCACATAAGTACGCAGCACATCGGCGCCGTATTCTTCAACGACGTCAAGCGGGTCGACGACATTGCCCTTGGATTTGCTCATCTTGTCCCCGTCCGGTCCGAGGATCAGGCCCTGGGCCGTTCTCTTCGCGTACGGTTCCGGCGTGTTGACCGCACCGATATCATAGAGGAAGTGATGCCAGAAACGGGAGTAGATCATATGTCGGGTGACATGCTCCATGCCGCCGTTGTACCAGTCTACCGGCATCCAGTATTTCAGCTTCTCCATGGAAGCCAGCGCGTCATTGTTGTGCGGATCGATGTAGCGCAGGAAATACCAGGAAGAACCTGCCCACTGAGGCATCGTGTCCGTCTCGCGCTTCGCCGCGCCGCCGCACTTCGGGCAGGTGCAGTTTACAAAGGAATCAATCTTCGCAAGCGGGGACTCTCCCTCCTGACCCGGCTCAAAATTCTCCACCTGCGGGAGAACGAGCGGCAGCTCCTCGTACGGAACCGGAACCACGCCGCACTTCGGGCAGTGGATAATCGGGATCGGCTCGCCCCAGTAACGCTGGCGGTTGAATGCCCAGTCCTTCATCTTGTACTGCACGCCTGCCTCGCCGACGCCGAGCTTCTCAAGCTCCTCGATCATGCGGGCAATCGAATCCTTCTTGTTCGTGTAGCCGTTCAGGAAGTCAGAATTGATCATCTTTCCGTCTCCCGTGTAAGCAGCCTCCTCGATATTGCCGCCCTCGATGACCGGAATGATTTCAAGGCCGAATTTCTTCGCAAACTCATAATCTCTCGTATCGTGTCCAGGCACAGCCATGATCGCTCCGGTGCCGTAGCCCATCATGACATAGTCCGCGATGTAGATCGGAATCTCCTTGCCGGTCAGCGGATGCGCGGCGGAAAGTCCCTGGATGCGGACGCCCGTCTTGTCCTTGACAAGCTGCGTACGCTCAAACTCCGTCTTCTTCGCGCACTCATCGCGGTACGCCTCGATCTCATCCATGTTCGTGATCTCGGATGCGTACTTGTCAATCAGCGGATGCTCCGGCGCGAACACCATGAAGGTGATGCCGAACAGCGTATCCGGTCTGGTCGTGTAGATCCGGAAGCTCTCTTCCTTGCCGTAAAGCTTGAAATCCACAAATGCACCGGTCGACTTGCCGATCCAGTTTATCTGCTGCTGGCGGATATTCGGAAGGTAATCCACCGTGTCAAGCCCTTCCAGAAGCTTGTCGGCGTACTGCGTGATCCGCAGATACCAGACATCTTTGGATTTCTGGATAATATCGCTGTGGCAGATATCGCACTTGCCGCCCTGGCTGTCCTCATTGGAGAGCACAACCTTGCAGGACGGACAGTAATTTACAAGCGCCGTATCGCGGAACACAAGACCCGCATCAAACATTTTCAGGAAAATCCACTGGGTCCACTTATAGTAATCCTCGTCCGTCGTATCGATCACACGGTCCCAGTCAAATGAAAAGCCAACCTTCTTGAGCTGGTTCGTGAACTTGACAATGTTCTCGTCCGTGATCTTTCTCGGATGCTCTCCCGTCTTGATCGCATAGTTCTCCGTCGGAAGTCCAAACGCGTCAAATCCGATCGGGAACAGTACGTTGTATCCTTCCATTCTGCGCTTTCTTGAAATCACCTCAAGGCTGGAATAAGCCTTGATATGTCCGACGTGCATACCTGCGCCGCTCGGATACGGAAACTCCACCAGTCCGTAAAATTTCGGTCTGTCATCCATGTCCACCGCATGGAAAATCCCCGCTTCCTCCCATTTTTTCTGCCATTTCGGCTCTATCTTTCTGAATTCGTGTCTCATATTATCTGTCTCGCTCTCTTCTTAAATTAATTTTCATGCTTCTGCTTTCCTGATAAGGGAATTCAGCCGTTCAAAGCGCCGGTTTTCGCGGATTTCCCGCGCTGATCAGTCCCATCACTTCTCTCACATTGCTGACGCCGATGATGCGGATTCCTTCCACCCGCTCAGCCGTCCGGCGGCAGACCTCAGGCAGAATGACTCTCCCAAATCCAAGCTTTCTGGCCTCGCGTACGCGCTGCTCCGCCATGCTGACCGCGCGCACCTCACCGCTGAGTCCCACCTCGCCAAAAAATATGGTCTTCTCATCCACCGCACAGTCCCTGTAGCTGGACATCACGGCCGCCACAATCCCGAGATCGACGGCAGGCTCATTCATCCGGATTCCGCCCGCCAGATTGACAAACGCGTCGCATGCAGACATCTGAAGCCCCGCACGTTTCTCAAGCACCGCCAGCAGAAGGTTGATACGGTTCAGATCTGCTCCGGTGGCCGTTCTCCGCGGGAATGCCAGACTGGTACGGCAGACGAGCGCCTGCACCTCAACCAGAATCGGCCTTGTCCCTTCCATGGAACAGGTGACCACCGATCCCGACGCATCCTGTGGCTTGCCGCTGAGCATATATTCCGAAGGGTTCTTCACCTCCGCAAGCCCGTCTCCGCGCATCTCAAAAACACCGATCTCATTTGTGGATCCAAAACGGTTCTTTACGCTTCGCAGCACGCGGTAGGCGGCGTTGCGCTCTCCTTCAAAATACAGGACCGTGTCCACCATATGCTCCAGCACGCGCGGTCCTGCCACCACGCCTTCCTTCGTCACATGGCCAACGATAAAAATTGAGATATCCGTCCCTTTCGCAATCTGAAGCAGCGCTCCCGTCGTCTCCCTCACCTGGGAAACGCTTCCGGGCGCCGCCGACAAACCTTCGCTGTACATTGTCTGTATGGAATCGATGACAACCATCTCCGGCTGAAGGCGGGTAATCACTTCCCGTATATCTTCCAGGTTGGTCTCGCAGAGAAGATGCAGGGAATCCGCAAACGATCCCATTCTCTCCGCCCTCAGCCTGATCTGCTGAAGGGATTCCTCCCCGGAAATATACAGGATTTTCCGTCCGGCCGCTGTCAGATTGCGGCAGGTCTGCAGAAGCAGCGTGGATTTGCCGATTCCCGGATCCCCTCCCACCAGAACAAGGGAACCCTGTACGATACCTCCGCCAAGCACACGGTCCAGCTCACCAATCCCCGTAGAAATCCTCGCTGCCTTTCCCGGTTCGATCTCTGTCAGCCTCACCGGCCTGGCCCGCTCTCTTTTCACAGGGGACGAGCCGCCGCGCTGTACGGCGACCGGTTCCTCCGCAAACGTATTCCACTCGCGGCAGCCGGGACACTGTCCCATCCACTTGGACGACTCAAACCCGCAGTTCTGGCAGAAGTACATGCTCTTCGCTTTTGCCATTTACAGTTTCACTACCTTCACAGGAATACTTCCGGCGGCGCCTGTCTCCACACTCAGAAACAGCTTTCCGCCCATCTTTGCATTCATCTTTCCAATGTTGACATCATTAATGTAAATTTTGTATTCAGCACCTTCCTCAAGTCCGATGATCACCTGCGCATCCTTCGGTCCCTCAACCTCAAAAGAAACACCGCTCTCCGTAGCTCTGAAAGAATGAACCGCCGTGCCGGGAACAGACTCGTAGACAAACATACCGTTGCGCTCCAGTTTTGTGATATCCGCATAGGTCTTTACCTTATACAGATCTCCCTGGTACTCGTAATCGGAACGCTTTGTCTTTGCTCCGAGCTCATAATCTCCAAAGCTCAGCGTTCCATCTGCTTCTGTCCGGATAAGTTCCTTAATTGCTGACATTTTCTTGTCCTCCTGATTTTTAATTATCATTTGCCAGTAAACACTCATACTCCGTGCTGCGCACATTTTAACATACTTCCATTTATAATACCAGACTTTTCTCCGATAACTTCCTGATTCTTCCAGCTCCCGGCTGCTGTTTTCTGTTTACTCCGCCTCGACTGCGGTGAACGTAAATTTTCCTTTATGCACCGATACCTGCACCGTACTTCCGGCCTTCGCCCGGCCCGCCAGAATCTCCTCGGCAAGCATATCCTCCACCTGGCTCTGGATCGCGCGCCGCAGCGGTCTGGCTCCATATTTGTCGTCAAATCCCGCCTCAGCGATCTGAGTCTTCACAGCCGGGCTCAGCTTCAGCGTGATATTCATCTGCTCCTTGCATCTTGCCTGAAGCTCCGAAAGCAGAAGACCTGCGATCTCGCGGATCTGCTCTTTCGTAAGCGCGTGGAATACGATGATATCATCGATCCGGTTCAGAAATTCCGGTTTGAAAATCCTGCGGACCTCCTCCATGACGCTTGATTTCATCGTTTCATAATTCTGTTTTTCATCTCTGCCTGCTCCGAATCCGAGATGCTTCGGCGTGATGATCGACTGCGCCCCGGCATTGGAAGTCATAATCAGGATCGTGTTCTTGAAATCCACTTTTTTGCCATGCCCATCGGTGATATGTCCTTCATCGAGCACCTGAAGCAGGATATTGAACACATCCGGATGCGCTTTCTCGATCTCGTCAAACAAAATCACAGAATAGGGATTGCGCCGCACCTTCTCGCTGAGCTGGCCGCCTTCCTCGTAGCCTACATACCCGGGCGGCGAGCCTACCAGCTTGGATACGCTGTGTTTCTCCATATATTCGGACATATCGACACGGATCATCGACTGTTCGCTCCCGAACACAGTATCGGCAAGCGCTTTGGACAACTCGGTCTTTCCAACGCCGGTCGGTCCCAGAAACAGGAATGATCCAATCGGCCGGTTCGGACTCTTCAGACCGGAACGGCTTCTGCGGATCGCGCGCGCCACGGCCTGAACCGCCTCTTCCTGCCCAATTACACGCTTGTGAAGAAGCTTATCCAGCTTCAGCAGTCTTTTCCCTTCCTGCTCCGCAAGCTTCTGCACGGGAATCTTCGTCCAGACAGACACGACTGCCTCGATATCTTCCACGCCGACCTCAAGACGTCCCTCAGCGGAACGCTTTCGGTTTCTGGCTTTATGCTGCTCCAGCTGTTTCTCCAGAGAATCCTTCTTCTGATTGTATTCCTGCGCCTGCTCAAAATTCCCGGAGCGTATCGCCTCCTCACGTTCCTCCATGACCTGATGATACTGCTCCTCCAACACTCTGATCGATTCCGGCAGCCGGTAAGATCCCAGCTGAAGCTTTGCGCAGGCCTCGTCCATCAGATCGATCGCTTTGTCCGGCAGAAAACGGTCATTGATATAACGGGCGGACAATTTGACCGCCGCATCGATCGCCGCATCCGTGATCGTCACTCTGTGATGTTTCTCATACGCCGGTCTCAAGCCCTCCAGAATCGTTTTTGTTTCCTCCAGCGTGGGTTCCTCTACATGAACGGGCTGAAATCTCCGCTCAAGAGCCGGATCCTTTTCAATGTATTTGCGGTATTCATCCACAGTCGTGGCTCCGATGAGCTGTACTTCCCCGCGCGCAAGCGCCGGTTTGAGAATATTGGAAGCGTCGATCGCGCCCTCCGCCCCTCCTGCCCCGATGATCGTATGCAGTTCATCGAGAAACAGCAGGATATTGCCGCTGTCCGTGACCTCGCGGATCACGCGCTTGATTCTCTCCTCAAATTCTCCGCGGTACTTGGAACCGGCCACCATCCCGGCCATGTCGAGCGTGACGACCCTGCGGCCCAGCATCGGATCCGGAACCGCGTCATCCGCGATTCTCTGCGCAAGTCCCTCAACGATTGCCGTCTTTCCGACACCGGCCTCCCCGATCAGACAGGGATTGTTCTTTGTCCTTCTGCTCAGAATCTGAATAATCCGCTCAATCTCCTGCTCCCGGCCGACCGTCGGGTCAAGCTTTCCCAGAATGGCCGCTTCCGTCAGGTCCCGGCTGTACTGATCGAGCATCGGCGTACTGCTCTGCCCGCTCTCCCCCGCCCGCGCGTTTCTGGCAAGCTCTTTGTATTTGTCCTCCGTCACTCCCATAATATCCAGAATATTCATATACATCTTCTGGATGTTGATCCCCATCGTATGGAGAAGCCGTGCCGCGACACATTCCACATCCACAAGAATTGCGATCAGGATATGCTCCGTTCCCGCCTCCCTGCTGTCGAACATATAAGCCTGCTCCACACTGTTCCTCAGGATCCGGGCAGCCCGCGGTGTCCAGTTTTCCTCTCCCTTCCCTTTCTCCGGAAGAGACGGGGCAATCAGCTGTTCGATCAGACTCGCCAGCTTCTTCTCATCCACCTGATGCTCCCGCAGCACCACACTCGCGGTCCCCTGCGTTTCCCGAAGCAGGCCAAGCAGCAGATGCTCCGAGCCGACATAGCTGTGTCCGCAGGCTCTGGCCGCCTGTTTTGCAAGCTTCTGCGCACGCAGGGCGCTTTCTGTATAATCATTCTGCATCTGAAATCCTCCTGTACTTTGCGGAACCACTCCGAAAAGCGCTCCGCAGACGCTTCTTTTTTATTCCTGAAAATCGTTACTGTTCACTCCGTGACCAGTAACGTACAGTTTGGGCATGAAAATTCGCTTCGCGAAGCCCAAACTGTCATTTGACTCATGTTCTTACGGCCTCAGCAGCAAGTGCTTCGGCCTGGTCTGAACTACAACTGAAAATCTTCAAATATCTCATCCACCAGCTTGTGTACTTCCGTGCGGGAAATATTCTTGCAGCATCCTTTCGCAAGGATCACACTGAGCTGATTTTTCATCTCGGCGAGCGCTTTTGCCTTGTCCACATCCAGGGCGATCACGGCCCCTTTGCGCCTGTCTATTGTCACAAAGCCTTCCTGGCGCAGAACCGCATATGCCTTGTTTACCGTATGCATATTGATTCCGATGTCTTCCGCAAGCTGCCTGACAGACGGCAGAACGTCGCCCTCCTGAATGACCGCAGTCGCTATCCCAAGGATAATCTGGTTGTGCAGCTGCATATAGATGGCTTCCTCGCTCTGAAAATCAATTTCTATCAGCATATATTACCGCCTCCTCTTTTGTTATATGTATAATATAACAGGTGTATCGCTCTGTCAAGCCAGATCATCCGAAAAGAATGTTACTGTTCACTCCGTGACCAGCAACAACGCTCCGCGATGCACAGAAATGCTGCGAGAGCGCATTTCGCGCCTCAGACCTCGGGATTTCCGGACATTTTGTCCGGAAATCACCTCGAACTCGGTGAGGGAGTGAACCAATGTCATTAAGTTTAGGTAACGGGTTGGATTCTGTCATGGGGTCTAACCCATTTTTGATCTTTT
>CANQAR010000091.1 GCA_947588845.1 uncultured Lachnospiraceae bacterium
TCGCGCCTCAGACCTCGGGATTTCCGGGCAATTTGCCCGGAAATCACCTCGAGCTCAGTGAGGGTGTGAACTGTAACAATAAGGCGTTCTATCAAAATCCGGCAGTACAGATGTTGACTGAATCGGGCAGAAAGCTGTATATTATACGTGAGAAAAAGATGAGAGCCCGCCTGTTCTCTGGGAAAGGAACCGGGCAGGGCTGTGACGGGGAACAGACAGGCGAAGGCGCTAAGAGGCGGGTGAAAATAATGTTGCCGGATTTTGTATCGCAGCGGGAAAAGCAAAAATATTTCCGCTCACTGAATGAAGAACAGAAAGTAAATGCTTTGAATGAAATGATAGAGGAAGCGGAGCATATCGTTTTCCTTGGCGGGGCCGGTGTGTCAACGGAGAGCGGGATACCGGATTTTCGAAGTAAGAATGGACTGTATCACAAAAAGGACAGACGCTTTGGCCGTTACAGGCCGGAGTATCTCCTGAGCTATGACTGCCTGGATGGGAGGCCGGCGGTGTTTTTCGATTACTTCCGCCGAAATCTTGACTGCCGGGGAGTTCAGCCAAATGATGCCCACAGAAAGCTGGCCAGGATGGAGCAGAAAGGGAAGCTTGACGGGGTGATCACCCAGAATATAGACGGACTTCATCAGAAAGCAGGCAGCAGAAACGTGTGGGAGATTCATGGAAGCGCTCTGCGGAGCTACTGCGTGAGCTGTCACACGGAGTACGGAGAGAATTTTATATTTGAGAATACCGAGGAGATACCGCATTGCCCGAAGTGCGGGAAAATGGTCCGTCCGGACGTCACCTTATACGGCGAGCTGCTGCCGCAGAGGGCATATGAGGAGGCGGTCGCGCTGATACGGTATGCCGATCTGCTGGTGATTGGCGGCACATCGCTGGAGGTTGGCTCAGCCGCGCAGCTGGGGCATATGTATCATGGAAAATATCTGGTGATTATCAATAAGGGCAGGACAAAGATGGAAGGAAAGGCTGACCTGGTCTTTCACGACAGTATTTCCAAAGTGATGAATACAATAGAGATCTAAGGAAGATTTTCTAAACTTCCGCTTGTCAAATACGAACGGATAGCTTATAATCAGTGCAGAAGGTAACGGAGATACTGGTATGTCCCCATTACCCCAGACGGAAACTTAATCAATGCTATAACAAATGTTACAACGAAGTAAGCTATCCCCTATTTGCGGTAGAGGATAGCTTTTTTCTATCTTCGGCTGTTGTGATTATCTATGTATGTCAAGGCGGCGAACACTACCAGGAGCAGTGTCAAAACTTCCAACGTATTCATGATAACCCCCTTTCCGTTTCCGAAAAGGGCAACCGGGAACTATCTCCCTACTGTCTGCACTGACTAAAAAGATTATAACATATCATGTTAGATATTTCTATAAAAAATGTAACTTTTATCCAGAATGGGAGCGCTCTGCGGAGTTATTGCGTGAGCTGTCACACGGAGTATAGAGAGAACTTTATATTTGAGAACACCGAGGAGATACCGCATTGTTCGAAGTGCGGGAAAATGGTCCGCCCGGAAGTCACCTTATATGGAGAACTGCTGATGCAGGCCCGTTAATGACGAAAGGAGTCTGAAAGATATTATGTCCATGAATTTTACATTAGACAGGGTAAAACAGTATTTAAGCGTAATAAAACGTACGATTGAACAAAACTGCATTCCGATTGTTTCTGTTCAGTACAGGGAAGGGCGGGAGAACGCCGGAAAGTGGCATGAATTTCCGGAGGATTCCTATTGGGGAAGGAATGACACATGGTACCAGTTCCGGACAGAGTTTGTTATTCCAAAGATATATGAAGGAAAGTGCGTCAGGTGTATGCTGATTACGGGGAGAGAGGGAGAATGGAACGCGTTGAATCCCCAGCTTCTTGTAAAAGTGAACGGCCGCGTGGTTCAGGGACTGGATACGAATCATCACTCCTTCCTGCTGTCATCCTGCGCTGAGGAAAATGAAAAATACGTGATGGAATTTGAGGCATATTCCGGCCGGGAAAACGGAAATCCTGTTACGTTCCGGGAATCTCCTCTGCAGTTTAAACTGCATGCATTCTGCCTTTCGGATGATGCCGAAAACGCATACTATGATCTGTATGCGGCTCTGTCCGCGGCCAAGCTGTATCCGGAATCGGATTACCGCAGGATACAGATTGAGAACTATCTGACTGAAGCGCTGAATCTGATCGATCTGCGGGTTCCGTCTTCGGAGGCATACTTTGAATCCCTGCGCAGGGCCTCCGCGTATATGCGCAGGGAGTTTTACGGGAAGTTCTGCGGGAAAGAGGAAGTGACGGCAGACTGTGTCGGACATACCCATATTGATGTGGCATGGCTGTGGTGTCTGGAGCAGACCCGGGCAAAGGCGGTAAGAAGCTTCGCGACAGAGCTGGCATTACTGGATGAATATCCGGAACACAGATTCAGCTCCAGCCAGCCGCAGCTGTATCAGTTTGTAAAAGAGGACTGTCCTGAAATTTATGAGAAGATTAAAGAGAAAGTGAAAGAGGGAAGATGGGAAGTGGAAGGCGCCATGTGGCTGGAAGCTGACTGCAATCTTATTTCCGGTGAAAGTCTGATACGCCAGATACTGCATGGGAAACGCTTTATGAAAGAAGAATTCCATGTGGATTCTAAAGTATTGTGGCTTCCGGATGTATTTGGTTATTCCGCCGCGCTCCCGCAGATCCTGAAAAAAACAGGAGTGGAGACATTTGTCACAAGCAAAATTCACTGGAATGAGACGAACCATTTTCCGTATGACACATTTCTCTGGAAGGGGATTGACGGGACAGAAGTATTTACGCAGTTTATCACAGGCGGAGATGAAAAGGCAGACCTGAATGACGGTACTGCGTTTTCTACGTATAATGCGCAGATTCTTCCGATCTCCATGACAAAAGGATGGGAAATATACCAGCAGAAAAATATAAACAATGAAATTCTTGTGAGCTTTGGATACGGTGATGGAGGCGGCGGAGTTACGCGTGAGATGCTGGAGATGCACAGAAGAATGCAGCACGGCATTCCCGGGATTCCAAAGACAAGGATTACCACGATTACGGATACGCTTAAAAGAATCAGGAAAAATACGGAAGGGAAAAAGATTCCCAAGTGGTCTGGCGAGCTGTACCTTGAACTTCACAGGGGCACCTATACGTCTATGGCGAGAAATAAGCGCTATAACAGACGTGCTGAATTTATGCTCCAGCAGGTAGAGGCTGCTTCTATAACAGACAAGGTTCTTCTGCATGGAGAGTATCCGGGGAAAGAGCTGTATGCAGACTGGACGACAGTATTGCTGAACCAGTTTCATGATATTATCCCGGGGTCGTCCATTTTTGAGGTTTATGAGGAATCACAGAAGCAGTACCTGGAGTTGCTGGAGAAAAACGGCAGACGTCTGACGGAGGCTGTCGGCCATCTTGCGGAGCAGACGGAACAGGAAGGTATTTTTGTCTATAATCCGACGGGAATCGTAAGAGATGGTATTGTTTCGCTGGAAGGCCGTAAATACTATGTAAAGGATGTTCCTTCTTTTGGCTGGAAAGTCATACAGGACAGCGAAAGGTCTGGAAACAGCCTGTCTGTCAGCAATACCTGCATGGAAAATGATTTTTTCTGTATTCGGATGGACGATACCGGGGCGCTGCTGTCAATTTATGACAAAAGAAATGACCGGGAGGTTCTAAGCGGCAGAGCGAATGTCCTGGAAGCATACGACGATCATCCGAAGGACTGGGACAACTGGGAACTCAGCAATTATTATCGTGAATCCATGTGGGAAATCGATGATGTTTCAGAGATTGGCACGGAGATTGACGAGATGACAGCTTCGGTAAAAATCAGACGTAGATTCCAGAATTCTCTGATCATCCAGAAGATTATCATTTACAGAGATATACAGAGGATAGATTTTGAGATAGAAGCAGACTGGCAGGAACATCATGTTTTTGTAAAGACAGCTTTTCCGGTTGATATTATATCGGATAAAGCCTCTTATGAAATCCAGTACGGCGCAATCGAAAGACCGGCACATACGAATACGACGTGGGATGCCGCAAAATTCGAAGTGTGTGCGCAGAAATGGGCGGATTATGCAGAGTATGGATATGGCGTGGCGCTGATGAATGACTGTAAATATGGGCATGATATTCATGACGGCGTTATGCGGCTCTCCCTGATAAAGTGTGGCACATATCCAAATCCGACGGCTGATAACGGATATCATTATGCCAGATATTCCCTTATGCCGCATGCGGGAAGCTGGCAGGAGGCCCAGGTGGCAAATGCGGCGTATGCCTTTAACTGTCCGCTGATTGCGGCGAGGGCAGCAGGTCAGGGAAATCTGGCATCTGAATACAGCTTTGCAGGTACGGACTGTCCAAACGTGATTCTGACTGTTGTAAAAGAAGCCTGTGACGATGAAGCGATTATAATCCGCGCATATGAAGCCAGCGGAAAAAGAACAAAAGCAAGGTTTACGCTGGGATTTGACCCGGCTCAGATTCTGGAAGTAAACATGCTTGAAACAGAAGAGATCGGGAAGCCGGAACAATTCGGAGATACGTTTGAAACGTTGTTTCATCCATACGAAATAAAAACATTCCGTGTATTAACATCTGCCGGAGATGAGTAAACATCCGGAGAGATGCGAATGATCCCTTTGCACATGAATTGTCATTATAAATAAATCTCTATATTTCCTTAATATTTTCTCAGGATTTAAACAACAGAATGTTAAAGTACGAGCGGCTCCTGTTCAGTAGAATAATAATTGCTGAGCAGGATTCTTTTTTATGCGCAGGCCCGTGCGAGGGAACCAGCCGCACGGCGGGAAGGAGAAACTGCCTTCTGTTTTGATTCACAGGAAATTTTGCGGGAAAAGGAATGGTGAGTTTTATGCAGGGTTGGGAATATGGACAGAAGAGGAATTACAGGGGAAACAATGTCAGTCGGGACGGCCGCGCTGGAATTCAGAATCGAAGATATCCGTCCGGGCAGACCCGGATTCCGCGGCAGGCTCTGCGGACGGATCCGGGCGGAAGGGAACGCCGGTATAAGAGAAGAAGGAGACAGCAGAGAAGACGAAGGATTTTCATGATTGTGGCTGTTTCTCTTTTCCTTCTGGGCGGCAGAATGCTTTTTTCTTTCTTGCTGGATCAGCTGTTGTATGCCGGTCCCGTGATAGAAGAAGCAGGCAGAGGAGAACAGAATTCTCAGGATTCTTTTTCTGTGAACCAGTTGCCTGACGGATTTTCTGCGGCAGAAGATGTGGATGAGGGAAATCTGAATGAGAATGTTCCGGATATTCGGGCGGATCTGTCACATCTTCACAGCCACTATGCGATCCTGACTGATCTTGAGTCAGGAGCTTCCCTGTCAGGATATAACGCGCAGAAGAGAATCTATCCTGCATCTCTCACGAAGATCATGACGGCTGTCCTGGCGGTGGAGAATACAGGGGACATGGAGGAAGTGATCACGGTTCCCGGAGATTTTTTTCCGGAACTGTATGCGGAGGATGCGTCCATGGCGGGTTTTCTTCCGGGAGAGCGGGCGCGGCTGCGGGATCTGCTGTACGGAATTCTCCTGCCGTCCGGAGCGGAATGCTGTATGACATTCGCGTACCGGATTGCCGGAACGGAAGAAGCGTTTGTGGAGATGATGAACCGGAAAGCGGAAGAACTGGGACTTGATAATACGCATTTCTGCAATGCGACAGGACTGCATGACCCGGATCATTATTCCACGGTGGAGGATCTTGCGGTTCTGCTGCGGTATGCTCTGCAAAGTGAAACTTTCCGTGAAGCATTTACAGGCAGCCGGTACAGTACGCTTCCCTCGGAGCAGCATCCGGACGGATTTACTTTTGTCAGTACGATGTTCCGGTACATGGACAGTGCGGAAGTTCCCGGAGGAAGGATTCTGGGAGGAAAGACCGGGTATACCGAGGAAGCGGGGCAGTGTCTGGCAAGTCTGGCGGAAGTGAACGGCAGAGAATATATTCTGGTAACCGCGCAGGCGCCGGGATCGCACACGACCGAACAGTTTCATATTCTGGACGCGGTGGATGTGTACAGCCAGATCGGGGAGCAGGGTGCAGGGAATTTCGGATGAAGGACATTGTCTGATATGAGAAGAAACATTTGCTGACAGAGTTGAAATATGCCATTGTGAAATTATGGATTAAGGGAAGGATAACAGATATGAATTGTGAGGAAGCAAAAAACCAGGAAAATATGGTGAAGTTTGCCATGAGAGAAAAGAAAACGACAGGGAGAAGGACGATCGCCGTATTTTTCGGCGGGGATTCGCCGGAATATGAAGTTTCCCTGCAGTCAGCTTATGCGGTCATCAACGCCATAGACCGGGAAAAATACAACCTTATACTGATCGGGATAGAGCGGCATACCGGAAAGTGGCTTTTATACCGGGGAGCCATCGGGCAGATCAGGGACGACTGCTGGGAACAGAGTGCAGAGTGCATCCCGGTATTTGCGTCATTTGATAAGACGGTGCACGGTCTGTGCTATCTGAGACGCGGAACGATGCGGACGCTCTCTCTGGACGCGGCACTGCCGATCCTGCATGGCAAAAACGGCGAAGACGGTACGCTGCAGGGAGTACTGGAACTGATGGGGGTGCCGGTGATTGGATGTGGTCTTCTGTCCTCGGCCGTGTGCATGGACAAGGAGCTGGCTCACCGCATTGCGGCGATGAGCGGAATAAAAGTTCCGCGGTCAGTCTGCTTTGGAAAAGAAGCGTTTGCGATATCTTCCAGATACATACTTCAGAAGGATGGATTTACGCCGCAGGAGCATGACGGTTCATTGCCAGCGGAAATCAGGGAGGCAGCTGTGGAGCTTGGCTATCCGCTGTTTGTAAAGCCGGTCCGCGCCGGTTCTTCCTACGGGATTACGAAAGTATCGGAGGAACAGGAATTGTTCCGCGCGGTCAGAAAGGCGTTTCTGTATGACTCCAGAATTATTCTCGAGGAGATGGTCGAAGGATTTGAGGTCGGCTGCGCACTGCTTGGAACAGACCGGCCAATGATCGGAGAAGTGGATGAAATCGAACTGTCGGAAGGGTTCTTTGATTACAAAGAAAAATATACGCTGAAAACTTCAAAGATTCATGTACCCGCGCGGATCAGCGTCGAAAAGGCAGAAGAAATCAAAAGTACGGCGCTTGCAGTCTACAGGGCGCTGGGCTGTACTTATTTTGCGAGAGTGGACATGTTTCTGACGCCGGCGGGGGAGATCTATTTTAATGAAGTGAACACGATTCCGGGCTTTACACCCCACAGCCGCTATCCGAACATGCTGAAAGCGGCGGGATTGTCCTTTGAGGAAGTGGTGGATACACTACTTGGGATGGAATGAAGTTTCTGATGAGATTCAAAACTTGCTTGCGAGTTTTGCGCGCGGGATTCGGGTCTGCGTCAGCAGACATCTTCGGTTCCGAATTCCTGCGCATTCTCGCGGAGCGTATATATTTTGGAAAATACAAAACGGAGGAAACCCAGATGTGGAAAGAAAATAAAAGGGACAGACAATCCGATCGTGATTACCGGCATTCGTCTCCAGGAGAGCGTGTGCGCAGGAGACAGGAAGAGAATCAATACAGACTGCGGCGTCAATGTATTATGCTTGGAACAGCTGCGGCTATACTCTTCATTCTTCTGCTGATACAGAGGATCATGGAAAAAAGGATTTCTTATGGGGAAACAACAAAGGGAGAGGTTGTGACAGCGGGAAAAAACATCAGCGGAAAAACTTTGTCTTCCTCTGAAAACCAAGACAATGGAGAAGCACTGACTTCGTCCGGAAGCAGTGAGACAGAACGGACAGATCTTCTGATACTGGTGAACAAGGATCATGCAGTTCCCGAGGATTACATAGTAAATGAGCACTGGCTTGAAAACAGGAGAGTGTCTGTGGCGGATGAGATGTATGATGCGCTGAGTGCCATGCTTACCGCGGGTTCGGAAGAAGGAAAAAAGTTTGTCGTGGCTTCCGGTTACCGAAGTGCCGAAATTCAGCAGCAGCTTCTGGATGAGGATATCGCACACGATATGCGGGAATATGGAATGACCTGGCAGGAAGCGTATGATCTGGAATCTCTGGAAACGATGCCGGCGGGACACAGCGAGCATGAGACCGGGCTGGCGGTGGATGTGGTATCGTTCGATTATCAGGTACTGGATGACAGACAGGAATATACAGAAGAAAGTATATGGCTCCGTGAACACTGTCAGGATTATGGATTTATTCTGCGCTATCCGAAGGATAAGGAGGATGTGACAGGGATCAGTTATGAGCCATGGCATTTTCGTTATGTTGGGGCAGAGGCGGCAAAGGAAATCATGGAGCGTGGGATTACGCTGGAAGAATATCTCGCTTTGTAAAATGGGAGAGGAGATTGCCATAAAAGAGGGGAGACATGGAAATGACACGGATTAAATTAACGAAAAAAGATGCGGTACATGGAAATCTGATTTTAGTAAATTCTCAGTTTCCGCTCGCCCGGCTTTTTGATTTAAAAAAGATGGTTTCGATGACGGGTGGAACGCCGGATATACGGATGGAGGAAACAGCCGCGAACTTATTGCTGGGTTTGCTGGAATGTACGCATTGCAGGGACGAAATTACAGTGGTCAGCGGCTTTCGGACACAGGAAGAACAAGAATCGATATGGAAGGACACCTTGAAGGAGAAAGGCCTCGTTTTCACGAAAAAATTTGTGGCGGTGCCAGGATGCAGTGAGCATGAGACCGGTCTGGCGGTTGACCTTGCGGAAAAGAACAAACCGATCGATCTGGTCTGTCCGTCTTTTCCGTATGACGGAATCTTTCAGATGTTTCGGAATGCGGCGCCGCGCTACGGTTTCGTAGAACGATATCCTGCCGGAAAAGAGGATATTACCGGAATCGGAGCGGAACCCTGGCATTTCCGCTATGTAGGATATCCACATTCGATTATCATGGAAAACAGGCACATGGTGCTGGAGGAATACGTTTTGTTTTTGAAAGAACATACGGACTTTGGAAATCCTTATGTTTATCGAACTTCCGGAGCTGACATTGAAATATCCTATATACCAGTTGCGGATGATTACCCGATGATGTTAGCTGTACCGGACGATGCTTCATATATGATTTCAGGTACGAATGAAGGCGGAATTATACTGAGTGTCTGGGGAGAGGGGAGGAAGGACTGTGAGAAAGACTTACGCGGGGATTGATTATTTCCGCCTGGCAGCGGCCTTTATGGTGATCGGGATCCACATCGGCCCATTCTCTGTATGGAATGAGGATCTGGATTATCTGATTACTTACTGTGCGGGAAGGGTCGCAGTGCCGTTTTTTCTTATGACGACAGGATACTTTGTGCTGGCGCCCTGTGTGAAGAGCGGATTTCGGAAGAAACAGGCCCTGCACAGGTATCTTGTGAAAAATGTGACTTTATATCTGGCAGCGACGCTTTTCTATGCGCCGCTTATTCTGTACGCGGGGAATCTGCCGCATAGTATACCAGATTTTTTCAAAAATGTATTGTTTGACGGAACATTCTACCACTTATGGTATTTTCCGGCCGCGATGACCGGCTGCATACTGCTTATGTTCCTGCTGCGAAAATCCGTGCGGACAGCGATTATTTTTTCAATAACAGCCTATGTTGCCGGTCTGCTGGGCGACAGCTATTATGGACTGACAGAACAGGTTCCTTTTCTTGACTGGATTTACAGCGGGATTTTTAGTATCAGCAGCTATACGCGGAATGGAATTTTTTATGCGCCGGTTTTTCTTCTGATGGGGATGACGGCCGCTTTCCCGGATGAGAGATATCCGGAGAACGGCAGGGGACAGTCAGGTCAAGGTATCGATCCATATAAAAGACGGAATCTTTTGTGCCTGGAGAACAGCAGAGAACAATTGTACTGCGAAAGCTCATTGCCGGTTATAAACCGCAGAGTGAGCGGAAGCAGATGCATGACAGGCCTGATCATATCTTTTACGGGCATGCTTATGGAGGGATACATCACATATCGTCTGCATCTGCAGAGACACAACAGCATGTACCTGATGCTGCTTCCCGTGATGTATTTTCTGTTTCAGATTTTGCTTACAATGCCGGGAAAAGCTCCGGGATGGATCAGGAACAGTTCCATGCTGCTTTACATTCTGCATCCAACTGTGATTGTCCTGCTGCGCGGATTTGCGAAAATCGTGGGGCTTACAGAGCTGCTGACAGAAAATACGTTTGTGCAGTACCTGGCCGTCTGTGCGCTGTCTCTGGCATTTGCGGCGAAGATTCATTGTCCGCGGAAATAAAACAGACGGGCCGGCTGAATACCTGCCCGTCTGCCGTGGTTCCTCTACATTTTTGAAGTCCGATGCATCGGAACTTTATCCGCTCCGATAGCTGCCAGATTCTCATGAACCCCGCGCCCGTCGGCTTGGCCAATCATGGCGTCGCGGGTCTTTTTTGCCGCATTTTCCGCCATGTTTCTGCTGGGACCGCCCACGCAGCCGCCCACGCAGGACATGCCTTCCACAAAGTCTTCCTTCAGCTTTCCTGCCTTCATCAGGAGAAGCGCTTTTCTGCACTCTGAGGCTCCGTTGCACCGGAGGACATTGGGCTCGATTTCTTCTCCCATCTCTTCGAAGCATTTGAGAACGGCAGATGTCACGCCGCCGCTGTTGCCAAAACGCTTTCCGTATACAGAGCTTTCCTGATAAGTATTATCTTCCGGCTCCAGCTCGATGTCTTTGGCGTACATCATGGAACGAATCTCGCCGTAAGTCATCACGTAGTCCGCGTTTCCCTCGATGGAGCGGTCCTGAATCTCGCTTTTCTTGGCCGTGCAGGGACCGATAAACACGGTGACTGTCTCCGGATCCTGCATTTTCAGGAAACGGGACACCGCGCACATGGGTGAAACAGTGGTGGACATGTTTTCCAGAAGCTGCGGAAAATGAAGCCGGATCATGTTCACAAATGCCGGGCAGCAGGATGTTGTCATCTTTTTGCCTTCTTTGTAGGCTTCCGCCCATTCTTCCGCTTCAGCAGCGGCAGTCATGTCGCCGCCCAGTCCTACCTCGACCATATCCGCGAAACCGGTCTTTTTGAGAGCGGTTCTCCAGCTGGCCATGGTAATGCCTGCACCGAACTGTCCTTCTGTGGCGGGGGCAGTCATGGCTACCACTTTCTTTCCGGCACGGATCTCATTGATCACGGACACAATGGATGATTTGGGTGCGATCGCTCCGAAAGGACATCTGGAAATACAATTTCCGCAGGCGATACACTTTTCTTCATTAATGATGCAGACACCGTACTCATCATAGGCGATGGCGTCCGCCGGGCAGGCTTTCTTACAAGGTCTCTCCAGATGAGCGATAGCGCTGTAAGGGCATGCCTGAGCACATTTTCCGCACTCTTTGCATTTCATTGGATCAATATACGCGCGGACATCTCCCATGGAGATCGCTCCGAAATTGCAGGCGCTCTGACAGGCTTTTCCCATGCATTTACGGCAGTTGTCCGTTACAAGGTAGGAGGCGATAGGGCACTCCTCGCAGGCGGCGTTGATTACCTGAATCACATTATCAGAGTCATTGCCGGTGGGACATTTGCCCTCTGCGAGACGGACTCTCTGACGGATGATCTCTCTTTCCTTGTAAATACAGCAGCGGAATTTTGCCTGCGGACCGGGTATGATCCGAAATGGGATCTCATCCCGTTTTTCTTCCAGTTCTCCGGCCCAGGCAAGCCTGGCGGTTTCGTACATCACCTGATGTCTGATACTGTTGACAGCGGTTTCATTTGTCTGCATATGTTTTCCTCCTGATACAGTTTTCTGCGTATTGTGATATTTCTCCGGGATTTCTGCACATCGTGTTCCCCAGTTTTCTTAAAAAAAGAATTCAATGGCAGTTTTTTGCATTCGTACGGTATTCTCTCATATCTGCCTGCTTTTGTCAAACATATGCAGAGTATTGTATAGATATCATCTTTTTTTGCTGAACAAATCCTGCAGGAGGGATACCATCTTGTCCAGATCGATGGGTTTGGCCAGATGACCGTTCATGCCTGCTTCCAGGGCCTGTTCCCGGTCTTCCTCAAAAGCATTGGCGGTCATCGCGATAATAGGCAGGTTTGCCAGGGCCGGATTCTCCATGGCGCGAATGATGCGGGTGGCAGCGTAGCCGTCCATAACAGGCATCTGAATGTCCATCAGAACCAGGTCGTAGTATCCCGGCTCGGACTGGCGGATCATATCGCAGGCCTGCTGGCCGTTCTCGGCACACTCTATCAAAAAGCCTGCTTCCTCCAGAATTTCGGCGGCGATTTCCCGGTTGAGTTCATTGTCCTCCGTTATGAGGATGCGCTTGCCCGCAAATTCATCTTCCTGGGGGAGCGAGTTCTCCTTTATGGATGCTTCTTCCACAACCCGGCCCAGACTGCGTTCCAGAGTGTGATGAAGATCAGAGGCAAAGAGGGGCTTGCTGATGAATCCGGTGACTCCTGCCTGCCGGGCTTCGTGTTCGATATCCGACCAGTCATAGGCGGACATGAGGATGATGGGGGAGTCCGCTCCGACGATCCGGCGGATCTCCCGGACAGTCTCTATACCGCTTAGTTCGGGCATGGACCAGTCCACAATGTAAACCTCGAAGGGATCGGCAAGCTCCACAGCCTCAGTGGTGCGTGCAATGGCCTCCCGGCCGGACAGAGCCCACTCTGCCCGCATCCCGATCTGACGGAGCATTTTGGATACGCTCTGGCAGCAGATCATATCGTCATCCACAACCAGTCCCCGGAAACCGTCCAGCTCCGCGATAGGTCCCATCTCCTGATGCTCAGCGGAAAAACGCAGCTCCAGATTTACAGTGAAAGTGGTGCCTTTTCCGTACTCACTCTCCACATCGATCGTGCCGCCCATCATGTCCACGATGTTTTTGGTGATGGCCATGCCCAGGCCGGTTCCCTGTATGCCGCTGACCGTGGAAGTCTGCTCCCTGGTAAAGGGGTCGAACACGTTTTTGACAAATTCCGGACTCATGCCGATGCCGGTGTCTCTGACCTGAAATTCGTAGAGTCCCCGTTTGAGGGAGCGGGAGGGCTTCTGGGTAACCTGGATGGAGATCGTGCCTCCGACCGGAGTGAATTTGATGGCGTTGGAGGTCAGATTCAGCAGGATCTGATTCAGCCGCAGCTTATCGCAGCAGATATCCTCGTCTGTCACATCTATCGTGTCAATAAACAGTTCCAGATGCTTTGCGTGGATGTCGGACTGGATGATGTTCCGCAGGCTCTGCAGAATTTCCGCCAGGTTCTCCGGATGCTCATTGATGGTGACCTTTCCTGATTCGATACGGCTCATGTCCAGTACATCGTTGATGAGGGAAAGCAGATGACTGGATGCCTGGGAGATCTTGGTCAGATAATCCAGCGCCCGTTCTCTGTTGTCCAGATGGGTGGTGGTCAGAGCCGTATAGCCGATGATGGCGTTCATGGGCGTGCGGATGTCATGGGACATATTATTGAGGAAGGTGGTCTTGGCCCGGTTGGCGGCATCTGCTGCCTGGAGAGCCCGTGTCAGTTCCTGTGTCTTGTCTTCCAGTTCACTGGTGGCCAGAGCCACTTTTTCTTTCAGCCGCTGCTGGTTGCGGGTACGCACTGCCAGCATGGCCAGAGCGAAGAGGAACAGCAGAATGAAGAAAACTCCCAGCACACAGTAAAGCGGGTTCCGGTACAGAAAGGCGATCAGGCTGACATTGTTTTCCCGGCTGGCAGTGATTTCCTGGGCCATGATGGCGTCCAGTTCCATCTCGGAAAAACTATCTGCTCCCTTGTCCAGAAGGGAGAGCAGATAACGGCCGCCGTGGATGTTGTTGCCTACGGCATAGGACATAGAGACCTGTCCAAAGACAACGGAGGTCAGCCGGTTTCGGATATCCTGCTGGACATATCTTTCGGCGGTATAGGAATAGAGGATGGCAGCGTCGACCTGGCCGTCCAGCACAGCCTGGACACAGTCCTTCGCGTCAGAGTATCGAACCAGCTCATCCTCAGAGTAACGGCTGGAAACATAATTGTTAATAGCATCGTCCCGCTCGGTTATTGCCAGCCGTTCTGCCGTCCCGGTAAAATCATCCAGAGTCAGACGGGAGAGGTTGGTCTGGAAATAAGGGGCAGTAATCTTGTAGTTTTCTTCCTCCGCCAGGTAGTAATCGCCGGTGAAATCCAGCACCACATCCGCAGCTCCTGACGCGCGAAGCGCGTAGTACTCGTTTCGGTCTTTCACCGGAATGAACTCATAGCTTAGTCCCAGACGCTGGGCCAGGGAGTTAAAGATGGAAGGCAGGATGCCGTGGGCCTGGCCGTCATGAAAGTAGCAGTAGGGAGTTCGGTCGGGGTTGAACAGAATCTTCAGCGGAATGCCGGAAGAACGGTGTTCCTCCAGGAAAGCACGTTCGCCGGCATTCATAATGACGGCCCCACCCTGGTCGGTGGCATAATAAGTTTCATGAAGAGAATCCCGCCAGTTGGGATCGTGAAGATCCATGTCGTTGATGGCCTCATTGATCCGTTCCATCAGGTCGGTGCGGTCCTTCCGGGTACAAATATAGAAAGGACTGGCATCAAAGGACTCCAGAAGCCATTCGTTGTTCAAAAGCCGCAGGCTGCCGGTAACGGCAGCGTCCACCTCGCCATTCTGCAGGGCGGTGGTGAGATCATCCTGATCGGTAAAGTATACTGGCTGGAACGTAAAAGAGTGTATTCTCGCGAACAGCTCAAAGTTGGCATTTTTGGAATTGCCTTCCAGCATGCCCACGGAGATGCCGTCATAGGTGGAGTAGTCACCCTCCACAATGGTCTGGTTTCCGGATTTCACGGTGAAGATGGTGGAATTGACGCCAATCGACTGGTCGGAGAACAGAAATTCTTCCTCACGTTCCGGGGTTCTGGAGACGGAAGTGACGATGTCCACTTCACCGCTGCGCAGCATATTCAGAGAATCGGCGTAGGAGCCGTCGTATCCCACATACTCATAGGACCATCCGGCATGAATGGCCAGCCGCTGAAGGAATTCATAGCCATAGCCGCTCCGATGGCCGTCTTCATCTATTATGTGATAACCGGAGAAGGCGAAAAATCCCACCCGAAGAACCTCCGGCTGGTCTTCTGCCGGTTCTGCGGCGTATGTGGTAAAACAGGATGACATGAACAGCAGCGTGACCAACGCGAGACAGAGCAGGCGTGTCTTTTTCATAGAAAATTTCCTCCTTAAAGCTTTCATTCATGGTGACGCCCGCAGCGCGGGCATGAGAGTTTAAAAATCTGATTTCCTCATTTTTGGCCTGCCTGGTTCAGGAACGGAAGATCAGAGCTTTCACAAGGATACTGACGCCTCCGAGAATGAAGACACAATGCATGATGCGGTTGGCGGTTTTCTCATCCAGTTTAAGATCAATGCGTCCTCCCAGCCAGATGCCAAGCACGGCTGCCGGGATGGACAGCAGTGTAATAGTCAGCGTAAACTGGTTCAGGATCCCGGTGACAGCATAGACGATGAGCCGGAACACGTTCTCGAAGGAAAAGATAAAACACACATTTGCCCGGAACTGGTTCCGGTTGGATACGAATCTGTTCAGGTAAGCCAGAAACAGCATGTTGATGCCGAACAGTCCGGAAAGGAAACCGGAGGTGACGGAAACCAGCCCCATAACGACGGGGTTGTTTTTTCTCTCCACGGAGGTGTTCACTTTGCGGGTCATCATCTCAATGCCCAGAGCGATGATGAAAATACCCAGCAGCGCCTTGATGACCCACTGACTTCCCACTTTCAGAAACAGGCTTCCCGGGACGACGCCGATCATGATGCAGATGGCGATGGGGAGCGCCAGTCTGGTGATAAAATCCTTCCGATTCTTGTAGGATATGTAGAGATTGACAAACATGTCCACAGGGAGAACCCCGGGCGTGATCTGCACATTATCGATGCGCATGGCCATGATGGGGTTGGCGATCAGCGGGTTGCCGAATCCCACAAGCCCTTTGATGATGTAGCCCAGAAACTGGGCGATAAAGATAAAAACTGCCAAGTCTGCTGTCATTTTCATACGAATCTCCATTCCGCCGTCCTATGGCTGACGGCACAATAATAAAAATCTGTTTTTTACATGGGCATTTCCGGATCATTGCGCTGTTACCTGATTTTAACACAGATTCTTCCTGCGAAAAAGAAGAATATTGAATATTTTTTTTCAAAAATACAATAAATTTTACCTGTTGTCAGCATGAAAATGCCAGGATACAATATTGAGAAGCAGATTTTCCTGTGATATACTGAAAAATATTGATGGAACAGGATACGGCGGTTGATATCTATGAGGAAAGAATCTTATGAGTGTTGAAAAAAACAGAATAGAAGGAAACGAAATTGAGGAAGATGGGGTAGAAGAAGAAGAGTTATATCCCGAAACATGTGAAAGAGAAATGACTGGGCCTTTCAATCCCAAGGATGTGGATATCATTTCACAGATGATGGTAGTCTCGAATATAGTTGACCAGTTAAAATGCGGGTATATTATACTGAACCCTGATTTTCAGAGGCACCTTGGTCTATGGAATGATGTACAGCAGAGCCGGTTGATTGAATCATTGATGATCCGTATTCCATTGCCGACATTTTATTTTGACAGTACAGATGACGACAAATTGATCGTGGTGGACGGACTGCAGAGATTGTATGCGATCAGGAGATTTATGGTGCTTGAGGAAGGTGATCAGGACCGTCTCAGGCTTACTGGCCTTGAGTATTTAAAGGAATATGAAGGAAAAAAATTTGAGGAACTTCCTCCGAATATACAGCGGAGAATAAAGACGCAGATGTTAATTGCCTACATTATCAGACCAGGGACACCGGATAAAGTAAGGATAAGTGTATTTACAAGAATTAATACGGGAGGTTTGACGCTGACGCCTGCGGAAATCAAGAATTCTGTTTACAGAGGGCAGGCGGCCGATTTACTGAGAGAACTGGCGCATTCTGAGGAGTTTACAGAGGCGACCAGGGGCAAAGTAGACTCCAGAAGAATGCTGGATTGTGAGTTTGTGAATCGTTTTCTGGCTTTTTATCTGCTGGGGACAGAACAGTATCCGGGTAATCTGGAAGAGTATCTGAATGATGTAATGATCCGGCTGCAGAAAGAATCAAAAGCTGTGATTGAAAAATGCCGGGCCGATTTTCTGAAGGCGATGAGATATGCGGCTGGAATCTGGCAAGATAAAGCATTTAGAAAAATTAATAAAAATGGAAAGTATGGGAGGATTAACAAACCTCTTTATGATGCGGTATCGGTTAATCTGGCAAAATTAAGTATACGGGAATGCGAAAGATTATTGAAGAAAAAAGATAAATTATTGAAAAACTATACAGAATTGTTAGATGACGGAACATTTGTGGATATCATTACGAACGGAACCGCCGCAATCGATAACGTTAGAGAAAGGCATGAAAGAATTTATAAATTATTTCAAGAGGTATTGGCACATGATTAATTATTTGCAGATAGAAAATTTTAAATCAATAAAGAAACTGGCATTGCCATTGGAAAGATTAAATTTGTTTTTCGGAATGAACGGGATGGGAAAGTCTTCTGTGATACAGGCCCTGCTTCTTTTAAGACAGAGCTTTTGGGAGAACTATAAATCAGGGTTAGATTGTCTGTATACAAATGGTGAAATAATACAGCTGGGAACAGGTAAAGATATTTTTTGTCAGAACGGGATTTCTGATACCATAAGATTTTATGTCCAGTATGGGGAGCAGGCAGTTTATGATTGCTGTTATAAATATGAGCCGGGAAAACCGGACAGCGACCAGTTGGAAAGAATTGGAACAGAAAGAGCTGAGGATTATGTGGTTCCACTGTTTTCCGATCAGTTTTTTTATTTGGGAGCAGAGCATATAGGCCCCAGGAAGCAGTACAGCACTGAAAACTGGAGAAAAAACAGCGCCGCACGGTTAGGAGCAATGGGAGAATTTATAGTTCCTTTTCTGGCGATGGAAGGAGAGAAAATACGGATCCCTGATGATATGTGTCTGCAGACTGGCAAGACAAACCGTTTAATTGATCAAGTGTCCGCATGGATGGCAGAAATATCTCCGGGCATAAGAATATCAGCGGAGCTGCTTCCTGCTGTTGAAAAGGCAAAACTGGCAGTCAGCTATAATGGAGACAGGTTGGTTTCGGATGCATTTATGCCAGTTAACGTTGGGTTTGGAATTCCATATGTTCTGCCTCTTATTGTAGAATTACTTATTTCAGGAGAGGATAGCCTTTTATTGATTGAGAATCCAGAATCGCATCTTCATCCCAAAGGACAGACTATGATAGCAAGACTGATCTCACTGGCAGCAAATCATGGGTGCCAGATTATCTGTGAGTCTCACAGCGATCATATAATCAATGGAGTAAGAGTTGCCATAAAGAATGGGCAGATAAGTAATGAAAAAGTGGGAGTTTCTTTCTTTTCGAAAAATAAAGACCAGGAAACGAAAGTGGATAATATTTATGTGGATGAAAAAGGGAATCTGAGCGATTATCCTGCAGGATTGCTGGATGAATGGGGGATTCTTATGATGGAGTTAATATGAGGATGCCGGGGGACTTTTGTTCCCGACATAGCAGATGGTTTCGCTTTTTACACATAGGATAAACTGTAAGGGGCAATAAGAAAAATTGGAATTGTTTTTTAATGAACTGTCGATTGAAGGGGATGAGAATATAAGAAGAGAAGCGGTTCTGGCTTTTGTGAAAGTTTATCGTACATTATTAAAATATGAAATAACAACATGCAGAATTTCTTCCGAAGATAATCATAGATTGCATCAGATGATTCAAAGTATGCCGGATTTTTCAAAACGTCTGTGCGAATGTCCTTACGTAGAAGGTATAGTTAATTCTTTGCCCTTTAATTCTCATGAACGAAAATTTATCAGGCGTGTACGAGAAGGAGGATTAATCGAAATTGTTCTTCCCTGGACGGATAAAGGGTATGGAATTGTGGTCAAAACTACTGGAAGAACGATCAGAGAAACAGAAATGATAGGAAGAATTATAGAAGAAAAATATGGAAGAGTATAACGGCTGCATAGTAATAAAATTTGAGGAAAGTGAGCTTATAGAAGCCGGCGGAAAGCGCTTGTGACCGCAGATTTTGTTACTGTTTACTCCCTTGCAGGTCGTGAACGTAACAACGCTTTGCGGTGCACAGACCATGGAATGAACAAAGAGAATTCCATGGTTGCGCTTCAGACCTCGGGATTTCCGGGCAATCTGCCCGGAAATCACCTCGAGCTCAGCAAGGGTGTGAAATGGGGACGGCTCATCCTTCTTCTGATAATGGCTCATCCTAAGCATGTGTTTTGTCCAGAAATGGTAACAGAACGCCCCCGCCTGCTGTTTCAGTTCCCGGAACGTACATTCGATCCGGAACCGGTAACTGTACAGCCGGATGATGGATACCGGCTCCAGCGTCAGGCTGGTACTGGCATCGTGTTGCAGGCAACAGAATATTTGATCCTCGCGGCAGTCTCCACTTCGTTTCGGTCGGTGCTAAACGCGCGTCACTGGCGCGCAGCACCGCCAGATGTCCATGCAAGTATGACCGCCTGGCTCATTGCCCGCGGAAATGGAGCATGGAGTCATAGCAGTCCGGCCGGAGCGCGAGGTCACGGATTACGGAAGTGATCCCATCAGGCCGGTGATAAGGATGACAAACCAGCCCAAAGCGGTTTTACGGGAGAAGCAGGATTCAAAGCGGGAGAGAATATTTTCAATAAAATTTATCATAATCATATGGTCAACCACCGGAAAGTATGGTAAACTCATACATGGAATAACTCTTTCGGGTGGTTTGTATCCTTTTGTTGTGGTGATTAAAGAATACCATAAAACCATGTGGAAGGGTTATTCTTTTATTGAAAACTTTCAACTCTCAAGAAAGGAAAAAGAATATTTTAAGGTCTGGTACCTGAGAATTGGAGGATTGTTATGTATAATTTCAGCGTGGGACAGACAGTGGAAAGCTTTAAAAATCATCCGGAAGTTCCGGTTTTTGACGTGGCGGACGGCAGAGCGGTACTGGTTGCGTTTTTCAGATATCCATCTGCAAATGAAGTCGAACAGTTTCAGAACGGGAAAAATTTTGAGATTCGCTTTACGGAGCTTGGCGGCATAATCATGGTATCGGTGAAGGTCGGTACGCTGAAGTGGATGGACATGCCGTACACTCCGCACCTGAGC
>CANQAR010000092.1 GCA_947588845.1 uncultured Lachnospiraceae bacterium
GTGGATGACAATGCCACGCAGGCAATCAGGAGCGCAGAGGATTCTGTGGAGAATTTTGACGGGCAAAGCGGATCGGCGGATATTGGAGCCGAGGACAACGCAACACCTGTTGTGCGTGCGGCCTCGGATGCCGTTGAGAACTTTTCCGGCAGTTCCGGATCCGCAGAGATCGGGGCGAACGATAACGCCAGCCCCGTGATAGACAGTGTGAGGGATAAGGCGGCGGCCTGGGATGGCAGCGTCTGGAACGCCACGGTCGGCATTATTGACGCTGCCACGGCCCCTATTAGTGCGCTTATGAGCGGGCTGAGTAACCCGCTGACGCAGGCAGGGGCGCTCCTGGGCGTGAGCGTGGGCCTGGGCGATACAATCAACACCTACAAGGGTTTTGAGAGCATGATGAGCCAGGTATCCGCCATTTCCGGCGCAACCGGCGGGGATCTGGATGCCCTGACGGCCAAGGCAAAGGAGATGGGCGCAACCACGAAATTTACCGCCACGGAATCTGCCGAGGCTTTTAATTTTATGGCAATGGCTGGATGGAAAACCTCTGACATGATCAGCGGTATTGACGGTATTTTGAACCTGGCCGCAGCTTCCGGGGAAAGCCTGGGAACCACCAGCGATATTGTGACGGATGCCCTGACGGCCTTCGGACTGAAAGCGGATCAGGCAGGGCGGTTTGCTGATGTTATGGCGCAGGCCAGCAGCAACGCCAACACCAATGTTTCCATGCTGGGTGAATCCTTTAAGTACGTGGCCCCGGTTGCGGGTGCCATGAATTACAGCATTGAGGATACATCCCTGGCACTGGGCCTGATGGCCAACGCCAGTGTAAAGGGCAGCATGGCCGGTACCGCATTAAAAACCGCCATTGCTAATATGGCCTCCCCTACGGACACCATGGCAACGGCAATGGAGAAATATGGGATCAGCCTGACAGACAGTGAGGGCAACATGAAATCCCTGGGTGATGTGCTGAAAAACCTGCGCACCAGCCTGGGCGGATTATCAGAAACAGAGCAGACCGCAGCGGCCTCCGCAATATTTGGCAAAGAAGCCATGGCGGGGATGTTAGCGATTATAAACGCCAGCGAGGATGATTATAACAAGCTGGCAGCCGCAGTTTACAATGCGGATGGCGCTGCGCAGCAGATGGCAGACACCATGCTGGACAACCTGGAGGGCAGCCTGACCCTGATGGGATCCGCCGTGGATGGCGTGAAAAATGCTTTCGGTGAACGGCTGGCCCCATATATTGCGGGCGTGGCCGATATGATCACAGCAGCAATGCCAGCAGCAGAGGAGGCGCTGACCGGCCTGATGGATTTTGTGGATGGCAAGGCCGCCGGAATAAAGCGCAGCATTGACAGCATGATGAACTCGGAGGAGTGGCAAAATGCGGACCTGTTTGGCAAGGTTGATATTGCGTGGGATAAGCTGGTGGCGGAACCCTTTACCAAGTGGGCAGGCACCAAGGGCAAGAATCTGTTATCCAAGGGCCTGAGCTCCCTGTTTAGTGAGGCGGGGAAAATCCTGCCGGGCGGCGAGGATGCCGGGCTGATGTCCTGGCTGAGTGCTGGCGTGATTGCCAAGGGCGCAACCTCCCTGATCGGCGGCGCACGTGGCATTGTGGAGGCGCTGACACCTATCGGCGGCGCTATAAGCAATATTGCAAGCGCAGCCTCCAACGCCGGGAGCATTGGCGGATTTTTTAGCAACATAGGCAGCATGATCCCCATGGGCGGCAAGATTGCGCTGGCGGCGGCAGCCATTACAGCGGCGGTGGCGGCAATTAAGGTTGCCATAGACAACTACAACCAGACACAGCTGAATAACAGCCTGGAAGAGCATTTCGGGCATATACAGCTATCCGCAAAAGAGGCAGAGGAGGCTGCGTCCGGCATACTTAATGCCAAGTATCTTGTGAACATTGATCTGGCAATGAACGCCATAAATGGCGCAGATGAAATGCGGGATGCGGCACAGAAAGCGCTGGATGATAACGAGGTGCTGACCTGGAAAAGCAGCGTTGGCATAGAACTGACTCCGGACGAACAGCAGGAGTACAAGGACAACATAAGCACTTTTGTGGATTCCAAAATTTCCGAACTGGAAAAACGGACTTTTGCGGCGCACATAAACGTGCAGACCTTCCTGGGGAATACCGAAGAGGGCTCCACGCTGGCAGCGCAAATTGAGGAATGGGCCAGGGCGGACACCATTGAGCTGACAGCATTGTCCGGGGACCTGCAAAATGCAGTGGAAACGGCTCTGCAGGACGGCATTATAAATGTGAATGAAGCGCAGGCCGTGGCGGCGCTGCAGGACAAGATGAACAGCATAACCAGCCGCTGGAAAGAGGCTGAGGCGCAGGCGCAGATGGACTGGATAAATCAGGAGTACGGCAGCCTGAGCGGCAAAGAACTGACTTCGGAATCCTTTACTTCCGTTGTGGAGGCACTAGCCGGACAGCGGCAGGCGGCGGCTGAATCGACAGAGGCGGAGGCCAAAGAGTTTTATGCGCAGCTGAACGCAGCGGAATCCGCTGGAAGGATAACCGCAGACCAGAGCGCAAATTATAAATCCCTGGCCGGTGAGGCAATCCGAAACCAGCGGGCAACCGACCTGATGAACAGCCTGAACTTTGAGACAAATACGCTGGGTGACACGTATGGCAGCAAAATCCAGGACAGCAGCCAGAAAGTGCAGGCGGCGGCAAGTGAAGCCGTGCAGATGGCGCAGTCGGAGCTTGCTAACAACATGATGGGCAGATGGGCGCTGACCATGGATCAGGATGCAGGATCCCTGAGCGGCGGAAACGGCAAGGGTCTGTTTGGTGTGGTGAATGATGCGGACCAGAACGCACTAAACAGCATATGGCAGGCCATGAAACCGGATGCGGATGCCATGGCAAGCCTGATTGATGAATATGCAGCGACTGGCCAGCAGGTGCCTAAACAGATCATGGATAAATTCAATGAAACCATGATGACGGGTGCAGCTGCCGGTGATGCAGATGCGGCGTGGCAGGTATACGCAAATTCCCTGGCGGAATCCGGTGACAAAGCCCTGATTGATGCCATAGGGGAAATGGCGGAAAACGGGAACCTTCCGGAAGAATTTAACAAGGCGTGGCAGCGTGCCATGCTGGAAACCACAGAGGAGGGGCTGCAGCTGGACGGCCTAAAAGCCGAGGTAAACGGTATGGAGGTGGATACAGCCTCCCTGTCTGACAGCGTGCAGGAGGCGCTGAGCAATATTGAGGCTTCCGGGAATACGGTGCAGGTATCCGGCTCTGACATTGAGGTGACACTGGGAGAGGTTGCTGTAAATGAGGGTGATGCCCTGGGCAAGATCGCTGAGGCGGTCGGAATGACCATTGACCAGCTGAAAGAATACAACGGCCTGGCAAGTGATACTGAGGTGGATGTGGGCATGAAAATCCGGATCCCCATGGAGCAGATTGACGTGGATACCAGCGGCGTGCAGACAGCAACGCAGGAGAGCCTGCAGAGCGCCGAGGGCAGCGCAGATACAACCATGCAGGCGGATGTGACTGTGGAGGCCGGTGAGGTGGATGCAAGCGCCGCAAAGGCGTCCGCAGACACTGAGACAGATGCGGCATTTGCAGAGCCGCACGAAACAACCGGATCCGCAAACGTGACGCTGGACCAGACCAACAACTCCGCAGAGGTTTACAGCCAGGTTGGCAGTGACCTGCAGGGGGCCATGAGTGCCGGATACAGCGTGAGCACCAACGCCAGCATACACGTAAACTATTCCATTGCTAACCCCACGGCCAGCATTAGCTTTTCCGGCGGCGGCACGGGATCCGCAACGGTATCCGCTTCGCTGCACGCTGCTGGCGGGCGCATTGACGGCAAAGAACTGTCCTGGCTGGGTGAGGAGGGGCGTGAGTACGTTATCCCTACCGTGCCGGGCCGCAGGGGCAGAGGCATTGCGCTGTGGGAGCAGGCCGGGCAGGATTTGGGTGTGCTGGATTCCAACGGCAATATTGGAGCCCACGCAACCGGCGGCATTGTGGGCGCTGGCACCGGCGAAGAGCTTCCGAGTGATGCCATTATCCCGCTGACACCGGAAAAAGAGGATGATGGTGCGGATGATGTGGCAGATGGCGGTACCGCTGTAGCAATGGACGCAGCCCCGCAGGCACAGCAGGGCGGCGGGAATACCTTTGAAATCCATGTTGACATGAGCCCGGTGATCAAAATTGAGGGTGACGGGATGGATGAACAGAAAATTTTTGATGTGCTCCAGGCCCGGATCCGTGAGATGGCAGATGAACTGGGTGACGAAATCGCAGAGCGCATGGGCAAGATTTTTGCCAACATGCCATTAGTACAGGAGGCGTAAAGGGATGGATATATATTTGACCCCGTCCGGCGGCACCAAAATCCAGTTCCCTATGCTGCCGGAAAAAGTAAATTTGGGTGCTGATGCAAAGTTTATGACATACAGCATTATTTCCCTGGGGGATGTAAAAATCCCCCGCGGGAAAGGCACTGAGGAAATATCCTGGTCTGGCATTTTCCCTGGCAAAATCCGCAAGAAAAACCCGCTTGTGCGGAAATTTACAAAGCCGGATACCCTGATAAAGGATATGGAAAAGTGGCGTGACAACGGTACAAAATGCACGCTGCTGGTAACTAACACGTGCATAAATTACACGGTTTACATATCCAGTTTTAAAGGCAAGTACAGCGGCGGGTCCGGTGATTTTTACTATGACATTAAATTTGTGATTGCCAGGGAGATAAAGATCAGCACCACCAATGAGCTGAAAATTAAGAGCCCAACGGCACGGACAAAATCCAAAAAGCAGGCGAAAAAGACCAAGACCGAGAAAAAAACGCAGACCTATACGGTAAAATCCGGGGATTGCCTGTGGAGAATTGCGCAGAAATTCCTGGGGAACGGCGCACGGTATATGGAGATCTACAACCTGAACAAGAGCAAGATTAAAAACCCGAACCTGATTTATCCGGGGCAGGTCCTGACCATACCAGGATAGGAGGCACGGCGCATGATTGAGGTAAGCAAAACCAGATATGACGTGATCGCAATCACGGAAAAGAGCGTGCAGCTGAATATTACGCAGGCGGTTGAGGGGCTGGGCTGGGAAGAGGGCGAGGATGAACTGGCAATGAAGATCTCCTTTGAGATGTACAACGCCAAGTATAACAACCAGCTGCTGTCCACCCTGATAAAAATCGGCTGTGTGGTTGCCGTAAAGGCATATTGGAGCGGCGGCAAGGGCATTGTTGCCATGGGTAACATTACAGAATGTGAGCGGAATACCACAAAGAGTGATGAAACCTTTAAGGTGACGGCCTATGACAACCTCTACAATATGCAGAAGAGCCAGGACAATGTTTATTTTGCCGCTGGCAAAGGCACAAAGAGCGCCCTGCAATCCATTTTCAGCTCCTGGGGCATAACCCTGAGCGAATACAGCGGCCCGAACGTGAAGCACGCCAAGATCCTGTATAAAAACTCCAATTTGGGCGATATAGTGAGGGGTATACTGGATGAAGCAAAGAAAAAGGGCGGATGCAAGGCGATTGTGCGCAGCACGGAAAACAAGGTTGCTGTGGTGAAGATCGGCGGCAATAAGGATGTTTACCATTTTGAGGGTAACAATTCTGTGGAGGCCAACCATAAGGTAAGCATTGCCAACCTGGTGACACGTGTGAAAATCGTGGGATCCGAGAAAAAAGAGGGCTGCCCCAAGGTGGAGGCCACCGTGAACGGAAAAACGCAGTACGGGATTTTCCAGAAAATTATGAACCACTCCAGCAGTGACAGCCTGGCGGATGCCAAGAAAGCAGCGCAGGAGATGATTGATGAAGATGGCACGCCAGAGGAAACCAGCAAAGTGATTTCCCCGGACGTGCCGCCATTGCGCAAGGGGGATATGGTACACCTGCAGGTCGGGGCGCTGAAAGGCTTTTTTATTGTGCTGAGCGTACAGCATAATGCTGACGGAGGGAAAATGACCATGGAGGTCGAAAAGTACAAAGAGGAGAGCGCCGACACCAAAAAGGAAAAGGCTAAAAAGAAAGATTATGAGGTGGGTGATGTGGTGAATTTCCATGGCGGCACACACTATATATCCTCCTACCCGAACGCAAAAGGTTATAAGGTATCCGCTGGCCGGGCAAAAATCACCAAAAAGAACGGATCCGGAAAGGCGCACCCGTGGTGCCTGGTAACTGAGGATTGGAATCAGACCCATGTGTGGGGCTGGGTGGATGATGGAACATTTGACTAAGGAGGGATGACCTGTGGCAGATAACAGCGGCAGCCCCGGCATGAATAAACTGGCACGTGTGATTTCTGCCAGGGCGCAGCAGGTGGCGGGGAAAGCTCCCCGTGACCTTGACCTTGATTTTGGTGTGATCCAAAAAGATTACAGCCTATTGACCAACACTTTTCCCATACCGATACCCAAAAAAGATTATCACGTGTGCCGGACCGTTGGCGGCCTGACTTTTAACGGCGGCACGCACGGCGGGCACTTATCCGGGGATGGGAGCCATAAACACACGCTGCCGAAAATACAGCCCGGTGACAGGGTGCTGGTTGCCTGGGTGCAGAGTGAGGCGGTTGTGGTGGATGTGGTAACGAAACTATAAGGAGGATGACAATGGCAGATAACCAGCTTTTCCCCGTGTTTGAACTGCCTGAGATACCGGATGATCCGGAATATGATGAAATATACCGGCCTTCGGCATATTTTGACTATGAAACAGGCGATTTTTTGAGAGATGGGGCGAACCGGATAGTCACCAGTGAGGGCCGTGAGGCATACATGCAGTGGTGCGTGAAAGCCGTATCGACAGAAAGAGAGAGTTGCCTGGCGTACAGTGACGATATAGGCACGGAATTTGAGGAGCTGGCTGACATATCCGATACTGAATCAAGAGAAAGTTATATTGAGCTGACAATAACAGAGGCCCTGATGGTCCACCCGGCAACGGAATACGTGAAAGACTTTGAATTTTCGCATGACGGGGATGGCACGTGGGTCTCTTTTGTTGTTAAGGGATACCCGTGGGAGGAAGAGGAGCGGCTGAGTATAAGAGTGGGAGGTGAGAAAGATGGCGTATGACTTTATTCTGCCGGAATTTTTGGAGGATTGTGATGCAGATACGATCCACCGCCGGATGCTGGATGAACTTCCGGACGATATTGACAAAACGGAGGGCGGTTTTCCCTGGGATTTTACCAGGCCAACGGCTCTGATCGCAGCGGAACTGCTCCAGTTTTACATACCGGAAACCATAAAACTGATGTTCCCGCAGTGGAGCACGGGGCAATTCCTGGACTACCTGGCGGCCACTTCACACACAAAGCGCAAGGATGCGACCTATGCAGAGGCGGTTGTGGAGATTAGAGGGGAGGCAGGTACCCTGATCCCGGCGGGCACCATACTTGCAACAGCGGCCACAAACGGGCAGCCTTCCATTGAATTTGCCACGCTGGAAACGTGCGTGCTGGATGAACAGGGGGAGGGCAGCGTGACCGTGAGGGCGCTGGTGCCCGGCACAGAGGCGAACGTGAACCCTGGCACCATTGTACTGATGTCTGAACCGATTGAGGGTATTACTTCCATGACGAACCCGGAAAAGGCCAGCGGTGGATCAGAGGCTGAGAGTGATGACGAACTGCGGGAGCGCATTTTGGAGGCGGACTCCAACGAGGATATATCCTTTATTGGCAACGTATCCGATTACCGGCGCTGGGCAAGAGAGGTTGACGGCATAGGGGATGCCATTGTGGTGCCTGAATGGAATGGACCTGAGACGGTGAAAATCGTGTGCCTGGATGCCAACGGGGAGGCGGCGAACCAGTCGCTGCTGACCGCCGTATATAACCACATTATGAGCCCGGATGACCCGGAGAAACGCCTGGCACCGCCGAACGTGATCCTGACCGTGGCGGCCCCGGACCTGGTAAATATTACATACGCATTTACCGTGGAGCTGGCTGACGCATATGAGCTGGATGCCGTTGTGGCGGATTTCCGCAAACAGCTGGATGCCTATTACAGAACCGTTGAGTGCGTGGTGAAGTACAACCAGGTGCATTCTATCCTGACAAATATACAGGGGGTTGCGGACTTTGACGGGCTGACCATGAACGGCGGCACCGAGAACATAACCATTGAGCAAGATGAATACCCGCACACGCTCGCCATAAATGCAGAGGAGGCGAGCTGATGAATTTGGAGAATTTTCCGACACGGGAAACGGCCCGTGACATGATGACCATGATATCCCCCATTTATGATCGCTCCTATGTTGGCAAGTGGATATTTGAGGTTATGGCCTTTCCGCTGAGCCTGGCGCAGGATATTGTGAAGGACCTGGAAAAGCAGGGATTTCCGGAAACAGCCACATGGAGCCTGCCATGGTGGGAGGAGCGCTATGGGATACCGACCAATGAAAGCCTGCCCCTGGAAGAGCGGCAGAAAGCTGTGACGCAGCGCCGGAATCTCAAGGTGCCCATGAACCCGTATAGAATCACGGAAATTGTTAAGGGCCTGACGGGCAGGGATGTGGAGCTGCGTGAGAACGTGGCCCCGCATACTTATGAAATAACGATTTTTCCAGGTGATTCCAACGTGGATCTGGATGCCGTTGTGGATACCGTGGGGAAAATACGGCAGCCGCAGAAACACGTGAACATTGTGTTTGAGGTGCCTGTGGGCGTGCAGATCCAGCTTGACGTGCAGAAAAAAGTATTTGATTACCGGTTGACGGGAGAGGGCAAGCGGGCTGGCCGCTGGCCGCAGCCGAGTATGGTCGGCGCAGTGGCAGATGCAGGTATTACCGTGGATCCGGACGGATCCGGCGCAGTGTTCCCGTATGTGCTGGCCGGTACCAGGCCGGATATAAGCACCATTGGAGCTGTGCGGCCTGTGAATATTGAGGTGGATCCAGCTGAGACAGGGCAGCCATTTCCCTATCCGGTTGCCGGTACCAGGCCGGATGTAAGCACAATCGGCAGGACAGAAACGCTGGAACTGGATATTGACCCGGAAACGGGCACACAGGTATTTGCGTACCGCACGGCGGGAGAAAACCAGAAAACCGGAAAGCACCCTGATGTGAGCATGATCGGCAGGGTGGAGCCGTTGGAGATTGATATTGATCCGGAAACAAATGCGCAGGTATTTGTTTACCAGACTGCAGGGGAGGACAAAAAAGCTGGGCGTTATCCTGACGTAAGCACGGCAGGAGAGACAGCGGCCCCTGGAATAAATGCCCACATTACCGGCGAAAACGCCAGTATTGTGTATAAAATCTGTGGAGCGAAACGGCTTTAGAAAGGAGGTATGCGGATGCTTACAGCAAGCGCAATGGCAGGCTTTAAAAACCATGTAAAGCAGGTTGTGGCATATGCCAGGTACAAAATCGGCAACAGCTATTACAAGGCCAATATCACTGACATTTACATGGACAGCGGCGGGAAAGTAGTGATTGATTTCACGATTGACCCAGCGCAGAGCGGCAGCGTTACCGTGACAGAGGTGCAGCTGTTTGATACAAGCGGCGCTCTGTGGTTGACAAAGACCGAGAATATTACCCGGAAAAGCAACCAGAACGGTATATTCTACCGCTTCAAGATTGACATTAGAGAAATTTAACAGGAAGGAGGGAAAACCCTATGTACAATCCTACCTATTGGCTGGATGAAGTTGTGGAACACCCGTACAGGTACAAAGAGCAGCAGAATCCTGACGGCAGCATTGACCACATACCGGATCCCGGAGAAGTGCTGCAGGAGGGTACGCCGCAGAGTGCAGCAAACTTTAAAAAGATGGAGGCCGGTATCCTGGAGGGGCTGCTGATCGGGAGCGAAAACTCCCGGATGATTGCCAGCCTGCAGCGCGGCCTGGCGGGCATTACCGGTGAGGTGATCCAGGTAACACTGAACAATGCGCAGGCCTACCCGTTTAATGATTCCACGCAGACAGTAAGGCTTGCCACCCAGCGCAACACAAAGAGCTATACAGTGAGCGCTGAGCTTGTAAGCGTGGAGGGCGGAGCGGTCGGAGAAATTGAGTACAGTGATAAGCTGCTGAACGGCTTTAAGGTACATTTTACCGGATCCGCAAAAAAGGTTGTGCTGAACCTGTATGTGAGAGGAGGGATTTAATTGGCAAACATTATTATCCCGAATGAGCAGCGCAAGGCGGATGCTGAATATATTGCCGAGAAGTACGGCATTGACCGCAGGGATCCTGCCATGAGAGAGGCGGCAGAGGTATCCGCTGCCAGGACAAGAGAAGCTGTTGAGATGGCAAAAAATACAAGGAGGTATTACTGATGAAAGTGGTGCATTTGCCAGAGGATGGCAAGAACTTTATTCCCTACGATATTGCAGGGAAAAACATTGATTTCAATGATGGTGATCTCATGTTTAATGTTTCCAAAAAGGAACGTGACTATGAGGTCATTATTGATATTTGCGAGGATTACACGGGCGGCCTGGTAATGGGAGCTGATTCCGGTGACAGGTATGTGGCGCAGGTGGTTATCCCGGCCAGGGAATACACCGAGACGGAAATTGATAACCCTGATTATAATCCTGATGCAGAGAGCGGCATGGGCGGCAGCGAGAAAATTACGCAGCGTGAGCCCGTGCCTTTTTCTATGGACCGTTGTGAGCTGAGACTGTGGGAAATGGAGGTATAAGCAGATGGCAAATTTTGATGATTTTAAACTGGCGATTGAGGCGCTTTCTGGCGGGAAAAATACGATTATTTTGGATGATCGTGAGATGCCTTCCGTTGTGGTGCCGTTTCCGAGATTGAAGATGTCTGACCTTATTACAAGCGGCAGCCAGAATTACCACCCGGCCTTTTCCGTTGGAGGGGCGGAAAAGAACAGGATCATGGTATCCAAGTTTATAAATGTGGTGCTGAATGACCGGGCATATTCCCTGCCATTAAAGGATCCCCGCACCAGTGTAAACTTTGACCAGGCTGTCCAGTATTGCCGTAATAAGGGCAAAGGGTGGAGCCTGATGCCATACTCTTTGTGGTGCGCCATTGCGCTGTGGTGCAAAAAAAATGAGACTATGCCGAGGGGCAACAACAGCTGGGGCCATGATCATGCGTACACGCATGAGGTTGGCACACCGACAGCCTACGAGACGGGCGATAGCCACAAAGGAGAGCCTACCCGCACGGCCACCGGATCCGGGCCGAATACGTGGAATCACAACTGGATGCCGGACGGGATCGCTGACCTGAACGGAAATGTGTGGGAATGGTGTGCAGGGATGCGCCTGAAAGACGGCGAAATCCAGATTATCCCATACGCAAACTGTATGCAGGCAGAGATCAGCATGGGCGCTGACTCCTCTGAGTGGAAAGCCCTGGACAAGGATGGCAACACTGTGGCTCCCGGATCTGACGGCACGCTAAAATGGGACTGGGTGAGCAGCAAGCTCCAGCTGACCAATAAGGCGGTGACGTATACAACCGATCAGGGCAACGGCGGGCAGTACAAGGATATGACGCTGGTGTCCGGACTGGATGCAGCGCCAGAGCTGGCAAAGGCTCTCCTGTTGTACCCGGACCAGCCTGGTGAGGATGTATATGGTGGTGACTACCATTGGGCAAACACTCGTGGAGAGCGTTTGCCGATCTGCGGGGGCGGCTGGAACTACGCCGGCGGCGCTGGCGTGTTCTACGTGTGCCTGGGCGATCCCCGTACCGGTGCGCACGGCAACATTGGTTTCCGGTCCGCTTTTTGTGAGCTGTAAACCGTCAACCGATTACTGATTGCCCTGCGGTAGCAGGGCATATAAAAAGCGCTGAAAGGAGTGTGCGAATGTGGCAGAACAGAGATCCGACGGCGTAAGCAAAGAGATGGAGGAGGAAGGCTTCCGGATATTGCAGAAAGTTGAAGATATGGAAGTTTATGCCCTTCCACTTATAGCAAGGTGGTCGGTACCGCACCAAAAATTATTAGGTGATGACATAGCTCATTGCATGAACCGCATGTCGGAGCTGGCGGCGGCATTGACGGTTGCATATTACAAGAAAACCTCCATAAGTGAGCTGGATGAACTGAACAAAGGGCTGCAATCCCACATACGGGTTGCATACCGGCTGAAATATTTGAAAGGGCACAGCTCGCTGAATGAATGGGAGGGCCGGTCTGCTGAGATTGGCAGGATGATCGGCAAATACAAAGAATGGGTGTATGGCGGTGATCAGAAAACGGCGCAAAGCAAAGGCGGTAAGACCAGAAGCGGCCGCTGAGGTTAGCGGTTGAGATTTTGGGAGCAGGCTACTCGTTTGCCGATCTGCGGGGGCAACTGGAACAACACCGGCAACGCTGGCGTGTTCAACGTGAACCTGAACAATCCCCGTACCAATGCGAACGGCAACATTGGTTTCCGGTCCGCTTTACTCTCAATGCCAGAACGGCCATGTTTAAGGACCTGGCCGCAGTGCGAGAGAATAAAGGAGCCTGCTTCCACTCCGGGCCGTATTGGCAGGAGAAAAATACCCCTGCCCGTGCGTGGGTAGTGGGTGCGCCTGTGGAGACAAACAAAGCAGGATGCAGCCATGGAAGCCGCAAGTAATGAAAATGAAAGCTGTGACACATGGTCTGATTTTAGGAGCGACAAGACCATGAAAATAAAAAATATCTTTGACCAGATTTTTTCAATGGAAAACCTGTATGGCGCACTGGAAGATGCGTCCGCCGGGCGGAGGTATAACCGGGATGTTTTGCATTTTAACCTGAACGCCTGGGAAATGCTGAATGAGATCCGGCAGGAGGTTTACAGCGGAACGTACAGCATAGACAGATATTTTATTTTTTATGTGTACGAGCCCAAAAAGCGGATGATTATGTCCATAAGATTCCGGCACAGAGTTGTGCAGTGGGCTATATACAGGGTTGTCAATCCTTTACTGGTAAAGGGATACATTGAGGATTCCTATGGATGTATACAGGATAGAGGGAACCTCCGAGCCATGCAGAGGCTCCGCTATTGGCTGATCCAGGTAAGCTGCCGGGATGAACGGTGGTATTACTTAAAACTTGACATAAGCAAGTATTTTTACAGGATTTCACACAGGATACTGAAAAAGATACTTGCCAAAAAGATAAAGGATAAGAGGTTGCTGAGGGTACTGGATGCCATTATTGACTGCGAACACACGCCGTTTGGGCTCCCGCCGGGCAAAGGACCGGGAGAGGTGCCTCTGGAAGAGCGGCTATATGATGTTGGTATGCCGGTTGGAAATTTGATGTCACAAATGTTTGCCAACCTGTACCTGGATGCGCTGGACCAGTTTTGTAAACGTGTTTTGCAAGTGCATTATTATGTGCGGTGCATGGATGATGTAATAATCCTGAGCAACAGCAAAGAACAGCTGAGGGGATGGAAGGACAAGATTTCCGCCTTTTTGAATACAGAGTTGGAGCTGCAGCTGAACCAGAAAACCTGCATAAGGCCGATAAGCCAAGGAATTGAATTTGTTGGATACCGTGTGTGGGCTGACAGGGCGGTGATCAGGAAAAGCACAACGCTGCACATGAAGAAGGTGCTCCGAGCCAAGAAAGAGGCGTACAGAGTAAAGGAAATAACACTGAAACAGGCGGCCAGCCCGCTGATCGCATACCTGGGTATGCTGAAACACTGTGACTGCGAGGCGTTCAGGAAAAAGCTGTTAGAGGATTTTGTGCTGACACACGCAGAAAAAGAGGATGGAGAGATCCAGGAAAGGAGGAGCACCAGTGAAACCGTGTATTGCTGAGCTGCTGGATAAGCAGAGTGAGATTATTAAGCTCCAGACTGAAATTATTGACCGGCTGGCAGCCGTGGTGCTGCAGCACGGCATGATTGAGGATGAAGAGCTGAGGATGATACAGCAAGCTGCAAAGATGCAGGGGGAAGTGGGATCGTGAAGCCACATTTTAGAATTGACCGGAGGGCAGGACCGCTGAAAGCAGGTCCTATTTTTGTTACTGAAATTTACATGAAAATTACAGAATGACAGGAGGATGGAGAAATGCAGAAAGCGTATACAGTTTTTCAGGGCGCTATTGCGGCGGCACTGGCCTGGCTGTCCGCAAAGCTGGGGATCCTGTTCCCCGTGCTGGTGCTGCTGATGGTTATGATGGCCGTGGACTATCTGACCGGCATGATCGCCAGCAAAAAGGAGGCCATTGAGCACCCGGAGGATCCTAATATGGGATGGAGCAGCAAAAAGGGTGCCATTGGAATCTTTAAAAAGGTCGGTTATTTGTGCGTGATTGCCGTGGCAATGGTTGTGGATTTTGTGATCGTAAAGGTGGCAGTATCCCTGGGATATACCGGGATCCCCGCAAAGGCCATGTTTGGCCTGCTGGCGGCCATTTGGTACCTGCTGAATGAATTACTGAGCATTATTGAAAACGCTGGCAGGATGGGCGCACCGGTGCCGCAGTGGATCGCAAAATACATTGCCGTTCTGAAAAATAAGATTGATGACAGCGGCACGGCACATAATGGCACAGGTGGGAGCGAGTAATCGCTCCCCTTTTTGATTTTTGGATGGGAGGATATTGCTGTGACAGAAAAGGAATTTGTTGCATTTATGGGGCCGCTGGCCCATGCGGACATGCAGAAAAGCGGGATCCTTGCCTCGGTGACAACGGCGCAGGGTATCCTGGAATCCGGGTATGGCAGCACTGATCTGGCGAAAAATGCCAACAATTTTTTCGGGATGAAGTGCGTGCTTTCCGGTAATACCTGGCCTGGCAGTACCTGGGATGGGGTGAGCAAGTACACAAAGAGCACCGGCGAACAGAAACCGGATGGAACGCCGTACACGGTTGTGGCGGATTTCCGGAAATACCCGTCCGCCGCAGAATCCGTGGCAGACCATAGCGCATACCTGCTGGGAGCCATGAACGGCTCCAAAAAGAGATATGCAGGCCTGGCGGGAGAAAAGGACCCGGCCAAGGCGATTGCAATCATTAAGGCTGGCGGCTATGCCACGGATGTGAGCTATGTGAGCAAGATACTGAGCATTATTGAGCGCTTTGACCTGACGCAGTATGACGCTGTGGAGGGCAGCGCAGGAAGTGAGGAAAAAGTGAAGATCGTACAGAGCATTTTGACAAAGAACCCGTGTTATACCGGGGGCAGGAAACTTGACAACGGTGTAAAGGGCCTGATGCTGCACTCCGTGGGATGCCCGCAGCCCAAGGCCTCTGTATTTATTAACAGCTGGAACTCCCCAAGCTACGGAAACGCCTGTGTGCATGGATTTATTGATGCGCTGACGGGCACGGTTTACCAGACCCTGCCGTGGAATTGGAGAGGCTGGCACTGTGCCTCCGGCAGCAAGGGATCCGGCAACAATACGCACATTGGCGTGGAGATGTGTGAGCCGGATTGCATTAAGTACACCAGCGGCTCCAGCTTTACCTGCTCCGACAAGGCCAGGGCAAAAGAGATGGTTAAGCGGACCTATGAGGCGGCTGTGCAGCTGTTCGCCATGCTGTGCAAGCAGTACGGCCTGAATCCGTTGGCGGATGGCGTTGTGATCAGCCACGCAGAGGGGTACAAGCGGGGCATTGCCAGCAACCACGGGGATCCTGAACACCTGTGGAAGGGGCTCGGCATGGGATACACCATGGACGGATTCCGCAAGGATGTAAAGGCTGCCATGAGCGGCGCAGGAACTTCCGGCGGATCGACACCGGCCCCGGCACCGGCAGAGGAAAAGAAGTATTACAGGGTGCGCAAGAGCTGGGCGGATGCCGCCAGCCAGAAAGGCGCATATGAGGTGCTGGCGAACGCAAAGAAAGAGGCGGATAAGAATCCGGGATACAAGGTATATGACTGGAACGGCAAACAGGTGTACCCTGTGGCCGCATTTAAGCCGTACACCGTGAAGGTATCCATTGATGACCTGAACATCCGCAAGAAGCCTGACAGCGGATCCGGCAGCCACGGATTTACAGGAGAAGGTATTTTTACCATTGTTGCCGAGGCGGAGGGCCCCGGCGCAACGCTGTGGGGATTGCTGAAATCCTATGCAGATGAAAAGAATGGGTGGATCAGCCTGGACTATGCGAAGTTTGTCGCTTATGTATAAAAACAGAGGGGCAATCTTTGTCTGATATTCCGGATTTACAGATTTTTAAAGCTGTGATATGATTTCCGCCAGAGGGGGTTTTCAAGGGGGCAGAAATGCTGCTAACCTTTGAAAACCCCCTCTTTTTTTGTGCCCAAAATTATTGTCTATTGTGTATCTTTTCCGCCGGTCAATTTTGTCTATTCGGTCCATTGAAAATAAACCGATTGTGGTTTATAATGAAGTTCCAAAATAAATAAACAAAACAAATGAAACGGAGGGCATAGATAATGAGAAAGCTGGGAGATTTGACAAAGGTGAGCCACAGAGAATTAGTGTTACATGCGGTGTTGCTGCTTAGAACCGTAAATAAACACTGGACAAAGGAAAAGGATATTGAAATGTATGACCAGATTTCGGACGCTGAGCTGATTGATTACATTGAACATTTTTATGATCCAGAGCCTGAAATTGACTGGGATGAATTTTGCAGAGAAGAGGCAGAATTTGAGGAGCATTATACACCGTGCGCAACCAACAGAGATTATGGCCCCTCAAACCCGTGGGATGCACCTGGAATGAGCATACATGATTTTATTTAAAGGGGGAGAAACATGAGAAAGTTTAACAGAGATTTTTATTTATTGCTTTGCTTATCTGGCAGGAGCGCAGAGGCCGCAGCCTACATGGAAGAATTTAAGAGAGGAGATAGCGATGGAAATGGCGGATCTGAAAAGAAAAATGAGGCGTTACAAGCTGATGGAGAAGCACATGGAGCTGGTAAGAAAAGGCCAGTACGGGGCCGCAAGGGTGCTGATGAAGCTGCTGAAAGATAGCAAGGTAACGCTGTGGCTGGATGATGACAGCTGGACGGTGGAACTGATTTGTGAGAAAGCCGGATGCCGGATCTGGTATGAGCGAAACGGAAACAGAGCGGTGGCGCATTTATAAAGGAGGGGCAGAGCGTGGAGGAGATTATTGCTAAAATAGAGCATGAAAAGGAATTTCAGAGAAAAAAGGCGGAAGAGTACAGCAGCGGCATTTTCCAGAATGAGGTTATTTTTGCACGATATGACCAGGCCGCAAAAATCCTGGAATGGGTGCTCGGATTATTAAGGGAAGAGATAGGAGGCTGAGGCAGGCATGAAAGTATTTTATACATATGGAACAGATGAAAGATACCCGTTTTGCGGCGGGTGGGTAGAGGTTGAGGCGGACAGCGTGAAACAGGCCCACGCTCTTTACAGAGCGGCCTATCCGGACAGAGATCCGGGGATCCTGAATTGCGCAGACTACTACACAGAGGAGCAGTTCAGGCGCACGGATATGATGGAGACGGGAAACAGAGGGGCGTACTGCCACAGAGTAATAAAGGGGGCGTGATTGTGATCTGTCTTGTGATGTGTGACATGTGTGAGTACAATGGAGGCTGCCAGCTGCAGGAAATTGCGCCGGATATAACCGGATGCAGCGGGCACTCCAAACAAAAGCGGCAGGAGCGTACATGCAGCAGTGATGCGGGAGAAAAATGGTTTATGAGCGGCAAAGAGCCGCAGAAACTGAGTGATTTTAAAGTGGGTGATAAGGTTGTGGCAGACGGGAACCCGCACAACCTGAGAATATTTAAGCTGCCTGGATATTTGGCAGGAAACCAGCTGACGGTGATCGGGTTTGCAAAAGAAAAGGTGATATGTGACTGGGATGGCGGGGAACCCTTTAGAATCCCGCCGGACCTGCTGAGGATAAGGGGGTGAGATCGTGCAGACGGCAGATGAAAAGAGACGGGAGAAGGCCAGGCAGCTGAGGATCAGAAAGCCGATAGTGAAGAATCTGAACCTGGACACGATAAAAGAGGAATTGTGGGATATCCAGAGCGAATGTGAAGATGTGCATTGGTATTTTGACACGGATGATGATACACTGATCAATGCCATGGACGGGGATGAAGATGAAGCCTATGAATTTCGCATGATGTTTGCGGACCTGTGCGCAGAGTGTGAGCGCATGGCGGATGATCTTAATGAGGAATGGGTTCCTGATTGTTTTGACAGATTTTTTGTGGCGGTGGGGGCCGGTGATGAATATGGCGGCCTCCTGGGCTGGGATAGTTACGAGCAGGATTATTTTGGAATCCCCTGCACGGATGCCTGGGCCGAGGATGCAAGCAAGAAAGCCCTGAAACAGCTGACAAAAGATGAACTGATTGCGGCGGCAAGGCAGTGTTTCCGGGTGTACCACTCTTACATGGCGCTGCGGCACCGGTACGATTGCCTGAAAGCGTCATTGGATATACTGCGGGCGCAAAATACAGGATACCTGCAGATGGTGAAACGCATTGAGGAGGTTTATGACAAGGCCGACAAGGAATCGTGTGGATTTAAGTACCAGTTTTGTAAAGAGGTTGTGGAGCTTGACAGGATTTTAGAAAATATGCCGCAGGAGGCATGGATACAGTAAAGGAGGATAATACTATGACGAATTTAGCAAATAAGATCGGTGGAGCGTTGTTTGGTGTAGCGGTAGGGGATGCGCTGGGCGCACCGTTGGAATTTATGGGAGAGCAGGAGATCCAGCGCCGGTATGGCACCGTAAAGGAAATGATCGGCGGCGGCTGGCTGAATGTGAAGCCCGGAGAGGTAACGGATGACACGCAGATGACGGTGGCGGCGGCCCTGGCCGTGGCAATGCACCCGGAGAATCCGGCTCCGTATGCTGGCCAGAATTTTGCGCAGTGGGCCATGGGAGGCCCCAAGGATATCGGCGGCACGTGCCGCTCCGCAATTACCAACGCATTGCAGGCCATGACCCGGCGGCCTGATCTGAAAGACTGCAAGGGGCTGGCAGAGTATGAGCTGTGGGCAGATGCCTCCAGGCTGACGGCGGTACAGAATGGGAATAGGAGCGCCGGAAACGGGGCCTTGATGCGGACCGTGTATCCCGGCCTGTATTATGCGGATGAAGCAGAGGCCCTGGACGTTGCTGACAAGATCGGCAGGCTGACGCACTGGGATGATTTGAGCGCTGAGGCTTGCGTATTGTACACGAAAATGGTACACTGTTTAACAGAGCATCATGCTGACCCGGTGGGGGAACTGTGGAACATGATGGAGGATATCCTGACCGGCACCCGGTATGAGCGCCATGAGAAAAAGAGCAGCCTGAATCCCTCCGGTTTTGTTGTGGATAGCTTTAAATGTGCCCTGTACTGCCTGAGAAATACAAAAACATTTGAGGATACTGTGGTGATGGCCGCCAACATGGGCGGTGACGCTGACACCATTGGAGCCATTACAGGAGGCCTGGCAGGTGCCCTGTACGGATATGAGGCAATCCCGCTGCGGTGGAGATCGCTGATTGATGCAAATACAAAGAGCGTGCTGATCAGCCTGACGGGTGACGCTGCAAAGAATAGGCAGGAGTAGGAGGATGGACAACACTATGGCATACGGCAGAAAACTGAAAGGAGCAACCAGGCGGGTGCCCATAACGGTACATGCTCCTCTGGACCGGCTGGATCAGATTGACAGCTATGTGGAAGAGCGCAGCCGTGAGGATGGAAAGGCATACAGCAGATCTGATTTTTACGAGGAGGCCGCCAAGTATTACCTGGAATACCTGGGGAAACTTCCGGAGCAACAGGACGGCACCACGGGTGTACCAAAATAGTCCCAAAATTTTTGCACGACAGAGAAACGTGAGAAAATGGAGAAAAAACAGGTATAAAATACAGGCAAAAACAGCCTGAAACAGGCCGGGTGCAAGTGTTCAGATTGAGTTCGAATAGTAAACAGGAAGCCGGGGAGCCGCATAAATAGTGGGTTTCCCGGCTTTTTAGGTAGGGTGTGATACCTTTTTGATACCTATATAGAAGAAAGTTGGTAAGCGATGAATAACCTGACGGTTTTTCATCCTGGGGAAAGTATGAGATAATCTCCCCAGGAGTGGTATCTCTGTC
>CANQAR010000093.1 GCA_947588845.1 uncultured Lachnospiraceae bacterium
ATGCCGTGCTCAAATGCCTTGAGCATCTTCTTGTTGACTGTCTCGCTCGTCTCAGCGAAGTACTCTCTTCTCTCTGAGTGACCAAGCACAACATACTTCACGCCTGCGTCCACGAGCATTGCCGGGGAAATCTCTCCTGTGTAAGCACCTTTCTCCTCGAAATACATGTTCTCAGCGCCTACCTGAATGTTGGAGCCCTTTACCGCCTCAACGACCGGGATGATGTCAATCGCCGGTACGCAGAATACAACGTCAACATCCTCGTTTGCAACGAGCGGCTTCAGTGTCTCAACAAGCTTTACAGCCTCGGTCGGAGTCATGTTCATTTTCCAGTTGCCCGCGATAATTTTCTTTCTTGCCATTTTTGTAATCTCCTCATTGTTTATTTTTGGTCGCAGTCCGGCTCCTTTTTAACGGCGGCCGGACCTGAATTCCACCATTCTTTCACAACCAGCGGCAGATACTTATTTCCGGGAAATCCTTTCCGGACATTCCCGGCAACGCCATGAACAGGAATCTGCCGCTGTCAAAACTCAAAACGGTTCTTATTTGTCGTCTGCTGCCACAACGCCCGGAAGATCCTTGCCCTCAAGGAACTCAAGGGAAGCGCCGCCGCCTGTGGAGATGTGGGACATCTTGTCGCCAAAGCCAAGCTGATTTACAGCCGCCGCGGAGTCGCCGCCGCCGATAATCGTCGTCGCGTCTGTATCCGCAAGGGATTTTGCAACCGCGATCGTGCCCTTTGCGAGGATCGGATTCTCAAATACGCCCATCGGTCCGTTCCACACAACGGTCTTCGCGGACTTCACAGCCTCAGCGTAGAGCTCTGCCGTCTCTGTTCCGATATCAAGACCCATCTGGTCAGCCGGGATCGCGTCAGCCTTCACAACAGACACCTCGATTTCCGCGTCGATCGGGGACGGGAATGCCGGAGCGATTGTCGTGTCAACCGGGAGAAGCAGCTTCTTGCCAAGCTTCTCTGCTTTTTCCATCATCTCTTTGCAGTAGTCAATCTTTGTGTCATCAACGAGAGAAGTTCCTACCTCAAGACCTTTCGCCTTCAGGAACGTATAAGCCATGCCGCCGCCGATGATCAGCGTATCGCACTTCTCAAGCAGGTTGGAGATTACGTTCAGCTTGTCCGCAACCTTTGCGCCGCCAAGGATCGCCACAAACGGACGAACCGGATTGTTTACGGCGTTGCCAAGGAAATCGATCTCTTTCTGCATCAGATAGCCGACTGCGCAGGTGTCAACAAACGCTGTCACGCCAACGTTGGAGCAGTGTGCGCGGTGTGCCGTTCCAAACGCGTCGTTTACAAAAACGTCGCACAGAGAAGCCAGCTCTTTGGAGAACGCTTCACCGTTCTTTGTCTCCTCAACTCTGTAACGGGTGTTCTGAAGAAGGATCACTTCTCCATCCTTCATAGCCTCAACAGCAGCCTTCGCGTTCGCGCCGACAACCTCGTCGTCCGCCGCAAACTTTACTTCCTGGCCGAGCAGCTCGGAAAGACGCGCTGCAACCGGCGCGAGAGAAAGCTCCGGCTTCGGCTCTCCCTTCGGCTTTCCAAGATGTGAGCAGAGGATCACTTTTCCGCCGTCAGCGATCAGTTTCTTAATGGTAGGAAGAGCCGCAACGAGACGGTTCTCATCCGTGATCTTTCCTTCTTTGAGCGGTACATTGAAATCACAGCGCACCAGAACTTTTTTGCCTTTTACATTGATGTCATCAACAGATTTCTTGTTAAGCATTGAAATTCCTCCTGATATAAATCCTTTTCCTGTAAACTCTCATGCCCTCACTGCGGGCACCAGCACAGGGATACGTTCACGGACTGCTCCGCAGCTCTTCTTTTCCTGCGGCAGACCGCAAAACAGCATTTCCCCTGATGCAAAAGAAGTCCGGTCCTCTCAGACCGGACCTCTTTTCAGGTCATACTACGAATAGTTCAGATCGATGAAAACCCACGGCGATTATGCCAGCTCTGCAAAGTATTTGATCGTACGTACCATCTGGCTCACATAGGAATTCTCGTTGTCATACCATGAAACAACCTGTACCTGAGATGTTCCGTTTCCAAGGTTCATAACCATGGTCTGTGTAGCATCGAACAGAGAACCATATCTCATGCCGACAACATCAGAAGAAACGATCTCGTCCTCGGTGTATCCGAAGGACTCTGTGGTAGCTGCCTTCATAGCTGCGTTGATGTCTGCAACTGACGGAGCGCCCTTTACAACTGCGTTCAGGATCGTGGTGGAACCTGTCGGGGTCGGTACACGCTGAGCAGCGCCGATGAGCTTGCCGTTCAGTTCCGGAATAACAAGGCCGATTGCCTTTGCAGCGCCTGTGGAGTTCGGAACGATGTTGATCGCAGCTGCGCGGGATCTTCTCAGATCGCCCTTTCTCTGCGGTCCGTCAAGGATCATCTGATCGCCTGTGTAAGCGTGGATCGTGCACATGATACCGGACTCGATCGGTGCACAGTCGTTGAGAGCCTTAGCCATCGGAGCGAGGCAGTTCGTTGTGCAGGAAGCTGCGGAGATAACGGTATCCTCTGCCTTCAGCGTTGTGTGGTTTACATTGTAAACGATGGTCGGAAGGTCATTTCCTGCCGGAGCAGAGATAACAACTTTCTTAGCGCCAGCCTTGATGTGAGCCTCAGCCTTAGCCTTGGAGGTATAGAAGCCTGTGCACTCCAGAACTACGTCAACGCCAAGCTCTCCCCACGGAAGCTGGGAAGCGTCTGCCATAGCATAGATCGTGATCTCTTTGCCATCTACGACGATAGCGTTCTCTTTGCTGGAAACTGTGTCAGCAAGAGCGTACTTGCCCTGTGAAGAGTCATACTTCAGCAGGTGAGCCAGCATCTTCGGGCTGGTAAGATCGTTGATCGCTACTACTTCGTAACCTTCTGCGTTGAACATCTGTCTGAACGCCAGACGACCGATACGGCCAAATCCATTGATTGCAACTTTTACTGCCATGATTTCAATTCCTCCTAAAAGTAGTTTACTGCAAGCTGTCGAAAATTCCTTGTTAAGAATTTCCCAACTTGTTCATATTCTAACCAATTTATCCAAAAAATTCAAGTGCAAATTTATACATAACGCAATTTTTCATGGACTTTTTTTATTTCGGCGCTTATAATGGGGAAAAATCATCCGGATTTTTCTTTTTCTCCTGTACCGTTACGTTCTGTTTCTAATTTTTATGTTCATTTTTACGTTTATTTTATGTTTGAGGTGTTTTTTATGAATATACTGTATGACTATCATCTGCATTCAGATTTTTCCGGTGACTGCGAAACGCCCGCAAAACGCATGGCAGAGCACGCACTTGCACTTGGACTGCACGGAATCTGTTTCACGGAGCACCTGGATCTGGACGCTCCGATGATCGACGATATTGATTTTACTTTCGATGCTGGTCTTTATTTTAGAAAAATGCAGAATTTGAAAGAATTGTTTCAGGGAAAACTGGAGATAAGAGTCGGCGTGGAGCTGGGTATGCAGCCGCACATGCTGGCCGACGCGGATCAGTTCGCCAGTCAGTGGCCATTTGACTTTGTGATTGCCTCGCAGCACTACATCAATGGACAGGATCCCTACTACCCTTCTTTTTTTGAAGGGCGGAATGAGCGCCAATGTTATGAGGAATTTTTTAAGGTGCAGTACGATCTGATGCGCCGCCTCTCCCGCTGGAACACACTCGGTCATATGGACTACATCGTGCGGTACGGCCCCACACAGAACACGAACTACTCCTTTAAAGCCTACGCGGATTACATTGACCCGATCCTGCGGTATCTGATTGAGAACGGAAAATGCCTGGAAGTCAACACCGGCGGCTTTAAGTACGGACTGGGGCAGCCGAATCCCGCCTCCGACGTCCTGGCCCGCTACCGGGAACTTGGCGGCGAGCTGATCACCGTCGGTTCGGACGCGCACACCCCGGAATATCTCGCGTACGATTTCGACCGGGCCGCGGCGCTGCTTGCGCAGCTTGGATTCCGCTACTACACGATTTTCCGGGAAGGAAAGGCGTGCATGATTCCGCTGGTACTGCCCCCCGCATAACTTTCAAAAACACTCCACTCCGGTCCGGGTCTGCACTTCGCTCCGGTCGGTTCTATAGCAAACGACTAAAAATATTTGCCGTTTGCTACAAACCCTCCGGGGGCGCTGAATGTCCAGCGGACATTCGCCCAGCGCCGACCGGAACGGAGTGGAGACGCGCACGAATTTGAAGCGGAAAAATGCCGCTTGAGCGGCGCAAATTCAGCGCCCCTCACAGTTCCTGTACATGTTCAAGCCCGACCGCTTTCCCGTCCTCATAAATAATCCTGTAAAGAGATTTTTTCCTGACTTCGCCGCAGCGCAGCACTTTAGGAAGTTCTTCGGCAAGGTAATTATCGTTTTTAAAGATCCACAGATAAGTAAAGCCATTCTGTGCCAGAAGATCCGGCAGCGCTTCGATCGTAATATCGCTGTTTTCAATTCTTATATTGCTGCCTTCCGGTGTGAATCTCCACGGAAAAGCCAGGTAATTGCTGATCTGATCCTCCAGATAATACAATGCCGTGGCGTTATACAGTTCCGCGCCCGAAAGATTCCCGGTATACTGACAGATATAATATACTTTATCATCCTCTCCCAGTATTCCGTTTAACTGGGAGATCTGGGAAACCGTTTTCTCAATTTTGGAATAGCTGCTGATATTCTCTTTATCGACAGCAGTCGCGTTCGGAAGAAACGAATTGTTCAGCCCCAGCGCGAAAAACAGCAGAATGCCCGACGCGAGATATTTTCTGATATACTCATTCCGGGCCTGTTTTTTCTGCAGGAGCACTGTGAGCAGAAATACAAACAGGAAGAGCGCGTAAATCGAAAAATAGCGCCGCACGGAACGCAGATCCGTCCCCAGTTCACTGGCAAACATAAATACATAAGAAAAATAGAGAGCCGCAAAGTACGACAGGGAAGCAAAAACAACATAATAAATATAAACAGTATACTCCTGTTTTTTGTTAAACAGGTCTCCGCAGGCCTCCAGCAGTATGAGAACCGACAGAACAAACGGAACGACCGGAATCCGAAGGCTTGACTTGGAGGCCATCGGCTCCCCGAGCAGCTTTGTCATATACACGTTCAGGATTTTAAATGCCTTTTCTCCCGAAAGCTGTACGTAGGTAAACATATTTCCCAGACCATCCGGCATCGAAATCCCCGCGATTGCCCAGTGTCCCCCTTCCGCGTGCAGATTTACCGCCACGGCATACAATACAAGACTTCCGGCAAAGACCAGCCCCCACGTGCAGACAGACAGAACGGTCAATCTTTTCATACCGTTCTTTTTATTATATAAATACCCGTTCTCGACCACAAGCGTATGCACAATCATAAAAATCAGTGCCAGCACCGCCATCAGCAGCCCGGCCGACTGTTTGAAAAAGTGAAGCATGACCAGGCCGGAACAGGCGACCAGATAATCTGTCTTCTTTTTTCTCCGCTCCGTCCACCAGCCTGCCAGACCACCGGCCCACGCCGCCGTGGGAACATCGACATAGATGCTCTTGGGGCCATAGATATACAGCGTAAACAGCCCGATATAGACGATCGCGGCATACAGGACGACCTTCTTCCACTCTTTCCTGCCATATCCGGAAAACGGCAGCAGAAAACCAATCCATGACAGCATCATGGACGATATATACATATTCTGTTCGTTATAGCCGGAAATTTTCTGGAAAAAAAGATGGAACAGGCTGGTCGCAAACCCATACTGCCCGCCTCCGCCAATGAAATCATAGCCTGTGGGCATCTTGTCCTTTTCCAGCATATATCTGACGGCCGCGGCCCACTGATGCAGCTCATCAATGTGCTGGATAAAATCATGATATAAAAGCACCAGCCAGCCCACATAAAGCGCAAGCAGCAGCAGATACGCCGGAGAAATCCCCGCGCCGGCGCTTTCCTCCCTCTCTGCCCTCGCAGGCAGCCTGCCAAGTACAGCCGGGAGCCCGGATTTTCCGACGCACCAGAGTATTCCTCCCACCGCCGCCAGAAAAAAGATCACATACATTCCGCAGGTAAACGTGCCTGCCGCCAGGCTGCTTAAAAATAAGACCAGAACAATACAGGACGAAGACAGAATCAGTCCTTCTCCCATATTTACCTTCAATGTATCGCAAAAAAACAATACGACTCCGCTGAAAATCAGGAAAGCCAGCATCATCCAGACAAAATTCATGGTTCTCCCCCATTCCATTTTTATTCCCGCAGGAAATGTCTCCGGCTGATTACAGTTACTGTTCACTCCGTTCCGGTCGGCTCTGAACATGCGCCGTCGACGCACAGCGCCCCACAATTCTGAAACACCTCAAATCCGCATAAAATGTGCGGAAATCACCTCGAACTCATTGAAGATGTGAATGGTAACTCTTTTCTCTCTCACGGGCATACCGCAGTATTTTTCCGCAGATCTTCTGCGCCGGTTCCTCGATGAGTCTGGCGGAACAGAACGCAAGAATAACCGTAACCGCCAGGGAAAAAACCAGATATCCGGAACTGTTCATCTTTGTTCCCGTCCTGCTGCAGACAGATACCACGATCTGCTGAACAAAAAATCCATACAGATACACTCCGTAGGAAAGTTCATGCTTTGCGCTGAACTTCGCAAAAACAGGCTGAGGAGCAAACGCAAAGGAAAATACAAAGTACGGAAGGAAAAAGAATAACAGCAGTTCGTTCACTTCGGGAGTCGGGATGACACATGCGTAAAGAAACATAAGCAGAACAGCCGCCTGCAGGTTTAATATTTTCTGAAAGCACGGAAAGATAAACAGCATTCCCAGAAAATAATAAGGGATCAGGGAAAGCGCCTGACCAAGGTCTGTTCCCCATACGACAAATCTCCACTGCGGGAAATACGCGGTGTGAAGTATCTGGAGCACACACACGGCAGCCGTGATAACGATCAGCAGGCTTACGTTTTTCCTTTTCCTGTTTTTTGCGCCGGTAACAGTCAGAACGACGGGAACTGCCAGATACATCATAACTTCAACCGGCAGTGTCCACAAAGCCCCATTGACGACACTGGGATAGGGATTGTCTCCAAACACCCCCGGCAGAGAGAACACCGGATACATCAGAAGATTTTTCAAATAGATTCGTATGCCCCCCTCGCCGGAGAAATATTCCTCCGGCGGAAGCGTCGTCAGAAAAGGCCCGGCAGCAAATGCGGAAATCATGAGAAATGCCAGAAGCGCAGGATAGATTCTCATGATCCGTTTCAGAGAATACCGGAAAACATCGGGATCGGACAGCCAGCTTTTTGAAACCAGATATCCGCCGATCAGGAAAAAAATTTTTACGCCGATCGAATGAACTCCCTGAGACCAGAGAACAGGCAAAGCAGAGCTTCCGTCAATATAGCACATATGGCCGCCCATAACCATTACGGCCGCGGCAAATCGCAGAATGTTAAAATTATTATTTCTTTTCGTGTCACTCATCATTTTCACTTACCGTACATCATGGCAATATCATATACGCTGATCTTCTGAATATAATTCTTATGCTTCTCTCTCACGATTTTCAGCGCCTCATCCAGTACTTTCTGCCGGTCCGCGCTGACCGCCTTATTATGCGGCACGCGGTAAATCGACGTAGTCTTTTTGACACAGGTAAAATCCGTATGTAAAGAATATCTCACCCACAGATCCCAGTCTTCAAGCGCTTCCAGGCTCTCATCCAGCCCTCCGTACTGCTCAAAAAGCGACTTCTCAAACATAATCGCCTGAATCGGTATATAATTGTGGTGGCAGAGTATTATTTTATTAAATTCCTGTTTATGGATGCCCAGATAATTTTTCACGGAATACCGGTACGGATCTCTGCTGAAGATCTCAATCGGCGTCTCAAAAGCGAACGCGTACGCCGCCCTGCTGCCGCCCTTCACCAGCTGTGAGACAAGCACCTCCACGTGATCAGCGTAAAACAGATCGTCATCGTCAAGAAAATTCAGATAAAATCCGTGCGCCCTCTCCATCGCGAGATTCCCGGCCTTTGACCGCCCCACTTTTTCCCCGGTGGCAAAATACATGATATTCATATCGGAAAACTCTTCCCGAATCATACGGCCTGCCGTCTCTTCTCCGTCTTCCACCACAACCACTTCCATATTCGGATAGGTCTGTCTCCTCAGACTGATCAGCGTTTCCCGGAGCACGGCGGGTCTTCCGCAGGTCCTCACGATAACCGAAACCTCAGGCAGCGACTCCGGAAACTCATTTTTATAGTAGCCGCCGTCCCTGGTCCCGGAATAATCCCAGCCCAGAAACAGAGGGAAAAACGACGGATCCTTCCCATGGCTTTTTGCCGACCGGAAATGCGGGATTCTGGAAAAATGCTTCGCGTACTCCCCAAGCAGCCGTCTCTTTGAGTGGGGAAAGGCGCTGGGAACTCCCATCAGTGCCCAGAACTGCAGATGCCCCGCCACAATCTCTTTCCAGTTTCCAAAACGGTAACGCAACATCAGATTATTGATCACGCCGTAAACGTGCTGATTCGGCTTTACAACACCTGCCTGTTCGTAAGAATAATGCATGATGACAGAGCGCGGAACATACCTGATCTTATATCCGAACGAGCGGATTCTCCAGCTCAGATCGACGTCCTCCGCGTACATGAATATCTTTTCATCAAATCCGTTCAGCTTCTGAAAAATATCCCTTCTTATGGCAAAGGCGGCGCCGCTGGACCAGAGCGCTTCCGAGGTAACGGCGTCGTATAATTTCGGATGCTCATACGGAAACTGCCGCAGCTCCCACATCACCGTATTCTTATCCGACTCGTCTATCTCCTTCTGCAAAGAAGACAGAGTGGTCTCCAGCACTTCCGTATCAATATTAAAAAAACAGACAATATCGGAATTTCCCTTCGAAAATCCAAGATTGTTGCCTTTCCCGAAGCCCAGGTTCACCTTCGATTCAATAATCTCAAATTTACCGACATGCTTCTCCATTTTCTCCCGGATTTCATACAGACATTTCAGCGTATTGTCGGTGGAAGCATTGTCAACTACATATACATTTATATCCTTCAGGCCGCAGTCTGATACCAGAAGAGATGAAAAGCATCTTTCTATCCATTTTTCCGAATTGTAAGAAACATATACGATATCCATTTCTTCTCCCCATTTTATTTTTTTCTGCCTGCTGCAGTAAAATATTTCCAGGGATGCAGTTTCAGCTCCAGCTTTTCTATCCGGGCATCCCTGTCCGTGATTTCAAGATTCAGTTTTTCAATTTTTTCTTTATACTTCCCGATCCTGCTGTTGTATTCAGAGTCTCTTTCCTCTATCTGTCTGTCACGTTTTTCTATCTCCCTGTCCCGGCAGGCGATCTCGCAGCTCAGCTGCCGGATCCGGGCATCTGCCTGTTCTCTCTGCATAGTGATCTGCTCTTTCAGAAACGCCAGATCCTTCTCCAGATGAGCAATATATTTTTTCTGTTCCGCAATGCTGTTTTCCTGCTGCTCCTGGAACGCTTCCGCTTCCTGTTTCATCTTCAGAACCGTCTGCTCCAGTTCATGAGAGTATCTGTACAGAAAATAATACATGCTGGTATCATAAAATGTCAGATCTTCCAGACCGGACGGAACACCCGGCTCTGCGTCTGAACAGACCAGTATCACATATCTGGTATCCTCTTTTGTCATCCCCGCTTTATTCCCGCAGATCCCTTTATTTTCAGGCGTTATGTAATATCCCATTTCCGGATACTGACAGTAAACATCCACAAATTCAAACCGGCTTCTCATAAAATCGATAAATTCCTGCGAATAGAATTCTTTTACATGAAATTTATTGACTCCCTTTACCCGGTCCGTATACACGGCTTTGTTCGGAGTAGACAGGATCACGCTTCCTCCTTTTTTCAGCACCCGCCTGATTTCTTTTAAAAATGCTTCCTGCATCTTTTCGTCTACATGTTCGATCGTCTCAAAAGAAACAACGACGTCAAAGGAATCATCCGGAAACGGCAGTCTGTCTATGCTGCCCGCGAAAAATGATATTTTTTCACCCGCGTATTTCTGATTCGCGTGACTGACGGCCGCTTCATCTATGTCCAGCCCCGTCACGCTCTCTGCCTGCCGCGCCAGCAGAGCGCTTCCGTACCCTTCGCCGCAGGCCGCGTCCAGCACCGTCTTTCCTGAAACCAGTTTTTCCGCGAACAGATATCTCTGGTAATGCTCAGCCGCCATTTCCCCGCCGCATTCCTCCGGCAAAAACCGCTCTCCATTATACGCTTCACCCATTGTCATCCGCCTCATACAGTTCTATTTTATCTTTTTCATACTGGTGGATCGATATCCTGCCCGGTATCTCGATATACGATGAATTATACCCGTCATTATACACAGTCACTTCCAGCACCCCGTGCAGCCATGTCAGCATGATATGTTTTTCCTGCGTTCCCTGCGCCAGCGCGGCGCTGACGACATAACTTCCCTTCATTATTTTGGGAAGCCTGTAGCTGAAAACAATCTCCGATACCTGACCCTTTTCCCCTTTCCAGGTCTGCTTCTGATTAATGTAATTATTTATATCATAAAGCGGCAGTCCCTTATTATTCTCAAAAACAAATCCCGCGATCAGGTTATCGATATCCTCCATAAATTCGATCACAATGTGAACGCTGTAATCACATTCCACCGTCATATCAGTCGTGATCCTGCCTCTGTCATCGGTAATAAAACAGCTCAGAAATCTGAATTTATCCGAGACAAGACTGCTGCTTTTATATTTCAGCAGAGGGAAGGAATGCCGCTCCTTTTCATAGACAGCTTTCATTCTTTCCTCATTCCGCGTCTGTACGACGACTCCCCTGTTCATGCTTTTCCGCTTTTCATCCATGTACATATCGCACACCAGATCACATTCGTCAAAACATTTCTGGCGTCCCTTCTCTATCCACAGAACTCTTGAGCACATCTGGCGGACGCTGGCTATATCGTGGGATACAAACAGTATCGTTACCCCTTTGTCTTTCAGTTCATTGAACTTCTGAAAGCACTTGTTCTGAAAAAACAGATCCCCGACGCTCAGCGCCTCATCGACAATCAGAATGTCAGGTTCCACGTTGATGGAAACCGCGAACGCGAGCCTCGCGAACATACCGCTGGAATAGGTCTTTACCGGCTGATTGATAAAATCCCCGATATCCGCAAACTCCACAATATCCTTTATCTTTTTATCCATCCGTGATCTGCTGTAGCCCATCATTCTGCCGTTCAGATATATATTCTGAAGCCCCGTATACTCCTGGTTAAATCCGGCTCCCAGTTCAAGAAGCGCGGCTATTTTCCCGTCAACGCGCAGTTCCCCGGAAGTAGCGGCGAGCACGCCCGTTATTATTTTCAGCAGCGTCGATTTTCCCGCCCCGTTCGTTCCGATGATTCCTACGGTTTCCCCTTTTTTCACATCAAAGGTGATTCCGTCCAGCGCCCTGAAATCCTGGCTGTATTTTTTTCTTCCAAGTCCCAGTCCTTCCTTTACGCGGTCCCTGGGATTATTATATAATTTATATACTTTTACCAGGTCTTTCGTTTCCACCATAATATTTTCCATAAGTTCCCTCATAAAACATCAGCGAAATGCACTTTTAATTTTCTGAAAACAGTTTTCCCGAGCAGAAGAAACAGCAGGGCAGCTATCCAGTAATACAGCGCCATCAGCGGTTTTTGGAAAAAGAATTCCTTGTCGATAAAAACATCCCGGTAGCCCTGCACGATATAATAGATCGGGTTATATATCAATACTTTCTGCACCGTTTCCGGCATAATCTCAAAATTCCAGACAATCGGGGTCATCCAGAAAATCACCTGGAGAATAATATTAATGATCTGGATAAGATCCTTAAAAAAAACGTACAGGGCGGCCACGCCGTATCCTGCCCCGGTGATCAGCACCAGCATATAAGCCATATAATAAAAAAGCTGCAGATAATAAAGATCCGGGCGGTATCCGCACAGACAGAAAAACACAATGGTAATCAGCGTCAGGAAAATCTGTACCAGGAAACAGGAAATCACTTTGACAAGGGGAAGTATATTAATGTTGAACAGTATCTTTTTTACCAGATAGCTGTATTCCACAAGACTTGTCGTAACATTTACCAGTCCCTCGCTGATAAAGAACCACGGGACAAGGCCCGAGATCAGCCACAGAATAAACGGATAACCCTTTACCGAATCATTCCCGAATCCGACCTGAAATACAAACCAGTAAATCAGAATCGTCATGACCGGCTGCAGGAAAGCCCACGCCATTCCCATGAATGAGCCCGCGTATTTCCCTTTAAAATCATCCATGGAAAACTGCCATAAAAACCCCGCGTCAATCTCCCATTTCTTTACGTTTCTCTTTATTTTCTCCGTCATCATCGCGCTATCTGTCTCCGTAAACAAAATAATTCCATACCTGCTTCAGATAATAGAGCAGCTTCTTCTGGTTGTAAACATTGATCACATAATCCATTTCTTTCTGCAGCTCCCCGACCGTACCGCTGTAGCCATAACCTTCAAACTTCCCGCGCACCTGCCGCAGCGCGCTGTCAAGACTTTTTCCGCGGTCCGATTTCTTTTTCCCGCGGTAAGGGACATAATATTTTGAGGTGATCTCAGGTACAAACAGAAAATCGCCCCCCAGAGAATATCTCACCCACAGATCCCAGTCCTCCAAAGCGTCCAGTTTTTCGTCAAACCCGCCGTACCTGGTATACAGCGTTCTGTCGAACAGCACACTCTGGATAGGCAGATAATTGAAAGAATACAGCAGCAGCCTGTTAAAGGGCTGTCTGTACCGGACAAGCGTCCGCTTTTCTTTTATGATATAAGGGTCTTCCGATGTCTTTATAATCTGGCTCTCCTGCGCGATGCCGTAGGCCGCGGCGGACGGCTGAGCCTTCAGCTTATCCAGCAGCAGCTCAACATGTGTGGGGAAAAGCATATCGTCGTCGTCAAGAAAATTGCAGTATTTCCCTGTCGCCAGAGACAGGCCGATATTCCCCGCCGCCGAACGTCCCGCTTTCGCTCCCGTCGCCTTATAGAAGATATTCAGGTCCGGATACTCACTGGCAATCATCGGTTCCGATACATTTTTCCCGTCCTCGACGACGATCACTTCAAGCTCTCGGTACGTCTGTTTTCTCACGCTGTCCAGCGCTGTTTTCAGAACCTGAGGTCTGCCGCAGGTCCGGATAATGACAGAAACTTTCTCCCTGTTTTCCATTTTTCCCACCGGTCCGATCTTTTACTCATCTATCATTTTTCTGTAAATACTGCAGGCCTTCTCCGTCCGTTCCAGAATAAAACGGATCCTTTTTCTCATACTCTGATAACTCTTCCGGGTAGAAGCGCTGCTCTCATGCATGACCCGAAGCGAAGGGGCGTACAGCAGCCGATACCCCTTTTTCAGGCACCGGTGCGCGAGAAGATATTCCTCATAATAAAATTCCGTCTCCGGCTCAAACAAAACCGCCTCTTCCGATACAAACAAAGGAGAAAAAATCAGACATGAGCCAAAAAGAACCATCCCTTCCTGAAATTTGTCAAATTGTCCGGAAGCGGTCCTCCTGAGAGTATTTTCTTTCTCATCTTTTTTCAGTTTAAAATACAGCGCCGGATAAAGCAGCGGATATAATTTTAAAGCCAGACGGTTCATCCTTATGGTGTATTCCGCTTCTTCCTTCGTCCTGAGCCTGACGTCCATCGGATTCTGGTGCTCTCCGGTACTCCTGCGCACAATATCCGGACCCAGCACGTGGCAGGGATGTTCCCGGTAAACCTCGTCCAGCCCCCGCAGAAAATCTTTCTGCACAAATTCAATATCATTGTTCGCCGCCACGACAAACGAAGCGTTCAGCTGTTCTCTCGCGAACGCATAGCCTTTGTTGTTTGCGTAAGAGAAACCTCCGTTTTCCTCGATCCGGAGCACATACAGGCCGGACACATGGGCGTAGCGGCCGCTCAGCCGCTGTCTGTGCTCCTCGGATTCATGCAGATCATTGTCCACAATCACAATCCGGATCCGCTCCCGCTGCTCCATGCGAAGGATCGACTGCACGCACGCGTCTGTGACATCCGCATCCCCGTAATGTAAAATCACAAAACATACCGTCTCCATCATCCTGCTCCTTCCGGCAACGTCACTGTTCACTCCGGGCCTAATACTGCCCTGATCTGAACTGTGACCTGGCAGTTCCCTCATCCGCGTTCTGTATGACTCCGTCCCGCGGCAGAAGCCGGAATTTTTCTACCGGCTCAGCAGGCGCGATACCGGATAGATCAGCCCTGTCCTCACAAGAATGACCAGCAGCCGGACAGCTGCTTTCTGGAGAAACGGGACTTCCACAGGCGACAGCAGGCCAGCCAGACGATTTTTATAATATTGTGGAAAGAAGGTCTCCAGTATCCGCACAATGTAATCGCACAGTTCTTTCATCTTATCTTTGGAGGCGCCTCTCCCAAGATCAAAAAAGCAGGTGGATAAAATGCGCAGGACAAACAGTTCATGGAACGCGGGACTGTTGGCGATTCCCGTTTCCTGGATCTTTTTTATCGTTTTTTCCAGCGCCTGATAAGGGAGCCGGTAACTGTTCAGCCCGCGGAAATTATGCGTGGCGGACGAGGCATGCTGCACATAATAATATCCGGCCATGGGCAGCGTACTTATTTTAGCACATACGGCGCTGAAAAACAAGGAAATTGGCATGTCTTCTCCCCGTTCGCCCGGATGAAAGCGGACATCGTACCGTTCCCACAGTTTTCTGCTGTAAAAATGGGAGCATACAGCCGAAATCCGGAACGTCCACTCTTCCTTCCGGAACCTCTCGTACTCTCCCGGTATCAGCGTGCGGAGAAGCTTTCCCTGCTCATCCACATACGTTATCCCGCAGATCACCATCTCCGCTTTCGTTTCTTCTGCACAGAAAAGAAGCCGTTCGATGTAGTCTCTGCTGATGTAATCGTCCCCGTCCACAAAAGTCAGATATCTGCCCCGGGCCAGAGCAAGCCCTGTATTCCGGGCGGCGGCCGTGCCCGCATTTTCCTGACGGATCAGACGGATCCGGCTGTCAGCGGCGGCTATCCTTTCCAGGATCCGGCCGCTCCTGTCCGTGCTCCCGTCGTCTATCACAAGAATCTCAAGATCCCCAAAAGACTGCGCCTGCACGGAACCGATACAGGTTTCGATAAATTTCTCATTGTTATAAACCGGTATGATGACCGATACCTCTGCCATATCGCACACCTCTCCGAATCATCCGTCCGTCTTCTGGTTGAAGCGCTCGCTGCTCTGATAAAATTTTTCGAGCAGCTCCGCCATCCACGCCGGCCAGAACTTCCGGTACATGAACAGATCTTCCTCTCTTCTCGCGTTTTCCCTCAGCAGGCCGGAGGTCGCGGATCCCTCATGGATCCGGTGCTTCATCAAAGGGGCGGAGACATAGGCAAATTCTCCTTTTTTTACCGATATCTCCTCCCAGGCCTGCCAGTCAAGATTGCTTTTCATATTATTTCTGAATAACGGGAGGCAGAGATTGTCCATGGCCATTGTGACGCTCGGACAGCAGATCGCGGACCCGAACGACAGGATACGTCTGCGCACAAACCGGCTTCCCCAGAAGCCGCGGAATTTAAGAGGAAACAGCATCAGACGCTTCACCAGCAGCAGACGGCTGCTTTCCACCGTTTTCCCGTCCCGCAGCTCGTGATAGTCCGTAAACGCGATCAGCGGATGCCGGCAGCGGTTCAGCGCCTCAAGCACGCTCTCCGTATACCGGCTGCAGTAAATGTCATCCTGATGCGCCAGGGTGACAAGCGGCGTTCCGACGCACCGGCAGGCAAAGTTCCAGTCGGAAGCGATTCCTTCTGCTTCCTCGTTCACGTGGACGCAGAGCCCGTATTTTCGCGCGATACTCATGATGTACCTGTTCGGGGTCGAGGTCGCGATACATACATGGCTCTTTACCGTCTGCGAAAGCAGAGAGCGGACACATTCCTCCAGATACGGGCTTTCCTGATACGCGCAGATTGCGAATGTGTGGGAATCTCCGCCGTATGGTTCATTCTTCTTTACGCTTCTCCTCATTCTCTTTCTCCAGTTTCTTCAGTCTCTCCTCCGCCGAATGATTCCTCAGCGCCACCTCGGCGGAAAGCACCGTGACCTTTTCCTCCAGCTGTGACACAAGAATGGACAAAGTAAATATTTTCTCCAGCAGAAGGAAGATGATCACAAGAAAAATAAAATTTGCCGGGGACATAATGCCGATCCAGCCGGACAGCCAGTAGGTCACCTCCGGGCACAGGCCCATCACGCAGAGAATTCCGGCGAAAACCACCCAGTAGATCGCGTCCTCCATCTTGACCTTGAGCTTTCTGATCTTGTACAGAATCCAGCCGGCTGTCAGAAGAGCCGCGAACAAAAGAAGCACTCTCAAATTTGTCGACATTCCATCACCCCTTCACTCTCTTTCGGAACCACTGGAACAGCAGAATGGAAAACAGCATTTTGAGCATATACCAGACAGAACTCTTAAAATCAAGATAACTGACTCCGGCCGCGCGTTCGTGCATTTTCACCTGCACCTCGGTAATCCGGACTCCGCAGTTCAGAAGATAGGCCAGCGTGTCCGGCTCCGGACTGTAGTGGATGTCGTAGCCGAACCGCTTGATCATCTTTTTGTTAAACAGACGCATGCCCGAGGTAACGTCCCCGATATATTTTCCTTTCGTCGTGATCCAGATGGCCGCCGTCAGAATCTGACTGCCGATCATGCGGAAATTCAGCGGCTTTGGTTCGTCCTTAAACCGGGAACCGATCACGATATCCGCGCCTGTCTGCTCCATCTCCTGAAACAGGTCGCTGATGTAGGACGGATCATGCTGGCCGTCCCCGTCAAGCTGCACCACATAATCGTATCCGTAATAATTGGCATACCGCATACCGCTTTTAATCGCCCCGGACAGGCCGGTGTTGACCGGCAGATCAAGAAAATTATAATTCCTGAGCGCGCAGATCTTTCTCGTATCATCGGTTGAACCGTCATTGATCACCACATAATCATACTGTGGATAACGCTCCGTCAGACCGTCCACTACATGTTCTATATTCTCCGCCTCATTGTACGCCGGAATCATAACCAGAAGCTTCATCAAAAATCAATCTCCTTGAAAAATATGCCGGACGCAGCCAACTGCGTCCGGACAACAAACAACAGTCTCTGTCTGATAATCAGATTCTTTTGTCTTTCATCTGATTATACAAAACAGAGACCGTCATTTTGTTAATAAAATGTTACATTTTTCTTAATTGTCTCAATCCAGGCGTCTTTCTGTCGGCACATCAAAAGGAGACACTGCTCATCCTGCGGCATCCCCAATCTGTCTGTAGGCGCGAAACGCGTCGTCAATATGATATTGTTCGGAGCGCGGCTCCGCCGGAAATCCCGCGGTCACGAGAATGTACTCTCTCCCGTTAATTTCCGCAAAGCTCGCGAGACAGCGTCCCGCGTTGTCTGTATATCCGGTTTTTCCGCCCAGGATCCGCCCGCCGGGAAGGCTGGGATCGCTGATCGCGCTGAACATGCTTCCATGGATGGTAAAGCCGTCCGGATGAACGTCAGACGCGGGCACTGTGTAGGATTCGCTTGTTATGATCTTATAAAACGTCTTGTTTTTGAGCGCCGCGTCAAGCAGATGCGCGATATCTTCCACTGTCGCGTACTGGTCCGGATCGTGCAGCCCCGTCGAATTGCAGTAGTGGCTTCCGGTGAGCCCGAGCTTCTCCGCTTTTTCATTCATCAGCGCGACAAATTCCTCTTCCGAGCCGGAACACTGCAGCGCAAGTTCCCGGCAGCATTCCGCGCCGGACGGAAGAATCGCGCCGTACATCAGATCGATGATTCGCGCTGTCTCCCCCGGTTCAAATCCTGCGCGGGAGGCGTCTCTGTCATAAAGCTCCTGAAAATATTCATAGGAAAGCGTCACTGTTTTTTTGAGATCTTTCAGATTCTCCAGAGCGGTCAGCACCGTCATAATCTTGACGAGCGAAGCCGGATAGATGCGTTCACTCCCTTTTTTTGACGCGAGAATCTTTCCGCTGTTCCGATCCAGCAGAACCGCGTACGGACTGTCGAGCTGCTCCAGATCCACCGTGATCTCCGGCGCCGCGCGGTGCTGGCTTATGCGGTACAGAAGCAGCGTCCCGCCAAAGCAGACAATGACAAGCGTCAGCAGAAAAACCGGGAGCAGCCGCCTTAAACGCTCGTTTCTGCGCCGTCTCCTCGCGCGGTAAGAAGAACCAGAGCCCCCGGACCTTCTGCGGTTTCTGCCCTGCTCTTCCGTTCTTCTGTGCGCTGCCGCCGACCGTGTGCCGGTTTTCTCTGGCATTCCTGTTCTTCCTGAACTTCTCCGTCTTTTCTGCTCCATAAAATCCTCATTATTCACTGAATCGTCCCGCCGCCCAGCACATATTCGCCGTCGTAAAACACCACAGCCTGTCCCGGCGTGACGGCGCGCACGGGTTCTTCAAACAACACTTCCGCGAGATCTTCCTCCAGTCGGCGCACAACCGCTTTCGCTCCCTGATGATTGTAGCGGATCTTCGCCGTGACTTCCAGTTCCCCGTCAAGATCAGCGATTCCCATAAAATTAAGCCTGTCACAGAGCAGCCTTTTGGAAAATACTTCCGCGCTGTCTCCCACCACAACCTCATTCGTATCCGGACGGATCTCCGTCACAAATACCGGCCTGCCCATCGAGAGCCCCAGCCCCTTGCGCTGGCCGACCGTATAGTGCGTGATTCCTTTATGGCGGCCGACTATGGCACCGTCCGCCGTGACAAAATTCCCCTCCGGAATCTGCCGTCCGCTGTTTTTGCTGATAAATCCGGCGTAATCCCCGTCCGGCACGAAGCAGATCTCCATGCTGTCCGGCTTGTGTGCCACACGAAGGCCGATCTCTTCCGCAATCTGCCGGATCTCTTCCTTCGTGTACGCGCCGACCGGCATCAGCGTGTGCCTGAGCTGCTCCTGCGTCAGGTTGTAGAGCGCATACGTCTGATCTTTCGCGGCCGTCTTCGACTTTCGGATCGAATAACGGCCGTTCGGGAGCTGCTCAACCCGGGCGTAGTGCCCTGTCGCGATATAATCCGCCCCGATTTCCAGGCTCCGCTGAAGCAGGGACTCCCATTTGACATAACGGTTGCAGGCGATACAGGGATTCGGCGTCCTCCCCCGCAGGTATTCCTCCATGAAATAATCGATGACCCGCTTTTGAAATTCTTCCCGGAAATTCATCACATAGTACGGAATTCCGAGCAGGGAGGCCACCCGCCGGGCATCTTCCACCGCGTCCAGACCGCAGCAGCCTCCGTTTTCCTCCTGAATCTCCCGCGCCTCTTCCTGCCAGATCTGCATCGTAGCGCCGATCACCTCATAGCCGGCCTCTCTCAGCAGGTAAGCTGCCACGGAAGAATCCACCCCGCCGGACATACCCACCACAACACGCTTTTTCTCCATACTGTAATCTCTCTTAATACTCCTCCGTCTCGTCCTCTTCGCCCTCATGGATATCGGACTTCGGCTTTTTCAGACCTTCAATCTCGATGCCGTGCTTCTGCGCATAGTCCCAGAGCGCCGCATGGATCGCTTCCTCCGCAAGCAGAGAACAGTGCACCTTCACAGGCGGAAGTCCGTCCAGAGCCTCCATCACCGCTTTGTTCGTGACCTGAAGCGCCTCCTGGATATTCTTGCCCTTTACAAGCTCGGTCGCCATGCTGCTTGTCGCGACAGCCGCGCCGCAGCCGAACGTCTTGAACTTTACGTCCTGGATGATGCCGTTGTCATCAATGTCAAGGTACATACGCATGATATCGCCGCA
>CANQAR010000094.1 GCA_947588845.1 uncultured Lachnospiraceae bacterium
AAAACACCTCCACATATTTGAAACCAGCATATCAAATATATGGAGGGATTCACAGACACGGATTATTACCTACTTACGAATATGTCAATGTGGACGATCTGCGAAACACTCCCTGTATTTTAGTCGCGTCGAAAGAACAGCAGGAGAACGAGCAGTCCTATTATCATGAGATATACGGGATCGAGAGCCAGTTTCTGTTTGCCGAAAATCTGGAGGAAGCGCGCCTGATGGTCGTGAGCGGGAAAGGCTTTCTCCCCATTGAGGGAGGCGAAGCGCCCACACAGTTTGCCGAGACGATAGCCCGGCGGCCGCTTTGCCGAAATGGAAAACCCATAAGCCGCAATTACTGCGCTTTCTGGAAGGTCGATAACTCCGGCTATTATATCGAGGAATTTGCCGAGATATTGAAAGAAAAGTTTGGGAGCGGAAAATGAAAATCAGTAAACACTGTTCGATGAAGAGAATCGGGCAGTGTTTTTTCGTATTAGCATTTACTTATAGATAAGTCCCGAAATCCGAATTGCTCCCAATAGGCGGAATCCGTACAATATAAAGTGTACCGAAGCAAACATGTGAACACATCTGCCCGCAGCATTTACCCGTCCGTGATCTGCTGGTTTCGGTTTCGCAGGAGTTTGACAGGAGTTGAGGTTCATGGAGGAAAAAGAAAAGACAGAAAATTGTTACCGGCAGATGTATGACGGAATGGTACGGAAGGACGGCAGGCTTCTTTTAGAAGTTCTCGACGACAGTTTTGTGCTGATTCACATGACAGGAGTGCGGCAGTCCAAAGAAGTGCTTATCCGCGCTATAGAAGGAGGAAATTATCATGGCTAAGAATCTGATCATCTACTACTCCCGCAAAGGAGAAAATTACTGGAACGGCGGTATCAAAAATATTGCCAAAGGCAACACGGAGATCGTGGCGGAGTTTATCCAGAAGACAGTCGGCGGCGACCTTTTTCAGATCGAGACGGTAAAGGAATACGCGGCGGACTACTATACCTGTATTGACGAGGCAAAGAAAGAACTGCGCGAACAGGCAAGACCGGAGCTGAAGAAGTACCTTGACAGCATTGCAGATTATGACAACATTTTTGTCTGCGGGCCGTGCTGGTGGGGAACTTTCCCGATGGCGGTATTCACTCAGCTTGAAAAACTGGATTTCACCGGCAAAAAGGTAATGGCAGTCATGACCCATGAGGGCAGCGGTTTAGGCTCCTGCGAGCGTGATCTGAAGAAAATCTGCAAGGGTGCGTCCTTTGGAAAGGGGCTTGCCGTTCACGGCGCGGATGCCGCTAAATCCGAAAGCACGGTAGTAGCATGGGCAAAGAAAGTAATTTGATGTGGGAAAAGCAAATGAACTGAGTTTTATTCCCGCGGGCAATGAGGAAAATGGCCATGCCTGCATGCGGGGTCTTTGATTGAAAAAAGAAAGCGGGAGGAATCAACATGAAAAAAGATGTTATGTTAGTTACCGGCGCAGGACAGCTTAGTATGGCGATTGCCCGGCGCGTCGGTTTTGGTAAAAAAATCATTCTTGGCGACAAGAAGAAAGAGAATGCGGAGACAATCACCAAAATCATGAATGATGCGGGCTTTGATGTTGTTCCTATGGAGATGGATCTGTCCAGCCGAGAGTCTATTCTGGCGCTGATCGCCGAGGGACAGAAGTATGGCGAGATCAGGATGCTTGTCAACGGTGCGGGTGTTTCCCCCAGTCAGGCTCCTATTGAGGCGATTTTGAAGGTCGATCTTTACGGAACGGCGGTGTTGTTGGAGGAAGTTGGTAAAGTTATTGCAGAGGGCGGTACAGGCGTGACGATCTCCAGCCAGAGCGGATGGCGTATGCCCGCGCTCACAGCGGAGCAGGACGAACTGCTGGCGACAACACCCACAGAGGAACTGCTGTCACTTCCTATGCTCCAGCCTGAAAATATCCGCGATACGCTCCACGCCTATCAGATGGCGAAACGGTGCAATGAAAAGCGCGTCATGGCGGAATCTGTCAAATGGGGTGAGCGCGGTGCCCGGCTCAATGACATCGCTCCCGGTATCATTGTGACCCCTCTTGCCATTGACGAATTTAACGGCCCGCGCGGAGATTTTTATAAAAATATGTTTGCCAAATGCCCCGCCGGACGTCCCGGTACGGCAGACGAAGTGGCAAATGTGGCGGAGCTTCTGATGGGGCCTTCGGGCGCGTTTATCACCGGATCCACGATCCTGATTGACGGCGGCGCAACGGCCAGCTATTTTTACGGGCCGCTGAAGCCAGAACAATGAATGAAGGAGGAAAGCCTATATGGCAAATAAAAAAAGAATGAAAAGGTTTCTGGTGCTTTTCCTGTCGGTGTTGATGTTTTTTTCACTTGCTGCCTGTGCAGGGAATACAGAAGCCGCATCTTCTGACAGCAAAATCCTTGTCGCCTATTTTTCCCGCACTGGCGAGAACTACAATGTCGGCGTCATTGAAAAGGGCAATACCCATATCATTGCGGACATGATCGCGGAAGAAAACGGCGCGGATTTATTTGAAATCGTCACAGTCAATCCATATCCCGATACTTACGACGAATGTACGGATGTGGCAAAACAGGAGCAAAATGACAATGCCCGCCCGGAGATTATCGATCCGCCTGAAAACCTGGATCAATACGACACGATTTTTATCGGTTATCCGATTTGGTGGGATGATTTGCCGATGGCAGTTTATACGTTTCTTGAAAGCTACGATTTTTCCGGTAAGACGGTGATCCCCTTCAACACGCATGAGGGAAGCGGACAGGCCAACACAAAAAGCAGTATTGAGGATGCATGCCCTGGAGCGGCAGTGTTAGACGGGCTCGCCATTCGCGGAAGCGTGGCACAGAACGAGCAGGATGAAGCAAAAGAAAATGTAGCAGAATGGCTTGGCGGATTGGAATATTAGGAGACAGATCGTACTTAATCATTTATTAACACGGCAGGGCAAACGTCCTGCCGTTATAAATTGTTATTTCTTTTATTCTTCTTCCTGTATGTCCGCATTGCAGCAGGCCAATGACGATGAATCTCCGCACCGATGATAAGTTTGTGGAGGACGAGGGATGGCACCGGACGGCGGAGCGGTACGAGAACTTTCTGCGGACGCGGGGACAGCAAAGGATTTTGTTTTTGGCGAAGTATGTGAATTGTCCCGATGAAATACTTATTACAACTTTAATATTTACTTTTATCTCAAAATAAGTTATAATACGAATTAAAGTAAAGAAAGGACGACAATGATGGAGTATCTTAAATCTGTACTTGGAATTCGTGTTGTATATGGTGATAGTGAAATAATAGGGGTTCCCAATTATATTCACGCCAGGTATCGTTTACAAGAGGTATCACTTGATGGCAAAAAAGCAGTTTTTGTTTATCCGAAAACGGAGTTGGATGCGATTGATGTTGTAAAAAAACATCTGAAAAGAATACAGGCGACGATGGAGGTATCAGCCATACTTGTGTTGGATCATCTCACTTATCGCCAGAAGAAATATCTTTTGCGTGACCATATTCCGTTTGTCGTGGATGGCAAACAAATCTATCTGCCGTTTATGGCGGTTTATCTGCAGCAGCGTGCTGACTCAGAAAAACTTGAGATTACAGAGATTCTTCCGTCAGCGCAGCTATTGTTTCTTTACTATGTTTATCATGGCTGCGGAGAATTGTTGACAAGCGATGCCTCAAATGCGCTCGCCTTTACAGCTACATCTATCTCCAGGGCATCCAGACAGCTTGAAGATTTGGGCTTGGTACAAACAGAAAAACGGGGTGTGCAGAAGGTTATTTATTCTGAAAAACCCCCACGGGAACTTTTTGAAGCGGCGAAAAGTTATCTGGCAAATCCTGTTAAGAGAACAATTTATGTGCCAAAAGCGGAAATAAGAGAAACATTGCTCATGAGTGGATACTCGGCACTCTCCGAGTATTCGATGCTGAATCCGCCTGCCTTAGAATGTTATGCTGCAAAGAGTATCACAGCATGGGGGAAAAACGCATCGGGCAAATTGCAAAATTCGGAGGATCAGTGTGCAGTGGAACTTTGGCGATACGATCCCGGAAAACTGAGCAATGGGGAGAGCGTTGACCGACTTTCCCTTGCTTTAGCACTTAGGGAAGACACGGATGAAAGAATAGAAGAAGCTGTAGAAGAAATGTTGGCTGACGTTTGGAGAGAAATAGATGGTAAGAGGAATTGAAAACTTCAGAGAATGGTTTCGTGGATACGAGGATCAATATGTCATCATCGGCGGTACGGCATGTGATCTGCTGATGACGGAGGAAGGTCTGGATTTTCGGGCTACAAAGGATATTGATCTTGTTTTAATTATAGAAGCAATAAATACCGCCTTTGGCGGCAGATTCTGGGAGTATATTATTGCGGCTGGATATGAACATCGTAATAAAAGTACGGGTAAGCCACAATTATATCGTTTCACAAATCCACAGTCAAAAGAGTATCCTGCTATGATAGAATTATTTACAAGAAAGCCAGATGCCATCATCCTACCGGAAGATGCCGCGCTTTCTCCGCTTCCGATGGATAGAGAGGTGTCAAGTTTATCGGCAATTCTCTTGGATGAGGATTATTATGAATTCCTGCGGCAGGGAAAAATTCAGATTTCAGGTGTTACAGTACTCTCTGCGCCGTATTTGATCCCGTTCAAAGCAAAGGCGTGGCTGGATCTGTCGCATAGAAAATCAGAGGGCGAGCAGGTTGACAGCCGGAATATACGGAAACACAAGAACGACATATTTCGTTTAACAGAGCTTCTTGATCATAATATGGCCCCACTTATCTACATACCGGATACGATCAGAACTGACATAAATGAATTCACGGAACGAATGCGATCGGAGGATGTTGATTTGAAACAGATTGGCATTCGTAACAAGTCCAAGGAAGCCATACTTGACGAGTTGAACGCTATTTATAACAAAAATGGTGCACAATAGATACAATACCCCCAGGCATTATCAAATATCCATTCTGGTGTATGACCACACAAAATAAAGCTGCAACCTATGCGTGTATCAATTATGGCGAGGTTGTCTGTCCGAAAGAGATTGAGGGACAGGCAATCTATTGTCTGACAGATTGATGCCTCAAAAAGATTTGAGCAATAGACCGAGGCATTAGAAATCCCGATTGAACGTGAAATGAAGAAACTTCGCAGCAGTGGACGTATTATGCGTGAAGGAGGTAACAGATACGGGCATTGGAAGATAAATGATTAAGCCGGAAGAACAAAATGCGACCAAAGAAAGTTATGTTTATACCCGTGTTTTTCCCCGATAAGAATCTCTGCATAATCGGTCGGAAAAACAGAGTTTATGCATTTTAGTGCAGATACTTTGTTTTTTCACCTGTCTATGCTATTATAGAGGCGATGGGAGGGATGCGCAATGATAGAATCACATAAATTGAAAAAAGGGATCGTTACCTCAATAAGCTGATTGGTTTTTAGGATACGGAACCTGTAGAAGTCATCACTGGCATAAGGCGCTGCGGGAAATCAAGTCTTTTGAAGCTGATGGTTACTCATTTGATTGAAACAGGTATTCAGCCAGGGCAGATTGTTGAGATGAACTTTGAATCGAATGATTTTCGGAAAATGACTTCTGATGCTGTCTACGCTTATGCAAAAAAACAAGTTGTGTCTGGAAAGCGCATGTATCTATTCTTCGATGAGATTCAGAGGATTGACGTCTGGGAGGACGCAGTCAATGCTTTGCGCGTGGATCTGGACTGTGATATCTATGTGACTGGTTCCAACGCATACCTGCTTTCCTCGGAATATTCCACCTATCTTTCCGGCAGATACGTAGAGATCAAAATGCTGCCGCTTTCTTTCAGTGAGTTTCTTTCTTTTCATGATTTTGAGGTGAAGGAAACCAGGAGCGCTTTTGGCGGCGTTCATAAGCGGGTATTTGATAAAAATGGCGAACAATATGAACTGAGGGAGGCATTTGAAGCATTCATGCGTTTTGGCGGAATGCCGGGTATTGCCGATGTCGGACTCGATCAGGAAAAAGCGCTTTCCCTCTTTGACGGTATCTATTCTACCGTTGTCGTTCGCGATATTCTGGAACGGGAAAAGCGTCGGGGACAGAAGCGGATTACCGATCCGATCTTGCTTCGTAAAATCATCATGTTTCTTGCAGATAATATTGGTTCGAATGTCTCTATTACATCCATAGGCAATACTTTGGTAAATGAAGGTCTTCTTGAGGATGGTAAACGGAAAGGCGCACCGAGCGCACATACGGTTCAGGTGTATGTCAGCGCACTGCTTGAAAGCTATTTCTTCTATGAGATCAAACGCTTCGACATCAAAGGAAAAGAATATCTCCGCACACTCGGTAAGTATTATATTGTCGATATAGCTCTGAGGAATTATCTGCTGGGGCTCCGAAACCGCGACAGTGGTCATGCAATCGAAAATGTCGTCTATTTTGAACTGCTTCGCAGAGGATATGGCGCAGCAATCGGTAAGATTGATAACATGGAGGTGGACTTTATTGCAGCCAACGCCAATGAAAAGAAATATATTCAGGTAACGGAATCCATGAACAGTGAGGATGTCAGAAAACGGGAGCTTGCACCTCTGCAAAAAATACGTGACAACTATGAAAAGATTGTGTTGTCGCTTGAACCAGGACTGGACAGCTCATACGAAGGGATTAAGTCTGAGAACCTGATTGAATGGCTGCTTGCAGACTGAACCGCAGTTCTGCCGTTCGTTTTATCTCTGACATTACAGAGAAGTCTATTACCGATGCAAATGGACACCATGTCGGAGAATGTCGGAGAATGTCGGAGAAAAGACGGTGAGTGACGGAAATCTGAAGACCGCCATATTGGACATGATCGCAGGAAATAATAAGGCTTCTGCTTCGAAGATTGCGAAAACCCTGTCTGTCACACAGAGAACAGTAGAGCGGTATATCAAAGAACTTTGTGAAGAAAGTCGGTTAATAAGACACGGCTCCGCTCATGGTGGATATTGGGAAGTTAAGAAATGGGGTGCTCTGGACAGATTGAAGAACGTCACGCCAGCAACAATTGTGAAAGAAGTGCTAAAAGCCAGTCTGAATATTAATACGAATAGCAGGTACTGCACAGGACAATGCTCAAAACGCATCGGAAGATAATTCGAAAACGCAGTACGATGCGCATGAAATGCGCGAAAATAAAAAAGTGCGCGATAAATGCGCGATAAGTGCGCTTAACCGTGAGTTGAGTGCGCAAGAAAAGACGATCCTGGAGTTTATCAATGAGAATGACAGCATTACATCAAGCGCAGGGTTCAACCGTATGAAGTATTATTAGAAAGTTATCTTGGAAAACCTTCGCAAGTTCTTGTGAAACGACATAATGTACGCTATAATGACAATGGTTGTATTAACTGAGAAGACAAGGAGGTGCGGCATGGCGGTTACATATAGGAAACTTTGGATATTGTTGGATAAACGCAACATGACTGTGGCGGAGCTGAGAAAAGTATCCGGCATTGCGCCCAACGCAATGACAAAGCTGCGTCGTGACGAGCCAGTCATGCTACCTGTCCTTGACAAGATATATGCTGTGCTGAAGTGCAATTACGGTGAAATTATGGACTATGTTCCGGAACGGGAGGCGGAATTATGATTTCTCAATTGCTGACTTCTCTGAGAGTACCGGAATTGGCGCAAGGCATTGATATATTGGAAGAATCTGTCCGCTCTCTGGATAAAGGACTGCTGAATATCCTTCTCTGTGACCGGACAACGAGAAAAAATATCCTATGGGCAACAGCGGATTACGTTTCCTATGGCCCAGAGTTCGGAGAGTTTTGCGAAATCACACCGGAACTGGTTACCGGAAAATATGCGGATTTGATTCAACCCCGCATCACGAAATCGCAATCTGCCCGTCTTGACAGGACCCGAGATAAAGCGGAGGTGTTTACTCCTTCGTGGGTTTGTAATAAACAGAACAATCTGATTGACCAGCAGTGGTTTGGGCGTGAGGATGTCTTTAATACTGAGAACGGCGAAAGCTGGACAGTTGTGCCCGAGCCGATTTCATTTGAAGGATGCAAAAAAGGCTGGGGAAAATATATTGACGCACAGCGTCTGGAAATTACCTGCGGAGAGGCCCCCTACCTTGTCAGCCGTTATGATACGGTGACGGGTGAGAAAATCCCGCTTGGACGGCGAATAGGGCTCCTTGACCGCAAAATGCGCATTGTTCGGGAGAATACAGATACTGCCGAGGAATGGCTGACATGGGCGCAGAGAGCGTTTGAGAGCGTTTACGGTTTTGAGTACCAGGGTGATAATCTTTTGCTGGCACGGGAAAATCTGCTCTATTCCTATATAGAGTATTATTATGAGCGGTTTCAGCAGATGCCGGGTATCCTGCTCCTGCGGAAAATCGCCCGTATTATTTCATGGAATATCTGGCAGATGGATGGTTTGAAATGTGTGGTGCCGGGCAGCTGCAAGCCAGAGGAAAACCGGCAGCTCACCTTGTTTGACTATTTTGGGGATGATGACTTTTGCGCAGACGACAGTTCTGACCAGTGCCCCGGCTGTGCCAGAGGGGACATATACAGGCACACAGGTGATTACTGTAGAATCATGGACTGGCGCTCAAAATGCAGTCGGACATTTTTATCTATGATGAAGGGAGGCAAATCATGAGTCATGATGTATATGCGGGAACCATGCAGTACAATTTGATATACATTTTCGAGATCCCCGACGAAGCCCACAAGGGTTATCTGAAAATCGGAGAACATCGTTTTGACAGTGCCTCCAGCTATAAACAGCTCCCGCCGAATTGTGATGAACTGAACAAGCAGGCGAAACTGCGTATTGACCAGTACACAAAAACGGCGCTTGTCCGTTATAATCTGCTCCACACGGAGTTGGCGCGTGTTCAGGTTCGGCTGAATGACGGGACAGTGGAGAGCCGCTCATTCAGCGACCATGATGTGCATGAGGTTCTTGACCGTTCCGGTTTTGACGTACATAAATTTTATGATACGGATAAGGACAGCGAGTGGTATAAGGTCGATTTATCCACAGCCATCGCCGCTATTGGCGCGGTCAAAGGTGGCCGAAACACTTTGACTGCCGCAGAGATGACTGGTCAGACGCTGGATTCCGTATTCAGAGAATCCAGCGCACCTTATGACGCTAAAGTTACCGCAATTAAATTGCGTGAAGAACAGAGGCGGTGCGTGAAGAAAACAAAAAGTGTGTTTTCTCACGGGGATCGTATGCTTTGGGACTGTAAGATGCGTTTTGGCAAGACTGTGACGGCATACGCCTTGGTCAAAAAGATGAATTTCCAAAAGGTGCTTGTGGTCACCCACCGTCCCGCCGTTGTGGATGGATGGCGGTCAGATTTCAAATTGATGTTTGATGACGATCGTGTATTTGTCACCAAGGAGAATATCATGGCCGGCGACCGGTTCTCTGACGTGGACGCCAGCATTGACGCAGAAAATGACCGTAATTTGCAAAATCTTGTTCAGGGCGAAAAACCTTTCGTATATTTCGCGTCTATGCAGGACTTGCGTGGTTCCGCTCTTGCCGGAGGCAAGTTTAATAAAAATCGAGCTGTGTTTGCCATGGATTGGGACATCATTATCTATGACGAGGCGCATGAGGGAACGCAGACAGAACTGGGCCTTGCTGTGCAGGCTTTGTTGGAGCAGCCGAAGGAAGGAAAGAAGCCCAAAAAGGTACTCCAGCTTTCCGGTACACCTTATAATCTTCTGAATCAGTACAGCGACGACAACGTATTCCAGTGGGATTACGTCATGGAGCAGCAGGCGAAGCTCCGGTGGGAGAAACAGCATCCCGGCGACCATAACCCCTATGCGGATCTGCCGGAGCTGCGTATCTGTACCTTTGACCTTCGGAATAAGCTGGCCGGTTCCTATCGCTATGAGGACGAAAACATTGCTTTTAATTTTCGAGAGTTTTTCCGTACTTGGACCGGCGACCCCAAGCGGGATTTTCAGTTGCTTCCTTCCAGTGTGGAAGAAGGAGATTTTGTCCATGCGAGGGATGTATGGGCATTCCTTGACCTTATCTCTACCGAGAGCGAGGACAGCAATTATCCTTTTGCTACGCAGAAATACCGGGATATGTTTCGCCACACGTTCTGGATCTTACCGGGCGTGAAAGAGGCCCGGGCATTCAGCGCCATGCTGAAAAAGCATCCCGGTTTTCAAGGATATGAAGTGGTTAACGTGGCTGGAGAAGGCGATGTGGAAAAACCCTACGACGACGCATTGGAGGAGGTACGGGAAGCCATCAAGAACCATGACCGCACGATCACCCTGTCTTGCGGCAAGCTCACCACCGGCGTCACCGTCAAGGAGTGGACAGGTGTGATGCTCCTGTCCGGTTCTTCCAGTACCGGAGCAGCAGGATATATGCAGACGATTTTCCGCGTTCAGTCCGCCGGAAGCATTGGCGGCAAGCAAAAAATGGTCTGCTATGCTTTTGACTTCGCCCCTGACCGGGCGCTGAGGATCCTGGCGGAAGTCCACAAGCTGAAAAAATCCGCCGTGGGTACGGACGATGCGGGCCGCGTGGCGCTGGGCGAGTTTCTGAACTTTTGCCCGGTTCTGGCAGAGAGCGAGACAGGCATGGAGCCTTATGACGTATCGAAGATGATGCGTCAGCTCAAGAAAATCACTGTTGATGCGGCTATCAAGAGCGGTTTTGACGATGACAGTATTTATAAGGCCGATGCTGGCATCGTGATGGATAAAGAAAAGCTGATGACCGTCGATATTTTGAAAAAGCGCTTGACTCCGCAGAAGAAGGGGAAGAAGCAGACTACGGTCGATGTGAACCACCAGGGACTGTCCCCGGAGGAATATAAAAAGGCGCAGGACGCCAAGCGCAAGCCTAAACGAGAGCGTACTCCGGAGGAACGGGCGACTTTGGATAAAGAAAAAGAGCAGAAGAAACAGCAGCGGATCCTCTTTGACCTCCTGCGCAACGTCTCTATCCGCCTGCCGTTGCTGATTTTTGGCACCGCAACTGAATTTGATGAGTCCATCCGCCTTGCGGGATTTGTGGATAAAGTTGACGCCGCCTCATGGCAGGAGTTTATGCCAAAAGAGGTGGACAAGGATCTGTTCCTGAAACTGCTGGTCTTTTATGACGAGGATGTGATTGAGGGCGCAGGTATGCGCATCCGCCGAATGGCGAAAGCTGCGGACGAGCTGATGCCCACCCGCCGTGTGATGAAGATTGCCGAGATATTCACCTATTTCAAAAATCCTGCGAAAGAGACCGTACTAACCCCGTGGCGCGTGGTGAATATGCACATGGGTGATACTATCGGCGGCTACAACTTCTATAAAGAAGGCTGCCCCGTGCAGGACGGTCTTCTGGATGAGCCGCGCCTCATCGAGCAGGGAGAGGTGACCAGCGACCTGTTCCTGAACGATAAGGTTCGTATTCTGGAGATGAACTCTAAATCTGGTCTCTATCCACTGTATGTGGCGTACAGCATTTACCGCATGATGCTCCCGAAGGACGAGGAGCAGATGACGCTGGAGGAGGCCCAGATCTGGTGGCAGCGGGCGCTCCGTGACCATCTTTTTGTGCTTTGCCAGACCACTATGGCCGTAGCTATCACAAAGCGTACGCTGGCGGGTTATACCGGCGCGGAGGTCAACGCCATTTATCTGACGAAGCTGCTTGACCGTATGAAGGACAAACAGCACCTGGCAAGGAAGCTGACAAACCCGGATACATGGAGGAAGGAGGGTGAGCGTTTGAAATTTGATGCTGTTGTGGGGAATCCGCCGTATCAGTTGATGGGGGGCTCCGGTGGAACGAATGATGCGCCGATTTATCAGAATTTTGTGCAGTTGGCAAAGAAAGTGAATCCAACGTATGTATCGTTCATTATGCCTTCTCGTTGGTTTACCACAGGACGTGAAAATCTGATTGGCGAATTTCGCCGTGAAATGTTGACCGATAGAAGCATCAGCAAAATGGTTGTTTATACAGATTCCCACAATATTTTCCCGTCAGTTGAAATCAAAGGTGGCCTTTGTTATTTTTTGATGGATTCGGGATATACCGGTGATTGCAGATATGAGCTGGTAGACGATGGCGAAAGAATGATTGATATGCGGAATCTCGGCGATTTCGATATTCTTATCCGAAATGCGAGACTGGGAGAAATCGTAAAGAAGGTCATGTCCGGGATTTCAAACGAAAATGAAACTGTCGCATCAATCGTTTCTTCGGATACTCCTTTTGGAATACCGACTAATCCGTTTGGCAGCGCGAAGATGTCTATTCCTGTTTACCGCGATGAATCTGCCGAGCATAATACACGCCTTTACTATTTGGAAAATATGGAACGCTCCGTTGCGTATGTTTGCAAAACATCCATTACAAAGAATGCACAGGATATTGATAAGTATAAGGTGTTGATTCCTGAAGCTGGAGGCTCTGGAAATGACCCAATGGTATTAGGAAAACCGATTTGTGCATCTCCCAATTCCATAAGTTCGCAGACATTCTTGTATGTTCCCTTTGAGAATGAACAGGAAGCTCAGAATTTTATATCTTATTTGCAGACAAAACTGTTTCGGATTTTGGTTTCTGCCTGTAAAATTTCACAGCATGCTCCAAGCAAGACGTACCGTTTTGTTCCCATGCAGGATTTCTCTAAGCCTTGGACGGATGCGGAGCTGTATGTGAAGTACGAGCTGACGGATGAGGAGATTGCGTTCGTAGAGGCTACTATTAAGCCGATGGAGTGATGTATGAGTATAAAACTTTATAGATATATCAGTTTTGAAGATTTTGTTAATCTGATTATAAATAATAAAGAACGTTATGTGCGTCCGTCTTCATGGGATGATAAACACGAAGGATATTTGTTCACTCGTATGGAAACGCCGGAAGATGTTCGCCAAATAGTGAGCGAGATGTATTATAATTTATGCCTCCAAAATTATTATGCAATTCCCGATAACTATTTTAGAATGTGGCATAGTAAATGGTTCACTTATGCTCAATGCTGGACAAGGCATGCACAAACAGATGCAATGTGGAGATGCTATTCTTATGATAATAAATCAATTCGAATAAGGACAAGAGAGGATAAATTACTTAACCATGCTAAAAAAATTTTCCCAGAGGAGAGGAAATTCAGCGTTTACCTTAAAAAGGTGTGTTATGATTTGAATAAGAAATCTGCAATAGAGCGGCAAATTAGTCAGATGAAAGATAGTTTGTTGGCACACGAGACGTATTTCCATAAAAGACCGGCGTTTAGGCATGAAGGAGAGTACAGATTATTAGTTGCAGATAATAGTTTGTACGATATAGAGAATCTTTCAAGCTTTGGCGTAAAATTTAAAATCAATGAGCACATTAAGGATAAGACCGACGAAGAGATAATCGATTATCTAACAAGTAAGATTTGTGCCCAGAGAGCAGATTGGAAGATAGATACAATAGAGAATGTACGGTTAAAAGATTCAGGAGATTTATCTGAATTTTTGGAGGGAGTAATGGTACATCCATTGGCCCAACAATGGTATGTGGATATTGTTCGAGATATTTGCCAATCAAAAAACATTAAATTTGACGGCCAGTCAACAATATACAAGTTAAAATGACATAAGCCTTTGTACTGTCCTTATATGGTGAAAGAGGACACATTATTTTTCATGTATAACCAGCTCTGGCAGGGGCTGTTCAAAGGGTTTAGGACGCTGTCCCAACAAGCAGTTATAGTCAACATATAAATGAAGCTAGCGAATTGTGCCAAACAGAAAACAAAAAGTTTGTGTCTGAGGAATGCAAAAACTGTTTTCTCGTTGCATCCCCCTGAGGGGACTTTTTCTCCCGCAACCCTTCGATCCCAAAAAGAATATGTATTCCCCACAGCTACATACCAAATCGGCGACTCACCCAGACAGGAAGGAGATCAACCGGGGCGCATAGCCGCCTCACTCATTGTTTCCGGTAGCGTTATGGTGTTCGTCGTCCGGATGCTGTGAAAGGAATTGTGAATGACAGAAGAAAAGAAACAGATACAAGCAATACCGGAACTGAAAACAGTCTCGACAGAAGAACTGCTGGACACAGTCTACGCTCCGTCCGGGGCGGCCCGATAGGTCAGGGCACCTACATCCTCGCCGGCGCCCCCAAAGTGGGCAAATCGTGGATGACGCTTTGACTGGCGGATAAAGTCAGCAGGGGCGAGGTGGTAAGGGAATTGAAAACGGAAAAGTGAAGCGTCCTCTATATCAGCCTGAAGGACACCCTCCAGAGGATGCAGCAGCGCCTGAACGATGTAAGCGGGGGCTGCCCCAGAGATATCTAGCTTGCAACCGAGATCCTGTATATCGGAGGGGGATTTGAGAAACAGCTCGTGAATTTACGTTTAAGCAGAGCATTGGTACAAATGCCTGATAGAAAAAGTGTGAAGTGGTACGGTTCAAAAAGGAGGCTGCTTATGACAGAAAGTCAAAACACCGAGTATAAGGAATCCTGGCGGGATGAATATCTGAAATGGGTATGCGGTTTTGCCAATGCTCAGGGCGGCACTATTTATATTGGCGTTGATGATGCCGGTAATGTTGTCGGCGTTCAGAACATCAAAAAATTGTTGGAGGATATCCCAAATAAGATCCAGTCAGGACTGGGTATCGTTGCTGATGTGAATAAACATACGAAAAATGGGAAAGACTATTTGGAAATAAAGATTAAGCCAAGTACATTTCCCATCAGCTATCACGGAGAGTTTCATTACCGAAGCGGCGCCACCAGGCAGCAGCTGACAGGAATTGCGCTGACGGAGTTTATTATGCAGAAAACCGGTTTTCGCTGGGAAGATGTCACCGTCGATAATATTACAGTGGACGATTTGGATGATGAAAGCTTTAGGATTTTCAGGAGAGAAGCACTTCGCAGCAAACGGATGACTGAGGCTGAGCTTAATATTTCAAATGAGGAATTACTTTCCAAGCTGAAGCTTTTATCAAACGGTAAGCTGAAGCGTTCGGCCGTTCTGTTGTTCTGCGGTGATCCGAGTATTGTGCAGGTCGGTAGTTATGTTAAAATCGGCAAATTTGGTGAGCACGGAACCGTGGAATATCATGATGATCTTGAGGGTTCTCTCATATCTACGGCAGATAAGATTGTGGATCTTATTTATCTGAAATATTTGAAGGCAAAAATCACATATGAACACGACCGGCGTGTAGAGACTTATCCTTATGCGAGAAATGCCATTCGCGAGGCGATTTACAATGCCATCGCCCATAATTGTTACATGTATGGTACTCCGATACAGATACGGATTGAAGAAGAACAGATTATTATAAGCAACCGCTGTATCCTTCCGGAGGGGTGGACTGTGGAGACCTTGATGCAGCCACATGATTCCATACCGTACAATCCTGACATTGCCAACGTATTTTACAGAGCGGGATATATAGAAACCTGGGGACAGGGGATTCAGAAGATATGTGATGAATGCATAGCGCTGGGTGCAGAGTTTCCCAGATACGAGATACTGGGAACTGGTATCAGAGTATATTTTCCGGCACTCAAGAGTGCCCTCATAGGTCAGCCTAAAACTCCAAACCGACAGAATGTCGGAAAGGATGTCGGTTTAGAAGTCGGTTTGGCGGAAAAGATTATAGAGTTGATCTCAGATAATTCGGAAATAAAAATGTCTGAGATGGCAGAAAAACTGGAAGTTACAACCAGGACTATAGAACGGGAAATGAAAAAACTGCGTGAGTCCGGGCGTGTTAAACGTGTCGGTGGAAAGAGATACGGGCACTGGGAAGCCGGAGGAACAAAATGAAACCAAGGAGGTATACATATGTCACAGGTATTTGATCCGCGGCCCTATATGGCTGAACGAAAACTGCAGGATCCTGTTCCGGTTTCGGATCCGGCACAGTTTCCTCACGAGGAGTATGTGCCGGAAGGAGCCCATCTTCTGACGGGCCTCAAAGACGAGTGGGGTTACAATGTTGATATCCGTCGTACTGTTTATAAGTGTAAATCGCGTCGTCAGTTAGAGCTGATCGCTCTGGTCCCGGTGAAAGATGATCCTGATGAGACCTGTACATGGCCGTGCGTTGTGTATAGTCAGGGTTCCGCTTTTCATGAGGAATGGCTTTGCAATCATCTGATTCGCCATATCCGTCTGGCTTCCAATGGTTATGTCGTGGCGATCGCTCAGTATCGTCCTTCGGAGACGGCTCCGTTTCCGGCTCAGGCGCAGGATGTAAAGTCGGCAATCCGTTTTGTGCGTAAAAATGCGGAATTATTTCATGCAGATCCGGAGCATATTGCCGTTGCCGGAGACTCCTCAGGAGGACATACGGCTCTTATGGCTGGGTTCACGGGAGACGGCGTGCTGGATGACGGCGTATATGACGATGTGTCCTGTAAGGTCAGCTGTATCGTGGATTGTTATGGGCCTACCGTATTCTCACTGATGAACTACTGGCCGAGTTCCCAGAACCACTGGGATCCCAAAAGCCCGGAAGGATATGAGATCGGCATAAAGAATGTATTGGAGGAAATGGAAGAGTCTGATAAGACAATTCCGATGAATTATCTGTCTGAAGATAAGCCGACGCCGCCCACTCTGATCATCAATGGCAGCCGGGATATGCTGGTCCCTGCCTCCCAGAGTACACTGCTATATGAAACTATGAAAAAGCTGGGAAAAGAGGTAGAATATTACCGTATTGCAGACGGGAATCACGGGTTCATTGGCTGGAATAATGATACGATTCTTAATATCGTACTGGATTTTTTGAAAGAACACATTTAAGGGGAATATTTGGAGGCGAGGGAAATGAGAGACTTCAACTATTCGGAAATCAAGAACCAAAAGTGGGATTCAGAGATTCTTGGCTTGATTGCTGCAATTTATAAAGAAGCCGGAAAACAGGAAATGTATCTGAAACAGCGTCCGGAGGAACTGGAAAAGCTGGTAGAGATTGCGAAGATACAAAGTACGGAGGCTTCCAACGCAATCGAAGGCATTGTTACGACAAATACGCGTATCAGACAGCTGGTCGAGGAAAAGACAACGCCAAAAAATCGTGATGAGCAGGAAATTGCCGGGTACCGTGACGTACTCAATCTGATCCATGAAAATTTTGATGTGATCCCGGTCACACAGAACTTTATTCTGCAGCTTCATAAAATTTTATACAATCACATGAACAATCCGATGGCGGGCAAAACAAAGAACGTGCAGAACTATATCAGTGCGACATACCCTGACGGTCATGTGGAAACCCTGTTTACGCCATTGTCCCCCTACGAGACGCCGGACGCTCTGGACAGAATCTGTGAAGAGTACAATCGTGTCATCGGAAACTTAGAAGTGGAGCCTTTAATTGCCATTGCTGTTTTCATTCATGATTTTCTTTGTATTCATCCGTTCAACGACGGAAACGGCAGAATGAGCCGTCTGCTGACAACACTGTTGCTCTATAGAAACGGCTTCTATGTCGGAAAATATATTTCTCTGGAAGCAAAAATTGCAAAGAATAAAGACCTGTATTATGATGTGCTTGGCCAGGCGCAGATCGGCTGGCATGAGGGCAAAGAGGATGTACTTCCTTTTATCAAATACCTGCTTGGAATTATCCTCGCCGCCTATAAGGATTTCGGGGATCGCTTTGCGCTGGTAGAAACAAAGCTGTCTGCGTTTGAAACAGTAAGGCGCGCCGCCATGGATAAAGTGGGCCGTTTTACAAAGCAGGATATTCGTGAGATGTGCCCTTCCCTCAGTGTCAGTTCCATTGAGGGAGCGCTGCGAAAACTTGTAGCTTCCGGCGAACTGAAACGGGAAGGTTCTGGGAGGAATACCTGTTACTACATAGTAAACTGATTCCCTTAATCGATCTATTATTCCCTTAAATTCATATAAATATTAAGGGAAAATCCTGCAGGAACTGGGTGATTGGGAATGACTATTAATACGGCATTATCATTATGCGCGCATTCAGTAAAACAGGCCGACGCTTATGTCACGCCGGCCTGAGAAGCTATGAGCACGTTTTCCCATAGGAACAGATATGTTCTGTCTGTGCTGCTATTTAATTTTCACCAGATATTTCTTTGATATAAGAATAAAAAGAACAATGCATCCGACTATTATAGCGCCCACGACTCAGTTTCGATTATTCCGTTGCCGGAACCTCCACACCACGCGCGCGCAGATAAATGTCAATATCCTGATTGATATAATTGTGTCCGGTTGTATGCAGAACATCGTAAAATTCGCGGATATAATCAAATACGCCATACCGTGAAAAAATATCGGCCGTCTCCGCACCGCTTAAATGCCGGTACTGCTTATAGTTCTCAAGACAAAATACAGTGAATGCCGCTTCTTTACTCATGGAATTTCCTCCTTACACATCTGGGAAGATGATTGCTCCAGTTCTTTTCTCTTGTTCATACAATGCGTATAGCATACTGGTGCTGTACTGCCATACTTTTGTTTCTTCCTGTTCCAGTGCAGCGTACAGCTTTGAAGCATACAGCTGCTTGATGGCTTCCTCTTCGGAAATGTTCTGTTTATCGGTAATCATTGCGATTAAATCCGCACTGATTGTCGGCATGATAGCGGCAAATTGTTCTTGTCCCATAAGGATCCTCCTATCTTATTTCCTGTGACTTGATGAATTTCACACATAAAAGAGATTTTTCTGTATGAAAGGTCCATTGGTCATGCAGAACCTCAGTTTTTAATTTTTTTACCGTATATTCCGCATCATATACGCCTGTTTCAAAGTATCGGATGGACTGATAAACATTATCGTCCGCAACAGGACCAATATGGATATCTGATCTGTCCCCGGCCGGCTTTCCGCTTCTGTTGGTGACGACGAAGTCCAGCCATTTCAAATCAGCGGACTCAAAGCGTGTGATTTTACAGTTCTTTTCTGCCGATTCTAAATCGAATTCATAAACGGACACATAACCGATGTCCTTTTTTTCTCGGCGCATTTTGATTCTTGCCCAGCGCTCCGCCTGTTCATAAGATGTAGTTGTATAAAATCCTGCGCCGAAGTCTAAATAGTTATTTTCTTTCTTTTTCTTCCGTATCTCCGGTCGTTCAACAAGCTCCGTACTGCCATGATAGAGTATCATGCAAGTTCCTCCAATATCTTATGAATCTTTTTCTGCTCCTGCTTGAGAGAGGACAGCATCGTTTCGCAATGTTTCCGAAGCGCAAGTTGTTCCCGAAGCACTTCGTTTTTCACAACAGATGTGATCAGCATTTTTCTACTTCCTGATAATAGGATACCACACGTTTTTAAAAAATCAATGCCCATGTGTAGCAAAATGTGAAATTCTTGTTACTGTTCACTCCCCAATGTCATTAAGTTTAGCTGAAACGGACAGAGCCGGAAGCTTTCCTGAAAGGGCTGAACTGCTCCG
>CANQAR010000095.1 GCA_947588845.1 uncultured Lachnospiraceae bacterium
AATTTTACACGAAAAGAAAGAATCCTGCATGAAATCTTGCTGTTTTATTGCGTAATATTTTTATTCTTCAGAGCTGGCTGGTCGCGGAGCGAACAGTAACGAGCTGTCAGAGTGAGCCATAACTGATTTTGGAAGGAATGTCGGCGGGGAGTTAAGAGAAAAAGATTGATTTTCGCATGTTGATACCATATAGTTATAGCAAGTGGCAAAAATCTTCTGTTTGTCATACAGGCTGACAGTTGTCTGAAAATTCGTCCGCGGTTTTTGCGGAGATGGGAAAGTTGGGCCGGAAAGGAGCGTTCACAGTATGTCCCTGCAGTTGATTCTTGGAAATTCCGGGAGCGGAAAGTCGTACGTGATGTGTCAGAAGATCATCGAGGAATCGATCCGGCATCCGGAACAGAATTTTATGGTGATTGTGCCGGAACAGTTTACGATGCAGACGCAGAAGGAACTGGTAATGCTTCATCCGCGTAAGGGGATCATGAATATCGATGTGCTGAGTTTTCCGCGTCTCGCGCACCGTATTTTTGAAGAGACCGGCGGAGACCGGCGTATGGTTTTGACGGAGACGGGAAAGAACCTGATGATCCGGAGACTGGCGATCGAGCTGGCGGATGAGCTTCCGGTGCTTGGCAGCAGGATGAACCGGACCGGGTATGTTTCTGAGGTAAAATCGATTCTCTCCGAGCTGATGCAGTACGAGGTGACGGAGACGGAACTGGGAAGTCTGATGGAGCGTGTGGAAAACCGGCCGCTGCTTCACGCGAAGCTTGCGGATATTCAGAAGCTGTATCACGCATTTCTGGAATATCAGAGAGAGAAGTTTCTGAAGCCGGAGGAACTGCTGGATGTTCTGCGCAGGCTGGCGTCCCGGTCGGAACTGCTTCGCCGCAGTACGCTTGCGTTTGACGGATTCACCGGGTTTACACCTTCGCAGCTTACCGTGCTTGAGGAGCTGATGCGGCTGGTCCCGCAGATTTATGTCACGGTGACGATCGACGCGAGGGAAGCGTGGAACGGATCGTATGAAGAGCATGAATTGTTTGCGCTCAGCAAGAAGACGATCCGAACGCTTCTGGAGACGGCATGGTGCGCAATGCCGGTCAGCGAGCGGCCTTTCGAGATTCAGGATCCGATCATTCTTGGAAGGGACGGACTTCCGCGTTTCCGGCCGGGAGGAGAACTGCAGGAGCTGGAGCAGAATCTGTTCCGTCCGGGCAGACGCAGGAAGGATGCAGGGCGTCGGCGGGTGAGCGGAGACGGTGAAAGTAGCCAGCGGAAAGCGGCAGGGCCGGAATTGTCGGCACAGGAAGGCCCCCTGAGAATAGGGGGCGCTCTGACGGAACTGTCGGATGAGGGGGAGATTTTCCTGCATGTTTCCGGCAGTCCTGCCGGAGAAGTCGCTTTTGCCGCGCGGACGATCAGCCGTCTCGTGAAAGAGCGGGGTTACCGGTATCAGGATATCGCGGTGATCACGGGAAATCTTTCTTCCTATGATAATTATGTGCGGAAGATTTTCGCTCTGTATGAGATACCGGCGTTTATTGACCAGACGCGCCATATCCTTCTGAATCCGTGTCTGGAGTTTGTGCGCAGCGCTCTGGCGGTTGTGGAGCAGGATTTTTCCGTGGAAGCGGTGATCCGCTGTCTGCGCACCGGGATGGCGGGACTGACGGAGGAAGAGACGGACCGTCTGGAGAATTACCTGCTGGCTTCCGGGATCCGGGGCAGGGCCCGCTGGCAGGAGCCATGGAGCTGGCATACTTCCGGAAGGATGGAGGAAGAAGCGGAAATCTGCAGTGGTTACCGGGAGAGAGTGATAGGGCTGTTCGGAGATTTTGCGGAGAGAATGCATGCGCCGGACGCGGTACTGCGCGACTACGCCGACGCGCTGTATGAGCTTCTGACTGCATGCGGGCTGCAGCAGAAACTGAAGGATCAGGAGCTTTTGTTTGCCGGGAGCGGGGAACGCGAGAAAGCGAAGGAATACAGCCAGATTTACGGAATCCTGATCGGTCTGCTCGATGAGATGGTGGAGCTGCTCGGGGATGAGAAAGTCACGGCGCGGGAGTTTGCCGATATTCTGGATGCCGGATTTGCGGAAGCGAAGGTTGGAATCATCCCGCCGGGGATCGATCAGGTACAGATCGGCGATATTGAGCGGACGCGTCTCGCCCATGTAAAAATCCTGTTTTTCCTGGGGCTGAACGACGGCTGGGTCCCTTCCCACGGGGATAAGGGCGGAATCGTCTCGGACATGGAACGGGAAGTTCTCAAGGACTGCGGAGCCGATCTGGCTCCGACCGGGAGGGAGGACGGCTACACGCAGCGGTTTTATCTGTATCAGAATCTGACAAAACCGCAGGACGGGCTGTATCTGTCGTGGTGCAGGAGCAGCAGCGACGGGACGATGATGAGGCCTTCTTATCTCGTGTCGGTGATACGCAGGCTGTTTCCGGAGATCCCCGTGACGGAGGAAGATGCGCTGCAGAATTCGCTTCTTCAGGTGACGGCTCCGGCAAACGGGCTGGATTATCTGACGGCCGGGCTGCGGGCGGCGCGTGTGGGGGAAGAGACAGACGAGTGGAGGGAAGTGTACCGGACCTATCTGCTTGATGAAGATTACGCGGAGCGGGTGCGCAGTCTGACACGGGCGGCATTCCTGCGCGGCGGCACGGAACATCTCTCCTATACGACTTCTCTGGAGCTGTACGGGGAGGTGCTTGAAAACAGTGTGACCCGTCTGGAACAGTTTGCGGCCTGTGCGTTTGCGCATTTTGCCGCGTACGGACTGCGGCTGCAAGAACGTGAGATGCATGGAGTCACTCCGGTTGATCTCGGAATCATTTTTCACCGCACGATGGAACTGTTTTCAAAACGGCTGCAGGCCGGGCCGTATGACTGGAGGACGCTTCCAAGCGATGTACAGCGCGAGTGGATGGAACAGTGCGTCAATGAGGTCACGCAGGAGTACGGGGGAAAGGTCCTGCATGACAATGCGCGTTCCAGATATACGATCCAGCGGGTGAAGCGGATCCTGCACAGGAGCGTGTGGGCTCTGCATCAGCAGCTTCTCGCAGGCAGCTACACGCCGCGGAGTTTTGAGATTTCCTTTTCCGATGTGCGGGGACTCAAGGCTGTGAAGGTGGAGCTTTCCGGCGGCAGAAAGATGCATCTGCAGGGGCGGATCGACCGGATTGACACGTACGAGACGGAGGACACGGTTTATGTCAAGATCATTGATTACAAGTCCGGCATGACGCAGTTTGACCCGGTTTCGCTGTACTATGGACTGCAGCTGCAGCTGATTGTCTATCTGAACGCGGCGCTTGAGATGGAGCAGCGGCTGAGCAGAGGAAAGCAGACAATCCCCGCGGGAATTTTCTATTATCATCTGCAGGATCCGATGCTAAACGGGGATCTGGCCCAGACGGAGCAGGAAATTTTTCAGGCGCTTCTGAAAAGGTTGAAGCCGGATGGGATCGTTAACAGCGACCGGGAGATTCTTCTGACGCTTGATCATCAGATCGGGAGCGATTCTCTTTTTGTTCCGGCCGCGTTCAAAAAAGACGGTTCGCTGAAAGCGGGAGCGAGCGCGATCTCGACCAGACAGTTTGCGGCGGTTTCCCGGTTTGTCAGAAAGAAGCTGAAAGAGACGGGGGAGAAGATCATGGAGGGAGAGATCAGCGTCAGTCCGGTGGGAGACGGGAAACAGTCCGCGTGCGACTTCTGCGAATACGCCCAGGTGTGCGGGTTCGACAAAAAGCTGCCGGGGGAGAGCGAGAGAAGGCTGGCGGGCATGTCGAAAGAAGAGGCCTGGGAGCGGATCTGCGGGGAAGGAAACGAAGAAGAGGAGGACGCGGAAGATGCCGGTGATGTGGACAGAGGAACAGAGACGGGTAATTGAAGTGCGGGATAAGGATGTGCTGGTTTCGGCGGCGGCGGGTTCCGGGAAGACGGCGGTGCTGGTGGAACGGATTCTCTCGCGCATCACGGATCCAGTGCGTCCGGTGGATATCGACCGGCTGCTCGTGGTGACGTTTACGAATGCGGCGGCGGCGGAGATGCGCGAGCGGATCCGCGACGCTCTGGAACAGCGGGCGCTGGAGAATCCGGACAATGTCCATCTGCAGAAGCAGCTTGTGCTGATTCATCATGCAAGTATCACGACGATCCACAGTTTCTGTCTTCAGGTGCTGCGCAGTCATTTTCATACGATCGGGCTGGATCCGGGATTCCGGATTGCGGATGAGGGCGAGTGTCAGCTGCTGGAGCAGGATACGGTGAGCGAAGTGCTGGACGAGGCGTATGAGCGCGGAGAACCTGAATTTCATGAGTTTCTGGAATGTGTCGCGACGGGAAAGAGCGATATCCTGGTGGAAGAGCTGATTCTGCAGCTGCATCATTTTTCGCTGGCGCATCCCTGGCCCGGGGAGTGGCTGGATATGTGCTGCCGGATGTATGATCCTCCTTTTGAAAGTCATGACGCGGGAGATGGTACGGGCGGCGAAGAAGCGCAGACGCAGCCTGGAAAGGAACCAGGCGAGGCAGGAACGAGGGCGGATTGTCAGGAAACGGAGAAGGGAACGGACAGCGGAACCGGGATGAAACGAGAAAATCCCGGACAAGGGGAAAGTTCCGCAGTGGGAAATTCGCGGTTCTGGCTGGATTTTCTGGTGCAGGATGTGCGCCGCATTCTGGAAGACATGCTGGGAGAACTTCGCGAGGCCGTCCGGATCGCGGAAGAACCAGACGGACCGTACCCGTATCTGAAGACGTTTGAGAGCGACCGGCAGCTTCTTGAGGAGCTGGCGGCGGCACAGGATTATGATTCTCTGGCGGCGGCTTTCCGAAATATGGGAGGCTTTGCCCGTCTGGCCGCGGTCAGGGACAAGACAATATCTGAGGAGAAGAAGCAGCGGGCGCAGGAAATCCGGAATCAGATCAAAAAAGAAGTCGGCGATATCCGCGACCGCTATTTTTATACATCTCCCGAGATACTGTGGGAGGAATTTTACGAGAGCGGGAAGATTGTGCGGATGCTGGCGAAGCTGACAAAGCGGTTCGGGGAGCGTCTGGCCGAAAAAAAGGCGGAGAAAAATCAGCTGGACTTCAGTGATCTTGAGCATTTCGCGCTGGATATTCTGCTGAAAAAAGAGGGCGGAAAAGCTGTTCCGACACCGGCAGCCAGGGAGTATGCCGAAGTATTTGAGGAGATCATGATCGATGAATACCAGGACAGCAATCTGGTGCAGGAACTGATTCTGAACAGTGTGGCCGGGGCGGGCCGGGGCATTCACAACCGGTTCATGGTAGGCGATGTAAAACAGAGTATCTACCGGTTTCGTCTGGCGAGGCCGGAGCTGTTCATGGAGAAGTATAAGCGGTACGCGCAGGCGGGTGACGAGAGCTGCTGCCGGATTGATCTGCACAAAAATTTCAGGAGCCGGGCGGAGGTGCTCGACGGGGTCAATTACATTTTCCGGCAGATTATGACGGAGGGACTTGGCGGTATCGAGTACGATGCGGACGCGGCGCTCTATCCCGGCGCGCAGTTTGAGGCAGGCGCCGATCCGGATTTTCTGCCTGTCGAGATGCTGCTTCTTGACCGAAGTGCGGATGCGGGGGGCGCAGTGCGTTCTGACGGCGGCGGAACAGGGAATGCAGGAAACGTGCATTCCGCCGGGGAAGGTGAAGGCGCGGCAGGAGGAACCAGGACAAACGAGACGGAAAGATCCGGATTTGCGGATTCTGCCGGGAACAGCGGGATGGGAACTTCCAGGGCTGAAAAAAGCAGTGCGGGGGAGACAGCAGCGTTGTCCGGCAGGGGAACTTCTTCGAAAAAAGCGGCGCCGACAGCGGCGGAGAAGCAGGAAGAAGAGGCCAGGTTTGTCGGACAGAGGATTCTTGAGATCGTTGGACGGGAAAAGGTCTGGGATCAGGAGCACGGTACATACCGGCTGGCAGAGTGGCGTGACGTCGTGATCCTGCTCCGCACGGTCTCGGGCTGGGCGGAGACGTTCCGGGAGGTGCTCCAGGAGATGGGGATTCCCTGCTTTACCGGGTCGCGGACAGGTTATTTCTCCGCGGCGGAGGTGCGGGTCGTGCTTTCCTATCTTCAGATTCTCGACAATCCGGTGCAGGATATCCCGCTGGCGGCGGTGCTGCGCAGCCCGATCGGCGGCTTTACGGATGAAGAGCTGGCGATTATCCGGGCGCGCACGGAAGAGTATCATTTTTATGACTGCTGCCGGAAATTTATGGAGCGGGACGAGGACGCCGCCGGAGCAGAAATCCGCCGGAAACTGCGCGCGTTTTTTGATACGTATGAGTATCTCCGCGCAAAGACCACGCACACACCGGTCCATCTGCTGCTCTGGGAGATTCTGGATGTGACGGGATACGGGGCGTACGCGTCCGCGCTTCCCGCGGGTACGCAGAGAAAGGCAAATCTTGACATGCTGGTGGAGAAGGCCATCGCTTACGAATCATCCAGCTACCGGGGCCTGTATCATTTTGTCCGCTATATTGAGAGTCTGCGGAAGTACGAGATCGATTACGGGGAGGCCGGCGTCAGCGGGGAGGCGGAAAATACGGTCCGTGTGATGAGTATCCACAAGAGCAAGGGCCTGGAATTTCCCATCGTGTTTGTGAGCGGCATCAGCAAGAACTTTAATGTGGCGGATATACGGGGAACCGTGGTGCTGCATCCGGAGCTTGGCATCGGATGTGATTTTGTGGATCCCGGCCGGAGGCTGAAGACGCCGAACCTTTTAAAGCGGGTGATTCAGCGGAAAATTCTCCAGGAAAATCTGGGGGAGGAGCTTCGCGTCCTGTATGTCGCGATGACGCGCGCGAAGGAAAAACTGATCCTGACCGGAACCGTCGATGATCTGGAAAAGGAGCTGCAGAGCTGCTGGTCCATAAGCGGCAGACGGGAGCGCGCGCTGTCCTACACGCGGCTTTCCCTGGCGTCCTCTTATCTGGACTGGATTCTTCCGGCGCTCTGGCGTCATCCGGATGCGGCCTGCTGGAGCGGCACAGAGGAGGAAGCGGAATTTTCGGAGCTTTCGAGGTTCCGCTGTGCCTGCGTGGATTTTGACGCGCAGAGAATGCGAAACCTGCTCAATGAGAACCTGGAAGCGCTTCGTCTGAAGAACCTGCTTGAAATGGATCTGTCTGTCTGCTGTGATGAAAGGACGGCCGATTATCTGGAGCGGACGTTCCGCGCGGAATATCCCTACGAGAAAGACCGGGAAATCTGCGGCAAGGTGTCTGTCTCCGAACTCAAGCGCATGTCGCAGATGGAGGATGAGGAAGCGGAGCAGCTTTACGGAAGGGAAGGAGAGCAGACGGAAGTGACGCCGCTGGTGCCGGCTTTCCGGGAAGGAGCCGTGCTTACAGGCGCCGCGCGGGGTACCGCTTACCATGTTTTCATGCAGAATCTCGATTTTTCCATGCGGGAACCTGCAGAAATACAGTTGGAAGAACTGGTAAAGTGTGGTAAAATGACCCCGGAAGAGGGAAGCAGTCTGAATATGGGCGAGATCCACGCGTTTCTCGCGTCCGATGTGGGCCGGAGAATGGCCAGGGCGGCAGGCGCGGGACTGTTGTTCCGGGAGCAGCCGTTTGTCATGGGCGTGCCGGCGGACAGGATCCGCGAGGGCTGGAATCCGCGGGAGACGGTTCTCGTGCAGGGGATCATAGACGCTTTCTTCTACGAGGAAGACGGAAAAATTGTACTGCTGGATTATAAGACGGATTATGTCCGCAGTCCGCGCGTACTTGCAGAAAAATACCGCCCGCAGCTTGCCTGTTATGCGGCTGCCCTCGGGCGGCTGACCGGGCATAAGGTAAAGCGCAGGGTGATCTATTCCTTTTGTCTGGGACGGGAGATCATAGTATGAAAAAAATATATCAAAATCAGGCGGTCCGCTATATCTTTTTCGGCGGATGCACGACGATGGTTAATCTTGTGATCTATTTTATGCTCACAAGGTATCTGAACACGGACATCACGACAGCCAGTCTGATCTCGATTCCGTGCGCAATTCTGTTCGCTTATGTGGTGAACAAATGGTTTGTGTTTGAACACAGGACCGGGTCGATGGGGGAGCTCTTAAAAGAGATGGGAAGTTTTATCGGCATGAGACTCTCCACGATGCTGGTCGAAGTTCTGGGGACGCTGCTTTTGAGCTGTATCTGGGGCATGCATGATCTGGCTGCGAAATGTGTAATCCAGGTGGTTGTTCTGCTGCTCAATTACCTGATCAGCAGATTCTTTGTGTTCCGGGACGAAGATGGGGCCAGAGACGAGGAGGCGCTTGAGAAAAAGCGGATTGCGCGGAGATATTTTCTTGCCGGCTTTGTCCTGTCGGCTCTGGTCGCCGGGGCCGGATTTGTTGTGCACGGGGTCTGGCCGTTCGGGGACAAGACGCTTTTGATCGTCGATTCCCTGCACCAGTATCTTCCTTTTTACACGGATCTGCACCGGAAGCTGGCGAACAGCGAGTCGCTGCTCTATTCGTTTTCCGGAGGGCTCGGCTATAATTTCTGGTCGACCTACGCCTACTATCTTGCGAGTCCCGTCAATCTGCTGATGGTGCTGATTCCGATGGAGCATGTCTGCGATTTTATGGATCTGGTTATCTGGCTGAGGATCGGGCTCTGCGGAGGCTTTTTTTCCTGGTATCTGCACCAGAGGGATCCGGAACGGAGATATCTGCCCGCGGTGTTCGGGGTTATGTATGCGCTGAGCAATTATGTGCTCGGGTATTATTTCAATCTGATGTGGCTGGACAGCATCGCGGTGCTGCCCCTGATCATGTGCGGCGTTGAGCGCATTGTGGACGGAAAGAGCGGAAAACTGTTCTGCATTTCCCTGTTCTACGGGCTTTGGTGCAATTATTACATTGGCTTTATGCTCTGCATCTTTTCCTGCCTGTATTTCGTTGTGCGCTGGGTCAGCGCGCGCAGGATCACGCTGCGCCGTGTGCTGTACAGCGGGCTGACGTTTGGCTGGTATGCGCTGCTGGCCGGAGGGCTGGCTGCCCTTGTGCTGATTCCGGCGTTTCTGGGGCTTTCTTCCTCAGAATCCATGCAGGGAAATAATTTCCCGACGACGATCCGGTTCTACACAAATTTTATGGAGATGATGCTGAACCACTTTGTGTTCCTTGAACCGATCAACATCGCGAACACGCAGGTGGGACTGAACGCGTACTGCGGCGTTGCGACGGTGATGCTCGCGGTGCTGTATCTGTTTGACTCAAAGATACGCCTGCGCGAGAGGCTGGCGCACTATGCCATGGCAGGACTGCTGCTTCTCAGTTTTGCGATGAATATCCTGAATTATATCTGGCACGGATTCCATATTCAGAATGGACTCCCGAACCGCTTTGCGTTTATTTATATCGCACTGCTGCTTGTGATGGCGTACGATGCGCTGGGACATATCCGCAGTTTTCATTTTCTCAAACTGCTGGTGTCCTTTGCGGTCCCTGCCGCTTTTGTGGGGTACGTCTATATGACAGGTTACGGAGAAGTGCAGGATGCCCTGTGCTATATCACATTTGGAATCCTGGTGCTCTGGTTCGGCCTGCTTCTGCTTAGCCGGTATGCTCTGGCGGCGAAGCCTGCGCTTTACTGCGGGATTCTCTCGGCGGCGGCCCTGATTGAGGTTTCCGCGAATGGAATTCACGGGATTCTCGCGAACGGCGGGGTGACGAGAAGCATGTATGTGGCCGATCAGATTTCCTGGAAAGCGATGATGAACCGGCAGCAGGACAATACGTTTTTCCGCAGCGAGGTAGACCGGCAGCGGATGAGAAATGTGACGATGTTTGTGGGGGGCAACGCGCTCGTGATGTTCAATTCCACGATGCAGGAGTCCGTGATTGATTTCTGCGACGCGCTGGGCATCGAGGCCAGAACAAACAAGAACGGCTATCTCGGTGTGACGAAGCTGATGAATGATGTGTTCGGCATCAAGTACGTCGCGTCCCCGTCAAAACAGACAGATACGATGTACCAGTTTGCGAAGATCGGGGAGGACGGCGAGCTTGCGCTCTACAAAAACAGCAATGCACTCTCGCTTGGATTTATGGTGAAGGATTCGATCCGCCAGTGGGATATCGAGGCGTCGGAGCCGCTGCAGGTGCAGAACAGCTTTGTGACGCTGGCGACAGGGCTTGATCCGATTTTCGTGCTGGACCGCTATATTACGATGGAGGACGGAGAGAATTACGGGATACTGATTCCCGAGAACAAGCAGGTGTATCTCTGCATAGACACCAGGGTTTCGGAGATCAATCTGCGCACGCCCGAATATTCGAAGGACTACAGTACCTACACGGATCATCTCTATGTGATCAACCGGAGTGCGACAGATGATATGGCCAATTTCACAGTCACATTGAATGAGAACCAGTCGCCGGTGGAAGCGGAGGTTTATACCTGCGCGAACAATGCCTATCAGAAGGTGATCAACAAGCTTTCCGAAAGTCAGCTTGAGAATCTGAGCGTAAAAGGAAACCGGGTAAAAGGGGATATCCATGTGCAGGAGGCAGGGACACTTCTTTTGACAATTCCCTATGATACCGGCTGGAGTATCCTGGTTGACGGGAAAGAGAAGGGGTATGTGAGCATCGGCAAGGCGCTGACAGGGGTGTCGCTCAGCGCAGGACAGCATACCGTGGAAATGAAATATACGCCGCCCGGACTGTGGCTCGGAAGCTTTCTCAGTCTTTTCTGTCTCATGCTGTATTTTGTGACAGGGAATCTTGAGCGCGCGGGCGCCGAAAGATATGGAAAAGCGTGGAAAGATCCCCGCTCGGAAGAGGAGACGGAGGAAAGCCTTCCGGGAACCGATGAAGAGCGGTACGGATATGAACACCGTCTGGAAGATGAGGCGTCCGAGGACGCGTGGAAAGATACGGGACTTTACGGAGATATTTCCGGAGCGGATCAGGAGTCTCTGCCGTCTGAGGCCAGAGGGGAAGCGGAAGCTCCCGTTTCAGCCGGGGAGGCGGATGAAGAGCCGAAGACCGGAGGATCGTCCGGAGAGACGGAAGCTCCCGTTTCATCCGGAGAGGCGGATGAAGAGCCGAGAACTGGAGGACTGTCTGGGGAGACGGAAGTTCCCGTTTCGTCCGGAGAGACGGAAGCTCTCGTTTCTTCGCGGGGAGAGAGCCCGGATGGCCGGATTTTGGAATAAAGGATTTACGGATGAATAGATCAGGCGACAGATACATATAGTTTGGAGGAAAATACAGATGCAGTTACATTTCTCAGAGAAAGCAGTCAGGCTTGAAGAGAGTATTTTTGCGGCTTTGGACGCAAAGAAAAAAGAGCTGACAGAAAAAGGAAGGACAATCTACAATCTTTCTGTCGGGACGCCGGATTTTAAGCCGGCGCAGCATATCATGGACGCTGTGAGCGAGGCGGCGAAGAAACCGGAGAATTACAGGTACGCCCTTTCGGAGCTTCCGGAACTGCTTGAGGCGGCGCAGGGATTTTTCAGACGCAGGTTCGGTCTGGAGCTGGATCAGTCGGAAATCATGGCGCTCTATGGCTCGCAGGAGGGCATGGCACATCTGGCCTGGGCCCTGTGCGATCCCGGCGAACTGGTGCTTGTACCGAATCCGGGGTATCCGATTTTCCGCATCGGTCCGCAGCTCTGCGACGCTGAGGTGTGGGAGTATCCGCTGCTTCCGGAGAATAACTATCTGCCGCGGCTTGACGAGATTCCGGAGGATATCGCGCGCAGGGCAAGATTCATGGTGATCAATTATCCGGGGAATCCGGTCTGCAAGGCGGCGCCGGAATCGTTCTACCATGAACTGATCGCGTTCGCGAAAAAATACGAGATCATCATCCTGCATGACAACGCTTACGCGGATCTGATCTTTGGCGGGAGGCAGGGGATCTCGTTTCTCTCGCTCGAAGGAGCGATGGATGTGGGAATCGAATTTTATTCGCTTTCAAAGACCTTCAATTATACGGGGGCCCGTCTTTCCTTCGCAATCGGGAACCGGGAGATTATACAGAAATTTAAGGCGCTCAGGACACAGTTTGATTATGGAATTTTCCTGCCGGTGCAGTATGGGGCGATTGCCGCGCTGACCGGACCGTTCGACAGTGTGATCCGTCAGTGTGAGGAATACGAGGAGAGGAACCGTACGCTCTGTCAGGGACTGCGGGAGATCGGCTGGAATGTGCCGGACAGCGAGGGAACCATGTTTGTGTGGGCCCCGCTTCCAAAAGAGTGGACGGATTCCATGCAGTTCTGCCTGGAGCTGATGGAGCGCTCCGGGGTGATCTGTGTTCCCGGCAGCAGCTTTGGAAGCCTTGGAGAGGGGTATGTGCGCATGGCGCTTGTGCTGCCTCCGGAAAAACTGAGGGAAGTCGTCGAAAGTATCCGCCAAAGCGGGATTCTGGATGACACGGAAAGTGCAGGCTGATCCGGGAAACAGCGGGATGACTGCGGTGTGCATACTTTTACCCGGAGGCTCAATAAACTCCCTTTCATTCATGGTGGTGCCGGTATGCCTGGCATGGGAGTTTACTTTGCAAACGAACTGTGTGCCGGGGCGTCCGGACTGCACCACGCGAATGATTCCGGCGGGCAGCAAGGCTGAGGCCCGCTGATAGCCTGAACGATGGATTGATTAAAACGGAGATGGAGGAGCCTATGCAGAATTTATACGAAGCACTTGGAGGAGCTGCCGGTGTCGGCCATATATGGAGAGATGAGCCGATGAAGAAGCATACGACTTTCCGGATCGGGGGACCGGCGGATATTTTTACGGCGCCGGAATCGGAGAAAGGAATCTGCGAGACAGTGCGTCTGTGCCGGGCGGCTGGGATACCGCTGTATATCATCGGAAACGGGAGCAATCTGCTTGTCGCGGATGACGGATTCCGCGGAGTTATCCTGCAGATCTTCAAAAATTACAGCGACCTGTCTTTTGAGGGAAACCAGGTGACGGCAAAGAGCGGAATCCTTCTCTCAACACTGGCAAAACAGGCGCTTGCTCATGGCCTGTCCGGTCTGGAGTTTGCTTCCGGCATACCTGGGACGCTCGGAGGAGCTGTGATGATGAATGCCGGAGCGTATGGCGGAGAGATGAAGGATGTACTGCAGTGGGCCCGCGTCCTGACACGGGAAGGTGAAATCAAAAAGCTTGGGGTCGATGAGCTTGCGATGGGGTACCGCACCAGTATTGTGGAGAAGGAGCAGTATATTGTGCTGGAGGCCTGCATCCGTCTGTCCGAGGAGGATCCGCGGCAGATTCTGGCCAGGATGGAGGAACTGAAGGAGCTGAGAGTCTCGAAACAGCCGCTTGATATTCCCAGCGCGGGCAGCACGTTCAAACGTCCGGAGGGATATTTCGCGGGAAAGCTGATCATGGAAGCCGGACTGCGCGGATATTCCTGTGGGGACGCGCAGGTCTCCGAAAAACACTGCGGTTTTGTGGTGAATAAAGGAAATGCCACGGCCGCCGATGTGCGCAGGCTGATCGGCAGTGTGCGCAGGATCGTCTTCGAGAAGTACGGAGTAATGCTGGAACCGGAAATCCGGATGATCGGGGAGTTTGAGGATGCCGTGTAAGCGGAACAGGGTTCCGGGAAGGACTGTAAAAGAAAATGGGGACCAGAAAACATGAGGAGGATGTATGAGATTTGTGATTGTGACCGGCATGTCAGGTGCCGGGAAAAGTACGGCATTGAAGGTGCTGGAGGACATCGGCTTCTTCTGTGCAGGCAATATTCCGGTTCCTCTGGTTGAGAAATTTACGGAACTTGCGCTGACTTCCGAGAACGGAGAGTACAGCAAGGTGGCCCTCGGCGTCGATGCCCGCAGCGGCAGAGAGATCAAGGGCCTGCAGAAGGTTCTGGAAGAGCTGCTGATGAAAGGGATTTCCTGCGAAATCCTGTATCTCGACGCGAGCGACGGGGCGCTTCTGCGGAGATATAAGGAGACACGGCGCAGCCATCCGCTGGCGAGAGACGGGCGGATTGAGGACGGAGTCGCTGCGGAACGTTCCGCCCTGGAATTTCTGAAAAAACAGGCGGACTATATCATCGACACCTCCACGCTGCTGGTGCGGGAGCTCCGTTCGGAGCTTGAAAAGATTTTTGCCGGCAGTCAGGAGTACCGGAATATCTATATTACAATTCTGTCGTTCGGTTTTAAATACGGAATACCGGGGGATTCGGATCTTGTGTTTGATGTACGCTTCCTTCCGAATCCCTATTATCTCGACGCACTGAAGCACAAGACCGGGCAGGACCAGGAGGTCCGTGATTTCGTCATGGGCTTCGATATCACCCGGCAGTTTCTGGGGAAGCTGGAGGATATGGTTGAGTTCCTGCTTCCGAATTATGTGGCGGAGGGAAAAAATCAGCTTGTCATCAGCATCGGATGTACCGGAGGCAAACACAGGTCGGTTACGCTTGCCAATGGTCTCTATGACTATCTGAATAAAAACGCAGGTTACGGTCTGAAGATCGAACACAGGGATATACTGAAATGAGTGAGGAAAGATGTCGTTTTCCAGTGAAGTAAAAGAGGAACTGTCTCATCAGATGGGCGCCGCGCGCCACTGCCAGATCGCCGAGCTCTCGGCGCTGATCGGTATGTGCGGATCCGTTCTGATCTCGGCCTCAAACCGGTACTCGTTAAAAATCTATACAGAAAATCTGACTGTCGCAAGAAAGTGCTTTACATTACTGCAAAAAACATTTAATATATGTTGTGATGTTTCCGTGCGCCTTCAAAAAAGAGACGCCCGGGGCAGTCAGATATTTACGATACTGGTCAGGCAGCATGAAGATGTGATGCGGGTTCTGCAGGCCTTGAAGCTTCTCCAGGATGATGGGGAGATCATGGAGCAGGTATCGCCTGCGAATCAGCTTCTGGTGCAGAATTCCTGCTGCAGGAGAGCTTTTATCCGAGGCGCTTTTCTGGCGGCCGGTTCGGTCAGCGATCCGGTCAAATCCTATCACTTTGAAATTGCCTGTTCTTCCCGCGCCAGGGCGGAGCAGCTTCAGATGCTGATACACCCGTTTGGCCCGGATGCCAGAATTGTGCAGCGTAAAAAGTACCATATCGTTTATATTAAGGAAGGAGCTCAGATTGTTGATATGCTGAATATCATGGAAGCGCATGTCTCGCTGATGAATCTTGAGAATATCCGGATTGTCCGTGAGATGCGCAATGCGGTGAACCGCAAGGTAAACTGTGAGGCGGCCAATATCAGCAAGACAGTGAGCGCAGCAGTAAAGCAAGTGGAAGATATAAGATATCTTCAGAGGGTTCGGGGGCTTGATTCCCTTCCGGACAATCTTGCGGATATCGCACAGCTTCGCCTGGAAAATCCGGATGCGACGCTGAAAGAGCTTGGCATGATGCTGACGCCTGCGGTAGGGAAATCCGGTGTAAACCACCGCCTGCGCAAGCTGAGCAGAATGGCAGAGGAGCTAAGGCAAAACTAGGAGGAGAACTATTATGACTAAGAAAGAAATTACAATCCAGCTTGCCAGTGGTTTGGAGGCAAGACCCGTAGCTATGCTGGTACAGGTAGCGAGCCAGTTTGTTAGTGAGATTCATTTGGAGAGTAAAGGCGGCAGGAACGTGAATGCGAAGAGCATCATGGGTATGATGACGCTTGGACTTTCAGCTGGCGAAACAGTTGTGGTTTCTGCGGACGGCGCGGACGAGACTGATGCGGTGGAAAGGATTGAGAAGTATTTAAGTACTTCCAACTAAGTCATAGTATAGCGAAATCTGATCTGTGCATCATGGAGGGCTGACGCTGTTCACGACGGACAGCCTCTGTGAGAAATGTGAGCCTGAGGGTTCCTGCAGACAGGGAAGATTAAAAGGCATCCTGCAGAAGGATGCCTTTTTGCACGCCTGAAATTTTGGAGTTGCGCACCGCCAAAGATTTGGTTATAATGAAGAAATTCGATTGTGTTTTATTTATTGTTTTGTATCGCAGAGAATAAAAGTTAAAAAATTTGCAAAACGAGGAGGAATGCGCAATGCGCAGACAGACATTCCGCTATGCTTTTATTGATTCGCTGCCGGTCATGGCAGGGTATGTGGTTCTTGGAATGGGGTTTGGAATTTTATTGCAGGATAAGGGGTATTCGTGGTTGTGGGCTTTGCTGATGAGCCTGACGATCTATGCGGGGTCGATGCAGTATGTGGCGGTCGACCTGCTGTCGGGCGGAGCGACGATGCTGGCGGCGTTTCTGATGACGATCATGGTGAATGTGCGGCATCTTTTTTACGGGATCTCCATGCTGGAAAAATATAATCGGGCGGGAAAGACGAGGCCGTATCTGATCTTTGCTCTGACGGATGAGACGTACTCGCTGGTCTGCAGCAAGCAGGAGCGGGAGGATATGGACATCAATCTCTATTATTTTTTCGTATCGATTCTGAATCAGAGTTACTGGATTACAGGAAGTGTGGTCGGAGCGCTGCTCGGCTCCGCGTTTCATTTTAATTCGGCGGGGCTGGATTTCGCGATGACGGCTCTCTTTGTCGTCATATTTACGGAACAGTGGGAGAAGGAGAAAAATCACCTGCCGGCGCTTGTGGGAGTCGGGGTGTCGGTGATCTGTCTTCTGGTTTTCGGGGCGTCCGGCTTTCTGATCCCGGCGATGATCGGAATCGTAATTCTGCTGTTTTTGCTGAAGAGGCGCATGCCGGAGCAGGAAGGCGTATTGAAAGACAGATGAGCTGGAGATGTGTGCCAAAGCAGAGCTGAGTTTCGTGCCGAAATCAGGCGGAAAGTTTTGACTGCGCATCCCTATCTGATATAGACAAAGAACAATAAGTTTCCGCATATAGCGGACAACTGATTGAAGAGGAGGATATAAAATGACGATTAGTCCCGAATATTCACTGATATTGATCGGGATCATGGCGGCAACGACAGCGCTGCTGCGCTTTCTGCCGTTTCTGATTTTCCGGCATAATACGCCGCAGCCCATACTGTACCTTGGCAGGGTGTTGCCCTACGCGATCATAGGGATGCTTGTCGTTTACTGCCTGAAAGGGGTCTCGCTGGTGCAGTCTCCCCACGGGATTCCGGAGCTGATCTCCGTGGTGCTTGTCGTTCTGCTCCACAAATGGAAGCACAACACGCTGATTTCCATACCGGCAGGGACAATCTGCTATATGGTTCTGCTTCAGGTGGTATTCGGTTGAGCCGGACAAATGAGAACATCCGCATTTTTCCTGATCGCAAACACCGACGCAGCTGTACTCTGTGTGAAATTGTCGATGCAGACTGAAACAAAGCTGGTACGGCGTTCAGGTATGGTCTGCCTTGCTCAATGGTTTTCCGGCTTGTACAGCGCATCGATTTTTCTGCTGCCTGCAAATACATTGTTGTACTGCAAAATCCTGTATTCTGCCACAAGGCCGGCGGAATGTTCAGGAAGACTTTCCGCCGAATACCAGGTTCCGTCTGCCGTCATCACTTCATTAACCCACAGAACCGGAAGCTCATCTTTCATTTCAAGGAGAAATTTATTGTAAGGTGGCAAGATCGCTCCTGCCTGCTGCAGAATGTAGCTTCCGAAATAATTCGCGCTCATCGTGATTCCCGTCTGCGATTCCCGCTCATAATTTGTCCACAGGACAAATGGGGTCGAGAGGCGGGCTCTGTTTTCTTCAGCGGTTACAGCCGAAGTTCCATTTTCAAATAAAGTATCAAAAAAGGCATCCTGGAGATTGGGCCAGTGATCCCCAAACATCACAATCATGGTCGGTTCCGGGACATTTTCAAAATGTTCGATCAGACTCTGAAAGGCTTTGTCTGATTTTTTCAGAAGAGACAGGTACTGCTCGGCTTCCGGGCAGTCGGTTCCGTATCCCAGATTCACGGTTGATTTGAACTTCTTTATGGAGTAACCGGCGTGGTTCTGCATTGTTACAAGGAAAGTAAACAGTTTTTCTCCCGCTTCCTTTTCGCTGTAAATTTGTGCAATATAATCATAGCAGGATTTGTCGGAAACGTACCGTCTTATTTTTTTGAGATATTGATCATCCCAGTTGTCCTTTGAAAGAAATTCGTCGAAACGCATGCGGGGATAGACCTGCTTCCGGTTGTAATTTAATGCGGATTCCGGATGCATGGCGATGGTCCGGTATCCCTGCGCCGACAATGTGGATGCCATGCCATACTCATTTTTCTGGCTGTGTACCTGGTAGGCGGCGGGGGAATTCTCCTCAAGCAGGAAAGTGCTGTTGCCGGTCAGAACTTCATACTCCGTGTTTGCGGTTCCGCTGCTGTATACGGGGACTCTGACATATCCTTTTGTCACATTCTCCGTCAGACTGTCGATAAACGGTGTGACGGTTTTTTTGTACTGGTATGTGTCCAGCAGACGGAAATCGCTCCAGCTTTCGTTCATGATGACAATCAGATTTTCCGGCTGAACGGCAAGGGAATCTCCGGCATGTTTTGCGTCATAGATTCGGCTGTATTTTTCCGCAATCTCCCTTGCCGCTTCTTCGGAGTAATTTTCCGGGACATCGACGGTAAGATACTGGATCTGGGAGAGCAGCGCGAGAAGATAACCTTTGGTTCTGTAATCACCGTCAGGATCCCACATGTTTACAGAAAAAATATCGTGCTGCGAGGTAAAGGAGCGGTCAGCCAGAAGCCGGAGTCCTGCCGCGAGCAGCAGGATAACGGCGATCTTCCGAATGATCAGAAACTTTTTGGTCTTCCTGTCGGGGACGAGCAGGGACAGCCCCATCCAGACGACGGCCGCAAGTACGGCGGCGCCTGCCGTGAAACTGAGAGCGTAGGAGTATCCTCCGGCGACCTGCAGCGCTGTCCAGGCGCAGGTGATGTCCGACAGCATGAAAGATCTTCCGCGGAATCTGCCGACATAGTACTGGATGAGTCCCAGCAGCAGAATCAGCACATTATACAGAATCAGCGCCGTGTGTATCCTGCCGAAGAACAGCAGAAACAGGGCAAGAAGGAAATACAAAAGGAGCAGGTTGAGCAGAATCGCGATGCGGGGAAGCTGCGTGAGATTTTCGGTCAGCAGTTCCAGAATGATCAGACTGACGGCCGGCGACAGGAGCAGGACCGCGAGCGTGCTTCTGAAAGACAGGCTTTTTAGTCTGTTCTTGTGTAAAAGACCGGCCGTTGCTCCGGTTTTCTTCCGGATAGTTGTAAACATGAAATATCACCTCATTCAATTATGGGAAACGGCAGAACAGGTTTCGTTTTGCCTGTTTGCCGCATAAAACTGAGGTATAAGTTTAGCAGAAAACGGGCGGGCTGGCAAGCTCGGGATAAAAGATTGGAAGGGGGCTGTGAAAAAATCCCCTGATTAAAAAAAGAACACTTTCAGAAATAAAACCTGAAAGTGTTCTTCCTTTTATGG